>JBAUHN010000231.1:0-15685 GCA_049680295.1 Sulfitobacter sp.
GCCATCAGCATTTTCGACAGCTTCATCGCCTGATATTTCGCGATATGGTTGCCCACAACTTCGTTGGGCTTTTTGAACGTCATGGTCAGCGTCGTCGATTTCGCCTTGGAGGCAGGGGCAAAGCCACGCACGGTGAAATCATCCACCTCTACCTTCCAGGCTGCGGCCTCGAACGGCTCCAGACGTGGCGCCGATTGCGCCCGCAAGGCAACCTTTTCCATTAACCCTTCGGCAAAAGCAGCAATTGTCGCCACCAACCGCGCGTCGTCAGTGGCGTGGGCGGCAATATCCTGATCCAGTTCCCAAAGCGCGCCGTGCAAGGCCACCTGACCATTGTCCGTCAATACCTCTTCGACTTCACCCACTTCAACCGTAACTTCGCTCAGATGCGCGGACAAAAGATAGGCAACGGCATTGGCAAACACCGATAGGGTGATCAGCGCCTCAGCACTCAGCAGTTCTGAAAACTCAGATTTCCGCGCGCCGGGCAATGACCCTTGCAGATTGGCGCGCTTCAAATCGCCCAAACCCGAAAGTTCGGCATAATTTTCCGCCACCGCCAAAGCAATCGCCACACTGCGCCGCAACCCTTGCAGCACAGTTGCCTGCAAGGGCGACATCAGGGCGTCACCGCCATCCGCGCCCTCAATCCGTTCCGCCAACCGCACCCCGGATTTTGCCACTGATGACCGCGTCACCAGCCCCGGTGTCGTCGACCGAAACCGCCGCCGCGTGCCGATCCCCGCAGATCGCTCAGGCGCATCTTCGGCCACGGGTTTGCCAATGCGCGGTGCATGATCAAACGCTTCCAGAAGCGCCAGCGCCACACCGTAATGCTTGACGATATCCGCCTCGCGCAACTCCATCGCATCTGACGTCTGGCTCATGTCACAATCTCCAAAACTTCACCCTTCCAAAAATACTCAACTGCGCGCAGCGCATCTAATATTGCAACACACGCCCCTCACGGCCGACCACAAATTTGCGGACATTATTAAACCCCGGCGGGTTCTTTTCTTCCAGCACCTGATAGGGCCGCTGCGGCAGAATAATGCTGCGTTCCATGCTCGTGGCGCCCAAATCAGCCCCCTTGCCGCCAAAGGGATCCAACGCGAAAACCTCCCGCTCGCGGGTTGAAAACCAGCCCAAGGGTTCTTCCTCAACCCGGTCGCTGTGCAGGTTCTCTTCAGTCCAGACCAGCGCCCAGTCATCCCCCGCAGGCGCACGCGCATCCGCCAGCACCTCGCGCAGAGGACCCGCCTGTTTGGTGTATTTGTGCGAATACATCGGCCCGACATGAAACCGGCGCAGTCTTTTGGGATGCAGATCAACGAAATCTTCATCAAACCCGCGCGCAATCGTCACCAGTTTCAGCCCGCCCAACGCCTGCGCCATCAGATGCGCCTGTACCTCCGGCCAGCGCCGCTGATCTTTTGGCAAGGCAATTTTACCGGTGTCTTCCAACTCCATCAGATAGATCACTGGCAGGTTAATCTGGCTGTCATAAACCGCCCAATGCAGCCGGAACGCGCGCCGATCCTCCGAGATGTTGCCAATCCATTGCGACGCCGGATCGTTTTGCGCCCAAAACAGATACCCGCGCACCAGTTCTTCATAATATAATCGCTGAGACAGCGCGAATTGCAACTTCGTCGGAATGTCACGGTCACCCAGGATCACCTGCACCATTTCGTCTTTTAGCGCATCTGCACTGGGCATATTCTCCAGATGCCGTGCCGCCTGCTGCGCGTCATTGGCCATGGTCATGATTTCGGCCGCCACCGGAAACCCGCTTTCATTGGAATCCATCGACAAAGACCCAAAAAACCGCCCCGTATCGCGCCCGACCAGCAGGTATTTCAGGCTCAGCGCCTTGAACGTATGGGTCAGCCCCACCGCATAGCCGGCCAGAATATTCACCTCAGCCCGGCTCAACGCGCCTTCCGCCTCCATCACCCCCGCCACGCGCATCATATGTTTGATAATGCCGTCAAACTTGCGGAAATACCGACGCGAGGCAAAAGTGTCGGACAGGCCGACGTGATCGGTGGAGGGGTTAGTCATCAAAAAAACGCCTCTTAAGTATGACCCAATTCAGTTCGCTGCTCGACGTCCGGATGACAAGAACCACTCCAATCACCAATCCGAATGTGTAGAGTGCCTTCGGGTACCAAACATTCAAAACACCGACCAAGATTACGGGCAAAACGATCAGCACTCCGCCAACCAGAAGGTCCCTTTTTCCACGACGGGTCAGTAGAGCACGAGGTCCGTCACCCTGCGTTTCACCTTCACGCCCCATACTGATTGCTGTCATGCTTCTCGATAATCTTGGCAAACCGCCGCGCGAATCGCTCATCCGCCTTGGCTTTCTGCTCCAGCACATCGCGGGCAAAGACCATATGATCCTCATGCGCCTCCAGCATATCGGCCATCCGCTGATTGGTCGCAGCGCCAATGCCGGCCATCGCCGTCTGCGCCTCCTGGTCGGTCTGCACGCCAATCTCGTTGATCCTATGCGCCACATCCTGCTGTTGCGCCGTCTTCAGCGACTTGGTCAGCGCGTCATACAAAACCACCCGCTGTTTTGTGTCTGTTTGCAATTTGTTGATCAAAACCATCTGCGTCGCCGCCTGATTTTGCAGTGAATCAATCCAGGTCTTCCCCTTCTCGATATAGCGCTCCAGCGTCTGGCTTTTGGCCAGTTTCACCTGTTCGTCCTGCACCAGCGCGTTATAGGCCGCATTCAGTGCCGCCAGTTCCGATTCCAGCTTGGTGCGCTTGGCGGCGTCGGTCTCGGATGCAATCTGACCTTCCAAAGTGATAATCTTCGGGTCCATCCCCAGAATATCGGCGCGCACCTGTTCCAGTGTGCCAACGGTCATTTCCCGCTCATCCAGTGTCTCAGACAGATTGCTCTCCACCTTGGTCTTTTGCTCTTCGAGCATCAGCAACTGGCCTTCCAGCAGCTTCACAATAATGTCCGACTTGGAAATCAAGTCCTGCAATTTGTCATCAATACTGGCCGAACGCACCCGCTCTTGCCGCATCGAATCCGATTTCGCAGCTGAAAATATGCCAACAACGCTTTCCCAGCCGGTTTTTGACCGCATCTCGTCAAAGTCTTTGGAAAAGGCCGATGTCACATCATCAAGGCCCATAATAAGCTCGGCAATATTGGCGTTCATCACATCCGTATGGGCGTGAACATCCTCCAAAGATGCGTTCTCAATATCAATCATCGCATCGTCACCCGCCTTCATTTTGGCGCGCGCGGTTTCAATCCGGCTGGTCAGTTCTGCAATTTTTGACTGCGCCTGCGCCACCTGTTCCTGAGATTCCTGAACCTGAGCTTCAAAATCGGCCATCTACAATTCCCTCGTTTCAACGTGTTATGATATATAGGCATGTAAATTCAATTTACATGGCCGTACACCGCGATTTTTGGAACTGTCGCAAATGCCGACACATCTGAAAAGGGTAAAACGCCCGACGGCGCGCGGCACCCAAAGCCCCGGCTTTCGGGGCTTTGGGGACATGTCATGACGCCGAAAGGCGTCTCAATTAGCCAACGACGTTAAATTCAGGCCCGTATGGATAGCCGGTAATGTTCTCATTGCCGTCTTCGGTGATGACCAGAATATCATGTTCGCGGTATCCACCCGCACCGGGATTTCCGGCACCAACCGTCAACATTGGCTCCATCGAGATCACCATGCCGGGCTCCAGCACAGTATCGACATCTTCGCGCAATTCCAATCCTGCCTCACGACCGTAGAAGTGGCTTAGAACTCCAAATGAATGGCCATATCCAAATGTTCGGTATTGCAACAGGCCACGCTCTTCGAAAAACGTATTTATTTTATGGGTGATCTCAGCACAGGTCGCCCCCGGTTTCAGCAGGCTCATGCCATATTCATGTGCGCCCACGTTCGCCTCCCACAGTTTCAGACTGGCGGCATCCACCTCTTGGACAAACAGCGTCCGCTCCAACGCGGTGTAATAGGCCGAAATCATCGGGAATGTGTTCAGTGACAGGATATCACCCCGTGCCAGTTTGCGCGCTGTAACCGGGTTATGTGCGCCGTCGGTGTTGATGCCGGACTGAAACCAAACCCATGTGTCGCGGTATTCGGCATCCGGGAACCGTTTGGCGATTTCCAACTCCATCGCGTCGCGCCCGGCCATCGCCACGTCAATCTCGCGGGCGCCGATCTTGATGGAGTCCCGGATCGCATAGCCGCCGACATCCGCCACTTGCGCACCGTGCCGGATCAAGGCGATCTCGGCATCAGATTTGTGCATCCTTTGGCGCATCGTGGTCTCGAACATATCCAGCATTGTGACGGGCTTTAGAAAATCCTCCAGCTTGTCGCGCTGCATCAGCGTCAGGTGATCCCCCTCATATCCGATCACAGCGCCCTCACCGGTGACCGACAGGATCGCGCGCCAATAATTGTCACGTTGCCAGTCGGTGTAGGTGATGTTGTCGGCAAAACTGCGCCGCCACGGCTGACCTGCGTCAATCCCTGCGGAAATCGTCACACATGCATCATGCGTCACAACCAACCCGTATGGCCGCCCAAAGGCACAGTAAAGAAATCCGGAATAATAGGCGATATTGTGCATCGAGGTGAAAACGGCGGCGCCGACACCAACAGCCTCCATTCTTTCGCGCAATTCAGTCAATCTCGCTTCGTATTCAGCCGCATCAAACGGCAAGGGCGATTTTTCTCCGTTGTGAAAACGGTACATGTCGGGACGGGAAGTTTTCGATGTGTTGGTCATGTCAGACCCTCCTCTTCAGAAAGGTCCCGGCGTTCAGGACAAATCAAGCCATTTGAAAGGGCGACGCCATCAACCCCAAGCTTGGCGCCAGATTGCTTATTATTGTCTCCAAATCAAGTGGCAGATTACTGTCTGCGCGCAATCAAATGGTTTTAGTCAAGGTTTGGACCAATTTGCTATCGGCGTCTTTTAGCCCATCAATCACATCGAAATGGTGTTTACCCGGCACAACGACCTCTGCGCAGTTCCAGGCCAGTGCCAACCAGGTTGCCTGATCCAGAAATGCTGGGCGTTCATCCGCGCCAACCCAAACCGTCACTTCCACGGCCGATGGAACCGGCATGCGCGTCACACTTTCAGCCCGCGCCTCGGCTGCATCCAGTTGCAAAACCTCGTTCATTGTCGTGCGCAAAAGCGGTTCCAAATCCGCCACCGGCGAGATCGGGACCACCGCCGAAATCCGTGCCCGCAAGGCGTCGTCGAAAAACACCGGGTCCAGCATCCGCGCGGCCAAATGGCCACCGGCCGAATGCCCGGTCAATGCAATAGGCCCGTCGGTGTGTTTGGCGATTGCTTGAACCGCCTGTGCCAACTCTTCCGTTATTTCATTGATCCTGACGTCAGGACATAGGTCATAGGACGGCATCGCGACCGACCAACCCTGCGCCAGACACCCTGCTGCAAAATGCGAAAAAAACGACTTGTCGAAGGCTTTCCAATAGCCACCATGAATGAAAATAACAGTTCCCTTGGCGATGCCTTCGGGATGAAAAAAGTCAAAGACCTGACGCGAGGTGGGGCCGTAAGCTACGTCAATCTCAACACGGTCGGACAGGGCATTGCGAAACGCAGCAGCCTCCCGTTGCCAGCGCGATGGATAGTCGTCCGCATTGTCGATATAGGCTCCGTTTGCGTAGGCATCATCCAAATTCACACTTACTCTCCTTCAAACTGGAACTGGACAATCATAGTCAGACTTGCTTTGGGTTCCACAACCAAAATCTCCAGGAGAAAATCACATGACGGAAATGCCAACGGACCTGAAATCGCTGCTAAAGGATCCCGCGCTACTAGAAACACGCGCCTATATCGGTGGCCAGTGGGTTGACGGCGACGACGGGACATTTGATGTCACCAACCCTGCGCGTGGCGATGTGATTGCCAAAGTGGCGGATCTGTCGCGTGCCCAGGTTGCAGGCGCAATTGCGCAGGCCGAAAAGGCACAAAAAGACTGGGCCAGCTGGACCGGCAAAGAACGCGCTGGCGTATTGCGCAAATGGTTTGATCTGATGATGGAAAGCGCGGATGATCTGGCCATTATTCTGACCGCTGAACAAGGCAAACCACTGGCCGAGGCCAAAGGCGAGATCGCTTATGGCGCATCCTTTATCGAATTCATGGGCGAGCAGGCCAAACGGGTCTACGGTGAAACCATCCCCGGCCACCAACGCGACAAACGTATCACAGTGATCAAGCAGCCCATCGGGGTTGCTGCCTCGATCACGCCCTGGAACTTTCCCAATGCGATGATCACCCGCAAAGCCGCCCCTGCTTTGGCGGTGGGCTGTGCGTTCGTCGCGCGCCCGGCAGCAGAAACACCGCTAAGTGCGATCGCCATGGGCGTTTTGGCCGAGCGTGCAGGCATTCCCGCGGGCGTGTTTAACGTGGTCCCATCCTCGTCATCGTCGGCTGTTGGCAAAGAGTTCTGCGAAAACCCTGCGGTGCGTAAACTCACCTTTACAGGCTCCACCGAAGTGGGGCGGATTTTGCTGAAACAAGCCGCTGATCAGGTCATGAAATGCTCAATGGAACTGGGTGGCAATGCGCCGTTTATCGTTTTTGATGACGCCGATCTGGATGCCGCCGTAGAAGGCGCGATGATGTGCAAATTCCGCAACAATGGTCAGACCTGCGTCTGCGCCAACAGGATATATGTGCAAGCCGGTATTTATGATGCCTTTGCCGCCAAGCTGAAAGTTGCAGTCGAAAATCTAAGCGTCGGCGATGGCCTGGCGGATGGCGTCACAACCGGCCCGCTGATCAACATGGAAGCCGTCGAAAAAGTCCGCGAGCATACGCAGGACGTATTGGACAAGGGCGGCGCCGTTTTGACGGGCGGCAAAGCACATGCAATCGGCGGTACGTTTTTCGAGCCAACAATTGTCACGGGCGTGACCCAAAAGATGAAAGTGGCGCAGGAAGAGACCTTTGGCCCCCTCGCCCCCTTGTTCAAGTTTGAAGATGAGGACGAAGTGATCGCATTGGCCAATGATACAATCTTTGGACTGGCCAGCTACTTTTACGCAAAGGATCTAAGCCGGGTCTACAAGGTCGCCGAAGCGTTGGAATATGGCATCGTCGGTGTCAACACTGGCATCATTTCATCTGAACTGGGCCCTTTTGGCGGCGTCAAACAATCCGGCCTTGGCCGCGAAGGGTCGCACCATGGGATCGAAGATTACCTGGAGATGAAATACATCTGCATGGCCGTCTGATATACGAGATCACGACGCAAAAGAGCCGCATTTCACTGCGGCTCTTTTTTTGCCCGGCGCATTTGGCCGGGCGGCGGGTTCTTTTCAGCGTCGGCTTAGTTCACGGCCTTGCTGTCGACGACATCTTTTTCGATCTGTTTGGTCGAGGAAATCGAAATTTGCCGTGGCTTCAGGGCTTCAGGCACTTCGCGTATCAGATCAATATTCAGCATGCCGTCAACATGCGCTGCACCTGTGACTTGCACATGGTCGGCCAGATGGAAGCGGCGTTCAAACGCACGGGTTGCGATGCCACGATGCAGATAGCTGCGCCCTTGATCCTCGTCGGCTTTTTTCGCGGATACGATCAGACTGTTTTCACGGACTTCCACGGATAGGTCCGCATCCGAAAAGCCCGCAACGGCAATCGAAATCCGGTAGGCGTCATCGTCAAGTTTTTCAATGTTATAAGGCGGATAGCTGGGCTGAGTCGTATCAGACGTCAGCACGCGGTCCATCAGGCCTGCAATTTGGTCAAAGCCAACAGTGCTGCGGTAAAGCGGGGCAAAATCATAAGTACGCATAGGTATCATCCTCTGTTTGAGCGATAAATCAGCCGGACCCTCCATCATGGACAGATCCAGTATTTACGTTTTGTCGGAACCCTGTTTCAGGCGTTCCAACATCACTCATTTGGGGACGTATTTGACAGTTTCAAGACCTTTTTTGTGACTTAGGGTTTGATAAATTTTGCGCCAGCGGAACTGGTGCCGGCCCCGACGGTGACACGGCGCACCGGCTTGCCGAACTGCGGGGCATTGGCCCGCATCTGGCGTTTCAGATCACCGACAACCCTTGGCAACGCCATCCCAAACGCGACTTTCTTTCCCCCGAGCGTCCCGCCACCCGAAATCACTGAAACGATGCGGCCGCGTCCATTCTGGTGGCTGAAAACGGGCGCGCCTGATGATCCAAAAGTCACGTCGCAATCCAGCGCCAAGACATCATCACGCGTATCCAGCACCTGACATTGCCGCTGCCGTGACAGCGCGTCAGAACGTCCCTGCCCATAAGATACGGCGCTGACGTTTCCTTTCTGCGCGCTACCTTTGTGCAGTACAAACGGATCAAGCACATGCGTAGGGATTGGGGCCGCCAGTTTCAGCAACGCCACATCATGGCGCACGTTTTCGAATGTCAAACCCCGGCCGGGGACATAGCCGACATGCGCTTCGATCTGCGACACGGCCCGTTCGGTCACAACTGTGCCATCGCGCAATCCAGCCCTGAATGTCAGATCGGCGGCTTGTCTGAGGCCCGTTTTGCTGCGGTCATCACGCAATGGGCAGCCGTCAGTACCAAGTCAGGGGCAATCAGAGTGCCAGTGCAAAACCCGCCATTTTTGGTATCCAGACGTCCGACCGCTTCCCATCCCAGGGCGCGATTCTTGTCACCCAACCGTGTGAGGTTTGTGTTTTGCGCGACCACCGGGTGGGCCATGCAAAACGACAGAAAAATTGCAGATACAAATACAAATCGCATAAAATTTCCTTAGGGTTTGATAAATTTTGCGCCGGTATCGTGGCGCTGGCCGTTGACGCGCACGCGCGATGCGTCGGGACCCGGGGCTTGAAATACCCCTTTTCCGGCAACAAGCTCGGCCTGCAATAAGGCCAAAGGTGCACCCAGTGAGGTCCCAAGCGAGACGTTTTCGCCGTCCACTTCGGCCTTGGCCGAAACCACCGACACGATTTTTGCGGCACCTTCCGAGAAGACGAAAATCGGCGCACCAGACGATCCGAAATCGACCGAGCACGAGGTCACAAGCACGCCTTCTTGTTGGGCCAGAACGGTGCATACCTCTTGTAGTGACGGCGCCTCGGAGCGGTCGCGCGCGTAGCTGACAACGCCGACATGTTCACCTTTTCGGGGGCGCGATGCGGTGTCAAACGGGATAATCGACGTGTTGCGGATCGGGCGTTCAAGTTCCAGCAAGGCCAGATCGTTGCGCACACGCTGCGATGAAATCTCGCCGTCATAGATATAGGCGGGGTGGATTACTGCCCGACGCACCCGGCGGTAAGCCGAGGCACGCCCATTGCGCCATCCAGCCAGAAATTCGACGGTTTCGTGGTTCACACGTTCTTTTGAGGACTTATTGTATAGGCAATGTGCGGCAGTCAGAACCAGTTGTGGAGCAATCAAGGCGCCGGTGCAAAACCCGACGCCGTCAATATCCAGCCGACCAACAGCTTCCCAGGCATTTGCATCAATTCCCGATTCCAGGCTTTTCAGCCGTGCGTCTTGCGCCGATGCAGCCGGTGCCAAACTCAGTGTGATCAAAAAAATGGACAACCAAAGCCGCAACAACACGATCCTTTTCGTTGGTATCCTGCACTTAGCCACAGGGTGCGGCGAAATTAGGGCATTGGATCAACGAAGCATTGGAACTTTGTCATGACAAGACCCATTCGCGACCAGCGCCGGCGGTTTGGGGCCACCTGTTGCCCAATCCAGCAATTCGACGGTGTGGACAATTGGGATGCCTGTCGCGCTGCCGATCTGCATCATGCAGCCGATGTTTCCCGCAGCGATAATATCGGGGCTTTTGGCCTCAAGCGTGCGAACCTTGCGGGCTTTTAACTGCTGCGAAATCTTGGGCTGCATCAGATTGTAGGTGCCTGCCGAGCCACAGCATAGATGCGCGTCCGCAGGTTCAACAACGGTAAAACCTGCGCGTTTCAACAGGTCCTTGGGAAAGGTCTTAATCTGCTGGCCGTGCTGCAGCGAACAGGCCGCGTGATAGGCGATCAGATCGGGTTTTGCGTCACCTGACGGCATGTCCAGCTGCATCAGCACCTCTGACACGTCCATCGCAATAGCAGACACGCGGGCGGCGTCCGATGCGATGCCGGTGTTGCGGAACATGTGGCCATAATCCTTGACCGTTGTGCCGCAACCGCTGGTGTTGATGACAATCGCGTCCAGACCTTCGCCATCTATCTCGGCACTCCAGGCGGCAATATTTTTGGCCGCTGTTGCGTGGCTTTCGCCCGATTTGCCCATGTGATGGGTCAGCGCGCCGCAACATCCCGCACCCTTGGCGATCACCACATCACAGCCCAACCGCGTCAACAGACGGATGGTGGCATCATTGATATCCGTGTTCAGCGCCTTTTGCGCACAACCTGTCATCAGGGCCACCCGTTTTTTGCGCGGCATAGCGGCATTAAACGTCTGCGGATCATCATTTCGACTGACCGGCGGGATCACTTTTGGCGCCATCTCAAGCATGGCACGCAACCGCGCATCAGGCATCAGACCTGCGAAAGGGCGCCCGATTTTGGCGCCAAGCAGGGCCACCCGGAACCGCATCGGATAGGGCAATATCCGCGCCAGCAGCCACCGCAACATGCGGTCAGACAGGGGGCGCTTATAGCGCCGTTCGATATAGTCACGGGCATGATCGACAAGATGCATATAGTGCACGCCGGACGGACAGGTTGTCATGCACGCAAGGCAGCTAAGACAGCGATCAATGTGTTTGACCGTCTTGGCATCCGGATCACGGTCATTCTCAAGCATGTCCTTGATCAGATAGATGCGCCCGCGCGGACTGTCGAGTTCATCGCCGAGCACCTGATAAGTCGGGCACGTCGCAGTGCAAAACCCGCAATGCACGCATGCGCGCAATATGTCGTTGCTGCGTTGGATGGCCGGGTCTTGCATTTGCGTGTCGGTGAATCTGGTTTGCATTTAGCGCGCTCCCATCAGGCCGGGGTTCAGAATGCCGCGCGGATCAAACCGGGCGCGCAGCCCGGCCGACAAACGGGCCACGCCGGGATGTTCTGGTTGGAAAAACGGCATTTGCGCGCGCGCCTTTTCGCTGGCCCGGACCAAAGTGGCATGCCCGTCAAACTGTTTCAGCCGTGCCCTTAAATCGGTATTCTCTGGCATCAGCGCCCAGATCAGCCCCCCTGCCCAATCGAATAAAATGCCTTTTGCCTCCATCCGCGCGGCAAGGTCGGGCGCATCTGACGGCTTGCACGAAATG
Organism: Sulfitobacter sp.; assembly: GCA_049680295.1. Classification (GTDB taxonomy): domain Bacteria; phylum Pseudomonadota; class Alphaproteobacteria; order Rhodobacterales; family Rhodobacteraceae; genus JBAUHN01. The sequence continues at coordinate 11,317 of JBAUHN010000231.1, forward strand.
CGCCAGACGTCTCCGTCGGAATCATGAAAAAGTTCTGCATCGCGCACCCATTTCCAGCCAGCGACCGTGCGGGCCGGGTCGGTTTCCACCGTGCTTTCACCGAAATGAGCCAGCAATTGTTGCAAAGACTTACAGCGGTACGCCACCGAGGCTTCAAACCCTTCGACACGCAGCATCGTGATCGGATGCCCGTCCACACCGCGGGGCGCGTGCGCGGCACCGGACACTTCGAACGGAGAGGCCATGGCGCCGGACATGGCTGATACCGCTTGGTTGATGGTCAAACCGTTGATCAGAACCACGCCGGTGGTTTCGGGAATGGGCAGAACCTTCAGGGCAACTTCTGTCAGAACGCCCAAGGTCCCGTATGATCCGCACATCAGTTTTACCAGATCGTAGCCGGTTACGTTCTTCATCACCCGGCCACCGTTTTTGATGATGTTGCCAGCGCCGTCGACAAATCGAACGCCCAGCGTAAAGTCTCGTGCTGCCCCGGCTTGAATGCGGCGCGGGCCGCTGTTGTTGCTTGCGATCACACCGCCGATGGTGGGTTCGCCTTTGGTCGCCAATAAACCACGGTAGTCCATCGGCTCAAAGGCCAGGCGCTGGTGTTCCCTGGCCAGTGTCGCGTCGATGTCGGAAATTTTTGTACCCGCCTCGACCACAATCGTCAGCGCGCCGGGCTCATATAGCGTCACGCCATTTAGCCCGGTGATGTCCAATGGATCGCCCGCTGGCTGCAAGCCGCGTGTCTTGCCCGCTTGCACGCTAAGCGGGCCATCTGATGCGGCGATGATCTGCGCCAATTCGGCTTCGGTTTTCGGGGTCATTTATGGGCCTTTGACGATTTGGGGCACGGCCCCCGGTTCAAGATTTATTGCGCAGCAAAGGGAATACCCCGGCGCGATTGCGACACATCCAAAGGAAAGACCTTGGCCGGGTTCAACAACCATTGCGGGTCAAACACGTCTTTGACGGCCATCTGGATTTCCAGGTCTTCCACCGAATACTGGACGCGCATCAAATCTCGCTTTTCGATCCCGACACCATGTTCGCCGGTCAGGCAACCGCCGGCCTCAACACACAGCTTCAGTATCTCGGCGCCAAAGGCCTCGCACAGTTCCAGATCGCCCTCTTTGTTGGCGTCAAACAGGATAAGCGGGTGCATATTGCCGTCGCCTGCATGAAAAACATTGCCGACCCGAAGCCCATATTCGTCGGACATCTCGCCAATCCGGCGCAGCACGAATGGCAAAGAAGACACCGGGATCGTGCCGTCAAGACACATGTAGTCGTTCAACTGTCCCATCGCCCCAAAGGCCGATTTGCGCCCCAGCCAGATTTTGGCACTTTCCTCGGCGCTTTTGCTTTCGCGCAATTCAACCGGATCGTGCCGTTTGGCAATCTTGGTAATCCGGGCCAATTGATCGTCGATTTCGGCCTCCGAGCCTTCGACCTCGACGATCAAGAGCGCCTCGCAGTCCGGATATCCCGCTTTTGCAAAATTCTCGCAGGCCTGAATGCACAGGCGGTCCATGAATTCGATGGCGACGGGCAACACCCCTGCTTTGATGATATCTGACACGCAGGCCCCTGCTACTTCATTGTCGTCAAACCCCATCAACATGGGCCGTGCGCCTTCCGGTTTGTGCAATATCCGCAAAGTTGCCTCGGTCACGACCCCCAATTGCCCTTCGGACCCACAGATTAAACCCAACAGGTCAAGCCTGCCTGAATCGAGATGCGCACCGCCGATTTCAACGATTTCACCGTCCATCTGTACCATGACAACGCCCATCAGGTTGTTTGTGGTCACACCGTATTTGAGGCAATGCGCACCGCCTGAATTCATCGCGATATTGCCTGCAATGGCGCAGGCCAGCTGGCTGGAAGGATCGGGCGCGTAGAAAAACCCGTTTTCTTCGACGGCACCGGTCACGCTGAGATTGGTGCGCCCCGATTGCACACGGATAAACCGGTTTTCGTAGTCGGTCTCAAGCACGTCGTTCATCCGCGACACGCCAAGGATCACGCAATCGGCGGTGGGTAAAGCCCCGCCCGCAAGCGACGTGCCGGACCCGCGTGGCACCACGGGCACGCCTTCCTGGTGACAAATCCGCAATACATCCGCAACTTCGGCCGTGCTAGCGGGCAAGACGGCGGCCATTGGTGGGCACTTGTAAGCGGTCAGCGCATCGCATTCATAGGCGCGCGTCTCCATCACGTCGTGGATCACGGCATCGCCGGGTAAAACCGACAATAGCCGTTCCACCAATCGGGACTTGCGCGCCAGAATTGTTGGGTCGGGGACAGGCATTTCCATTCGCGGCACCTCCGTTTGGTAAACTAATATTACCAATTTATCGCACTGGCAAGTTTTATCCCGCTGTTCTATGCGTTTGCCATGGATTTGCTGGACCGTATCACACTTTTTCAGGCGCTTGATATTGGTGCCTTTGTGCTTTTGGTGCTGTTTTGGGCAGGCATCGGCTGGCGGATTGAAAATTCCCCGGACCACTACCCGTCTGTATCGTCCATCATGGCCAAATATCGCGGCGAATGGATGCGCCAGATGGTCACCAGAGAACCACGTATCTTTGATGCGCAGACTTTGGGGTCCTTGCGTCAGGGCACCTCGTTTTTTGCGTCAACCTGTGTGATCGCCATCGGTGGAACGCTGGCGTTGATCGGCAATGCAGATCGGTTGGCAGGCGTGGCCGAAGACCTGACTTTGATCAGCCACACAGCGCGGGTGCTAGAAGTTAAGCTGTTGGTTCTTGTTCTTTTTTTGACAAATGCGTTTTTGAAATTCGTCTGGGCCAACAGGCTGTTTGGCTATTGCTCGGTTCTGGTCGCCTCAGTGCCGAATGATGCCAACGACCCTGCCTGTTATCACCGGGCGCATCAGGCAGCAGAAATCAATGTGACCGCCGCGCGCAGTTTCAATCGCGGTTTGCGGTCAATATTTTTTGCGCTCAGCGTGGTAGCGTGGTTAGCTGGGCCAATTGCCTTGATCGCGGCGTCATTTTTTACCCTCTGCGTGATCTGGCGCCGGGAATTTGCATCAGAATCACGCAAAATCCTTTTGAAAGAGCAATAAACCCCTATATTTGCATCACTGTTGTTTTGTGAGCGCGTTTTGATGAGGATATTCGCAATGAAATATGCTGCTGTTTTAGTGACGTGTCTGGCATTGCCTGCGATGGCCGGGCCACCGACAATACAAAATGTGCGCGCGACACAATCAGGTGGAACTTGGCGATTTGATGTGACCATCTTGCATGGCGATACCGGTTGGGACCATTATGCCGATGCATGGCGCGTTCTTGATATGGACGGCAACCAACTGGGCATTCGCGAATTAGCGCACCCCCATACGAACGAGCAACCCTTCACACGATCACAGTCCGGTATCTCAATTCCCGAAGGTACGACGCAAGTGCAAATCCAGGCCCGTGACTTGCCGGGCGGATGGAACCCGACAACGGTGACGTTTTCGCTGCCGAAATAGGATCAGTCCCGGTGGTAAGGCGCACCCGCCAAGATCGAGGCGGCCCTGTATAACTGTTCTGCCAGCATGACGCGGACCATCATATGCGGCCAGACCATGGCCCCGAATGACAGCGCAAAATTCGCGTCGTTGCGCAGCGCTTTGGCAATGCCATCGGCGCCGCCGATCACAAGGGCCAGATCGCTGTGTCCCGCATCACGCCAATCACCCAATCTGCGGGCAAACCGGGGCGATGTGTCAAGCTTTCCGCGCTCATCCAACACGCAGATCACCGACCCTGCTGGGATGGCACGGCGCAGCAGTTCAGCTTGGGCCTCTTTGCCGCCGCCTTTGCGGTCATCGACCTCGATAACCCGCGCCGGGCCCAGGCCCAGCCCGCGGCCGGTGCGGTCAAACCGGGTCAGATAGTCGTCGAGGATCAGTTTCTCTGGCCCGGCGCGCATACGTCCGACCGCGCAAATATGCAGGCGCATTTAAACGCAGGCCCGGTTTTGGACCCGGTCAATGAGCAGCTGCATCCTCGGCACCGGTTGGTTGCCACATTTTTTCGAGCTGATAAAACTCGCGCACTTCGGGGCGAAAGACATGCACAATGACGTCGCCAGTATCAATCAACACCCAGTCGCCGGTTTCTTTGCCTTCCATCTTGCTCACGCGTCCGAATTCATCCTTGACGGTCTGAGCAAGTTTTTCGGCGATCGACGACACCTGCCGCGATGAGCGCCCGGTGCAGATGACCATGTAATCGCCAATCGCCGTCTTGCCGCGCAAATCAATTTGCACGATGTCTTCGGCTTTGTCGTCGGAAAGAGATGTCAGAATGAGTGCCAAAAGCGCATCGCTTTTGGAGGTATCAGG
>JBAUHN010000232.1:0-4056 GCA_049680295.1 Sulfitobacter sp.
GATTAAACACCCTATTCCCAAGTTGATCGTCTCTGCCGGACGCGTTTTTGTCAACAAATTGCCATAATCAGGCCGGGCAAGGACGGTTTTTCAATCTACAGTAGAAAATACACACTCTTTTGTGACAAAATAATTGCTCTAACGGCAAAATGTAGCCTTTATTCAGCTTGGTGGCCGACCTTATATCCGAAACTTTTTTAGGGATTCATTATGCAAAAAAGCGAACCAAGCGAATTAACATTGGCCCAAGTGTAAGCAGCAAAAGTGCCGGAAGCATAATTGAGGCCATGACGGCCGACATTTGCACCGGAAGTTTATTGGCTTTTTCCTGGGCACGAAGTTCGCGGTGGATCCGCATTTCCTTTGCGTATGTTGTCAGCGTATCTGAAATGCTGGTGCCAAACTGGATCGACTGCAAGACGACATTGGCAAATGACGTCACTTCGTCCACTCCGGTGCGCGCTGCCATGTCTAGCAGTGCCTTATCTCTACCGCGCCCCGCCTGAATTTCGCGCTGTGCTGCCAGCAATTCATACGAAATTTCCGGCGCGGTTTTTTCAATCTCATTTCCAACACGGATCATGGCCGCATCAAAGCCCAGACCCGCTTCTACCGAAATCTGGATGAGATCGAGCGCATTGGGAAAGCTCTCTTCTATCGCGCGTCTCCGTTCGGCAGCCCGTGAGCGGATCCAAAATGCCGGACCGAAGAACCCCACGGCGACGAGAAAGCTCAGTACTTGCAAGATGCGCAACTGGCTCCATCCGCCGAATGCTCTGTCGAGCGCTGCCGGCAACGCGACCATACCAACGCGCGAGGCGTAGATGGCGGCCAGCAACGCGATTGGCAATAATATGCCGGCGCAAAGTCTGACCAAATAGTAATTGCGCACAGCGTGTGGGCCGGTCATCCCCGCTTGCATCAACTGGCGCTGAATCTCGCTACGCTCTTCACGCTTCGTCGGAATGAGCGCTTTCATCAGGCCGGTCGGGTCTGCACCAACATTCTTTAAAATTCCGCGATCGGCTACTGACGATGCCCGCCGACCACCTTGCTCAGCCATCCTGCGCAGTTCAGAGTCTTTGCCTGCGAAGACGCCCGAGAGGCCAAAGATGACAAGCATGGAGCCAAAGCCGACACCCAAAATTGCGAGTGTTCCGATGGAAATACCAATGCTGCGGGCCAGGTTTTCAATTATTTCAATCATACTGCATCTCCACTCATATCTTGAAGCGCACCAGGCGCCGCATCACGAGATAGTTGACCACGACCAGAACCGCGACAGCTGCAGCAAAGGGCCGAAACAAAGGATCTTCGCTGACATCAGCATAGTAATGCGGGGCGGTGAAGGACGTTGCGCCCAGTATCACCAGCGGTATGCACGACAAAAAAATTGATGTCAGACGCCCCTCTGAGGAAAGGGCAAGGATCCTTTTACGCATTGAAATACGGTCGCGGATCACTTTGGCCAGAGTGTTGAGAACCTCGGCCAGATTGCCGCCCGTACCAGCCTGGATGGCAACACTGACGGAGAGATAGCGTACATCCTCAAGATCCGTGCGGTCAGAGAAATCCATGAACGCATCTACCAGGTCGTCGCCGTAGCTGATCTGATCAACTATGATGCCAAATTCTGTCGCAATGGGGTCGTTCATATCGCTTGCGACTGAGGCTATTGTCGAATTCAGAGGGTGCCCGACTTTCAGTCCGCGCGCCATGAGATCCAGAGCGTCGGGAAGTTGGCTGACCAGTTGCGCCATACGACGAGCCTGAGCAAATCGCACAACGAACACCGGCAGGATAAAACAAATCAGGATCGACAAAATGATTGCGGCTGTCGGCATGATTATTGTCGATGCCGCGGCAGCTAGTGTCGTGGTCGCGCTCAGGCTGGCCAGAAGAAACATCTGTGGGCGAACGGTTATCCCTGCTTGCCGTAAACTTAACGGAAAAGTCCCCAAAACTGGCACGCCCGACAGCAGCCAACGGCCTTGCGTTGGGTTCAGCAAATTCAACACGTCTTTGGTCGTCGCCCCGGATGCAATCATACGCATTCGCCGATTGCGGGCCTCAGATATACTTTCACTTCGTGTCAGAGCCTGACGCAGGCCTTCGAAGGCCAGCAGAACTCCTAGAAAGACACCAATGTAAAAAAGTGAATTGGTCTCGAACTCCGGTAAATAGGTCATGTCGGCTTTCCTTCACTCAGGAAAATATCGCCATTCAGGCCAAAGCCAGCTTGCATAATCTGATCGTAGCAACGCGGGCGGATACCGGTCGGGATAAATTTGCCAAGGATGGCACCGGATTCCGAGATACCGGTCCGCCGGAAGACAAAGATGTCCTGCATCGTGACAGTGTTTCCTTCCATTCCGGTAATTTCAGAAATGCTCATCACCCTGCGGCTGCCATCGCTCAGGCGGTTAAGCTGGACCACTATGTGGATACCGGCAGCAATCTGTGACCGGATGGCAGCAATCGGGAAATCCAATCCGATCATAGTGACCAGTTGCTCCAACCGACCAAGAGCGTCGCGTGCTGTATTGGCATGCACGGTGGTCATCGAACCGTCATGACCCGTGTTCATCGCCTGAAGCATGTCAAATGTTTCAGAGCCGCGCACCTCGCCAACGATGATCCGGTCAGGCCGCATCCGCAGTGCATTTCGCACCAGATCGCGCTGCGTAACTGAACCGCCACCGGTCGGGTTTGAAGGTCGGGTTTCCAAACGAACCACGTGGCTTTGCTGCAATTGCAATTCGGCCGCGTCCTCGATTGTCACCACCCGTTCGCTCTGGCCGATATTGGCGGACATGGCATTGAGCATTGTGGTCTTGCCCGAGCCTGTTCCCCCGGAAATCAGAACGTTGAGCCGCGCCTGAACCAGCGCCTTGAGCAGCGCGCTTGCGGGCTCCGTCATTGTACCCAACTCAACCATACGCTCCATAGTCAGCGGGCTGCGCGAGAATTTGCGGATCGACATCGAAGGCCCGTCAATTGCGCATGGCCGGATGATCGCGTTGACGCGGCTGCCGTCTTCAAGTCGGGCATCGACCCAAGGATTGGATTCGTCTACCCGACGCCCCACCCGTGCAACGATCTTGTCGATGATCCGCAATAGGTGGCGCTCGTCGCGGAAACGGACCATGGTTTTTTCCAAAAGGCCGTAGCGCTCGACATATACATTGCTGTGCGAGTTCACCAAAATGTCGTTGATTGAGGGATCGGCCAATAGCGGTTCCAGTGGGCCCAGTCCCAGCACTTCGTCGAGCAGTTCATCAATCAGTTTTTTGAACTCCTCCGAACGCATGGGGCGGCCTTCCTCGCTCAACGCCTGCGAAACCAGCGTCGCGACTTCGCGGCGCAATTCCTCGGGCTGCACCCTGTCAATGACCGCAAGGTTGAGGCGATCGAGCAGCACATCATGCAGGCGGCTTTTTAACTCCAGCCGAATAATCAATTCGGCTTCTTGCGGTGATGGCCCTTGAACAACCGGCGCGACCTTAGCGGCCTTGGTTGCAAGGTCTATGATCGTGCCGCTCTCTTGTTTCTCTGACCGGGTGAATTGCTTGAACATTGTCTGTACTCCTATTTTCTGGGGCTTTGGGTGGACATGGAGAGTCCAGACACGGTTTTCTTGGCGAATTGAGTCATTGCCTTGCCAAGCGCAGATCTTGGGGCGGCTTTCGATAAAGGCTGCCCGCGGCCAGCAGCGGTCGCTGCAGCTCGTGGATCATGTGGAAGCCAATGCGTGAGCTTTCGCTCCAACACTTTTGCAGCCTCGCGATGCATCGAAGACTGAAACAGCGGTCGGCGTTCGTGGTTGACGATGACCTCTACCGGCAAAGCCATATTGTCCGATGTGAAGAAATCGATCAGACGGCGACAATGGCGAACCGACGATACAGATATGTCGGTGACAATGATCAATTCGTCCGCCCGTTGCACAACCGGCTCGATCCACCCAACGAGCGCGCGCGGCAGATCCACTACAATGTAGTCATGGCTTTCGCGTAATGTGTCGAGGATGGCCGCAACCTGATCTGGCCGCAAAGA
>JBAUHN010000233.1:0-5865 GCA_049680295.1 Sulfitobacter sp.
CCTGGTCCCTTGGGGTTCGGACAAGCCGAACGCCACTGCGGGACGTTGGCGGCAGGGATGCCGCCGGATTTAAGCGAAATAGACAGACCCGTGTTGTCGGCTGCGCCTCCTGCCCGCGCCAGTCCGTCGATTTCGCTCAATTCCTCCCAATCCTTCCTTTCATCGCATTCGAGGTTTCAGGAGCAGGCGCATTCGCGCTGTCCCTCAACCCCGATCCATTGGGCGACAGACCCAAGCGACACCACAAAGGAGAACCGTCATGCCGAAATATGATGTCTATATGGAAGTCACAAATCAGATCATTGAAGCGCTGGAACAAGGTGTGAAGCCGTGGGAATGCCCGTGGCAGAAGAACGCCGCCGCCCTGCCCCTGCGGGTCACCGGAGACAGCTATCGCGGGATCAATCATGTTCTGTTGAACCTCAAAGCATGGACGCAAGGCTATCGCAATCCCGTCTGGATGACGTTCAAGCAAGCAAAAGACTTGGGTGGAATGGTGCGCAAGGGCGAGAAATCATCTCTTGTGGTCAAATATGGCACGTTCGAAGCGAAGGACGAAGCCCGAGAAGGCGAGACGAAGGACAAGACGCGGGGATATCTGAAGGCCTATCGCGTGTTCAATGTGCAGCAGATCGACGGGCTTGACGATCAATTCCCGACACCTGATGAGGCCGAGCCGCTGGCAACGCGGCCTATTGAGCAGCTTTCGCACATTGCCGCCAACATGGTCGAGAGTATGGGCGTGGGCTATGCGGAAGGTGGGGACCGGGCATGCTATGTCCCGTCTTTGGATAAGGTTCACATGCCCGAACTGCCGAAGTTCAAGGCGGCAGAGTTGTTCTATTCAACGCTTTTTCATGAGTTGTCCCATGCGACAGGTCACAAGCGCCGGTGCGACCGGACGAAGGATAAGGCGGGGTCCAAGTTTGGGAATGCGGTCTATGCGATGGAAGAACTCGTTGCCGAAATTTCATCGGCAATGGTGGGTGCGCAGCTTGATTTTCAGCCGGGCCACATCGAGGACAGCGCGGCTTACGTTCAGTCGTGGTTGAAAATGTTGCGCGACGACAAGCGTGCGATTGTCAAAGCAGCAGCGGCGGCGCAGCGATCTGCGGATTATCTCATGGAGAAAGCTTGAGAGATTGCAGAGGTCGCTTAGGCCCCTGCCCTACCGTTGCAGCGGAGGCTTGTTTTTCAGATGCAGGTGAAGGCTGGCGCGTCGCCCAGGTTCATTGCCCGGGTTGTGTCCCCTACGGTTAACTCAACACGTTGCGTGTTGCGCAGGCCCTCAAGGATCGGATGCCAGACGTTTTCAGCCAGATCACGCTTTGCCAGCCGTCCATGGACAAGTGGTGCGGTGATCGTCTGACCGTCGGGAAAGGCGAGCGTGGCCATTGTGGTCAAATCGGAGTTGCCCCCCAACACGATCAAAACCATGCTTTCGGTCCCGCCATAGACACGGTTGGGATCGCAGACGAGGCGGATGGTGGCCCCGTTGTCTGTGGTGGAATATAGATCAAGACCGCGCGTAAAATCATGTTCCCATGCCACGGCGGGTGTCGCGGCAAGGGCAGCGATGAGCATAGAAACAAGGCGGTTTTTGAAACGCATAGGCTGACGTCCTTTCGGAGCCAGCCTAGCATTTTTTCAGGGAAACTGGAAGGTCACGCGTCGAGTTCAGCGGCGAGAACCCACTTACTTTGCCAGACATCAAAGGTGGCCAATATAGTGCCCTGCGGGTCGAGGAACTTCAACGTGCCAGAGGTCTCTTTATCCAGCATGTAAGACGCCCCAAACATCCGGAGGGTTGCGGGTGATGGCGAGTAGACAACGCCGACATCTACGGCTTCATCCTCGCTGCGCATGGAGAACATATCAGTCATAATCGTAAATCACGTCCTCTCGCACGATATCATCTTTCCATTTCGGTGTTCGCGCCCCGGTGTTCCATTCATAAAGATATCCTACGATATCCCGCGTTTTGGCATCGAAAATGCGGGCGACGGCTTTTCCTTCAATCTTCCGTTTTCGCATCATGATCAAATCCTTTCGCGATGCGGTTGGGTTTTGCGCCCCCTTCCGCCAGTGGCGAAGCCTCGCCTGAACTGTCCAGCCGAATGGCCTCATGCCATTCGGCTGGACAGAGCAGAGAGGGCGCAGCCCGTCCTGCGTCCGGAGACGGATCGAAGACAGGGGGCCAGAGGGCGGAAAATTGGGGGGACCGCGCAGAGCGTGGGGGAGCCCATTTTCTGTCCGGAGGCTGGCGCGCTTGCGCGACATCACGACCCCTGTTGAGAGCCGGGACCGGATGGCAGGCGGATCAAGAAAAGGAAAAGTGCCGACGCGCCTAGAGCGAAGCGGAGGGCGTGTTGTCCTCCGCTCTATTCAATCTCGCGTTTTTCGCGGGATTTCATTGCCCGTAGTAATCTGCAAAACGACTAGAGGTACTTCTTGCTTAGCTCTTCTATCACTTCATCGAGCTTGTCCCAAAACAGGGTTTCGAACTGTCCTCGAACCATGGCCGGATCGGAGCGAACACGAAGAGGGTCATGTTCCTCACGCATTGCGTCTAGAATGGTACCATCGAGCCTCTTTGACGTATGGTATCCGTCTTGCATAGGAAGCCTGTCAGCTTCCGGCTTTGGAATGAAAGTGGGCGAAAGCACGAATTGCTCTGTCGCTTTGCGCCCCGCTAGCATCACAATATCGCGCTGCTCCAGGCCTTTCTTAATCAACGGCTTCATAGCGTCGCCTTGATCAACTCGAACAGCAGCATCGAGTGTCGTTTGACGATCACTCCGTGGGGCAGTTGCTGTCTTGGCTTGTGGTTCCGATCGTGCTTTTGCAGCTTTTGGTTTGCTTGGGGTTGCTGTCGCTTTCCTCGGTTCCGGCTTGGTATCGGGTGTTTTTGATTTCTTGACTGGCGGCGTTGTAGGGGGCGATTGCGTTTGGCGACTGGGCTCGATTGCTTGAGCACTTTTGTCTGGGATTTTGACATCAGAGGGCATGTCGGTTTCGACTGGTCGGTAGCGTTCGAAAGTGTGCGAATACTTGGGATCGTCGCCGGTGATTTTTGGTTTGGTTCGACGTACCATCACTTATCTCCCAGAATCTCTTTGAGAATGTCGCGGGCTTCTTCGACTGCTTCGTCAAAGTATTTTGCATGAGTTCTGAGTAGGCCATACTTGGATTCACGTCGCCTTTCAGCGACGACGTGAAGAAAGCCCTGAGCATCTGCATCTAGGTGCTGATTGCGATGCATGAAGTAGTTATCCATGATCGGGAATAGACGAAGGGCCTCCTTTTCTATCCCCTCTTGGGCCATAGTGGGTTTCGTCGGTACGTCTGCGAATATGATACGGAGACTTGGGAGGGCCGCAGGATCGTCTGTGCGGTCACGGAGGCCGACGTACCAGTTGAAGGTGTCCTTCGTTATCGAGAGGTCCTTCTCGGCAAGCTTCATCGGTACAACTAGATAATCACTGCTTGCCGCAAGGTCATCAGCCCACGCTCCGGCAGCACCTTGTGTGTCTACGAAGACAAGATCTGTGTCCCCTGCCTTCCATGCGGCTTCAATGACGTTGTCGAGGTCGCTTGAAAACTCAAGTTGTTGAACCTTTACCAATGGTTCGTCAATCTCGAGCCTGTTGAACCACCGATACAATGCTTGTTGCGGATCGGCGTCCAGTACAAGGCAGCGTTGTTTGTCTTTAACTGCGGCGCTCACAATGGCCTGCAAAAGTGTTGTTTTGCCAGCGCCGCCCTTTCGCGTCATCACAGTGACGACTTTCATATCATCATTTTGCATTTCTGCTCTCTCGCGTGTTGCGTATCGCTTTTCGCGTGTCGCGTTGGTTTTTGTCTTTTTCGCGTGTTGCTTGTTCCATACCGCATGTCGCGTGTCAATTATCGCTGGTCGCGTGTAGCTTACCGCGTGTCCGTTTCGCACTACGCGTGTTGCGTGTCGCGTGCTACTAACACCATCACGCGTGTCGCTTGTTGCGTACCGCGTGTCGCGTGACGAGGTCGGGTCGACGATGAGCAATCATACATCCCTAAGTCCGCGTGTTGAATGGCGCGTGTCGCGTAGTGCGTGTCGCGTGTCGCGTGCGAAAACCAAAAAACGACGTCGGAATGGCAACCAAACGACAGCCGTGCCGACCTAAAAGCCTGTAAATGGGTCATGCGGGCGCTGAGAGCGGCCATAGAGGCGCATACGGAGGTCGCGCTAGGGAAGGGGTGCCAAAACACGTGGCGGCTCCTCTGGGGGGAAATTTCGGCAAACCCGCGAGACTACCGCAGGTACGCGAAGTCACTCGCACGCGGTTCGCGGGCCTCGGTTCTATGAGCCTCGGCGGAAAATGGCATAACAAGCGTTTCTACAATAATACGTTATTGAAACACGTAAAGCATTATTGTAGAAACGCTTGTTATGATGATGGCAGGAAATAGGGGTTCTTTGTTCGTATGCCTAAAGGCCGAATTCTGACACCAGACGAACGCCTGATGATTGTCCGTGAGGCAGCAAAAGGCGCTGATGTGAAAGGGCTTGCGCTGCGCTTCGGTGTCACGCGGCGGACAATCCACTACACGATCAAGCGTGAAAAAGACCGCCGACGCGATACGGGAGTTCGTACCGCCGCTGCCAGCGTGACGGTCACGCCGGATGAGATGAAGGCCTTCGATGCAGAGCTGGCGAGGCACGGTTTCGATAGTAGAGCGGATGGACTGCGCGCGCTCATGCAGGCGACAAATGGAATTTTCGTGCCAGACGAGCATCTCGCAAATGAATTAGCGGGCTACCGAGCTGCCCTCAATCGGGTGGGCAACAACATCACGCAAATCGCCCGACGCCTGAACGAGGCAAAGAAGCGCGGGATGCCTGCGTCTTGGTCTGAAAAGCAGTATGAAGAAATCAGAGCGCTGGCCGGAATGGTCCTCCAGATGGGTGATCAGATCGACCTCTTGGTTCGGCGGCGTAACGCGACCATGACCGTGACGGTCACAGATGTGTTGAGGGAGTTTGCTCTTGGCACGCAATAGCGCAGTTGAAGCCGTCACCGGCGAAATTTTCCGTGAAGGTTGGGATCGCATTCGTGGCTCGATGCAAGGCCTCAACAGCAAGAAGCATGCGCAGCTTTATCGGGCGGCGAGGGGCCACCGTGCAGCCGTGTTCAAGGCTATCAAGAACGGCGGAACTCATAACAAAGGCCAGCTCAGCAACCAACTGTCCTACATCACACGCGACCACAAGCTATCGCATTTCGTTGACAGTAGAGGAACGTTCGACGGAAAGACGAGGTTTGATGACAAAGACATCAAAAATCTGACGGATCGGTTTGCCGAACGTTGGAGCAGTGACTTCCGTCCAAAGATGGGAAACACCACCCATATGTTGATGTCTTTTCCTCACGGAACGAAGGCAGATGATGTTCGTGATATCGCGTCTGACGTTTGCGAGCGCTTCTTTGAGACAGACGAAGGCCATTTTGATTATGTGATTGCGATCCACAAGGATCGCGATCACCCGCACGCACATATCGTCCTGAACCGGCGATCCCAGGAGGGCGAGTTCTTTTATTTGGGCCGGGATCATCGGTTCAACTATGACGACTTTCGGTGCGCAATGGTCGAAGAGGCAGAGAAGTACGGGGTCAAGCTAGAAGCGACGCGACGCGTAGATCGCGGTGTCGTGCATTACCCACCAAGCACCAGAGAAATCTATGCCGTGAAAGAAGACGCCTGCAATGGGGTTGCGCGTGAACCTGTCCAGCGCGAGAGAGTTGGTCGCAATCTGGCACGAACATTGGCTGAAATCGCAAGCACACGCGTTGTCTACCACTCGCTTGCGGCTGAGGCCTCAGC
>JBAUHN010000234.1:0-55283 GCA_049680295.1 Sulfitobacter sp.
GTTTCATACTGACCGACTGATTGCTGAGCAGGCGATCCACGGCTTGTGGAATCTCAAGAACCTCACGGCGCATTTGGGTTTCATTGGCGTTCATTTGGCAGCCCTATTCTGATGCAAGGCGCAGTTCGGCCACAAAATTGTAGGCGTCACCGCGATAAATGGATTTTGTGAACTCAGCGACCCGGCCATTTGGTAGATATGACGTGCGTTCGATCCGCAAACCGGCTTCGCCTTCGGCGACTTCTAACAGTTGCGCGTCGGCGGCCCCAAGGTTTATCGCTGAAATCTTCTGCAAAGCGCGTACCGGGCTCAGGCCAGATGCTTTCAAGACCGCATAGAGAGATGTCTCGACCAACAACGGGTTGGGCAGGATGTCGGGTGGCAGCGACGCGCGTTCGATGGCCATCGGTTTGTCGTCTGCAGTACGCAGCCGCGCGATCCGGGACACGGACGCATCCGGTGACAGGGCCAGCGCCAAAACTTCGTCCGGCGAGGGCATAAAGATGCCCCGCTCAAGCCAGCGGCTGGTTGATGCCATACCGCGGCGCGACATGTCTTCGGTAAACGATGTGAGCCGCGACAACGATTGCTCGATCTGCGGTGGCTGAGTGGCGACAAAGGATCCTGATCCTTGCTTTTGAACAATCAGCCCGTCTTCAGCCAGCGACTGTATTGCCTTGCGCACCGTGACCCGCGACAGGTCGGTGATGGTTGCAATCTCACGCTCGGGGGGCAAGGACGATCCGGCTTTCAGGATGCCCTGTTCAACGCCATCGGTCAGGCGTTGTCGCAGTTGAACATAGCGCGGTCCGGCGTCTGGCAAAAGCCACCCATCCGGTGAAAGGAAATCTGCGACATTCATACGGGCACCTGACGGATATTTCGGGCGCTGTGACGCGCCATTTGAAACGCTCCGTAAACGGCAGAATGTTTGGCGGCGATAACGCAGGATGCCATCTGTTTCGGCAGATAGGGCGCATAATGCGGCCCAACGCCGCCGGACAGGCACAAGGCGTCGCCGGGTTTGAACCCAAGTGCCACAAGGCCACCACAGATATAGTCAGCGCCTTCGGTCACAAGCTCCAACCCAATTGGGTCACCAACTGCTGCCGCGTCCAAAACATCAGGCGCAAAAGTTCCGTAGTCCCCCGGCTTGGCGACAAAGCTGAAGGCTGCAACTTTATTTGGGTCACCGTCGAACCGGGTCAAAATATTCTGGGTCAGCGGGCTATGATCAAGCACTTTGTCATAACACTGCAAGGTGCGATCCAAAGCGGCGCGGCCCAGCCATGCGCCCGACGCCTGATCGGCCAGATGAAATCCCCAACCGCCAATAAAACGAAACGCAGCGTCCCTGGCTTTGCCAATGATCGTGCCGGTGCCGACCGACACCAGAAACCCATCTTGACCGTCCAATGCGCCAGTTATGGCGGTCGGTCGGTCGTCGGTGACAATGCATTGCGTGTAGGGCAGGGCATCGGCAACCTTTTGTGCGTCGCCCGCCGTTAGCACACCCGCCAAACCCAAATGCGCGCTGATGGGGGCAGCGTCGTCAAGATCAAGCCCCGCCTGAACGGCAGCGAGGGCCACAGCCTTTTTGATGTTATCAATTGCGAGATCAAAGTCCGACGTCGCATTGGCGCGGCCCCCGCAAACCTCGGCAAGCAGGCCGCGACGGTCGGTTCCAATCGCAACGCGACAGCCGGTCCCGCCGCCATCAACGCCAATCAAAATGGTATCTGCTAAGCTTTGCATAAAATACCTATAGAATACCTATTTCAAAAATAAAAGACCTATTTGGCGATTTTACCCTGTATTGGTGCTATAATTATCGAATATTTGATGGGTTTCAAAAAATGGTAGACAAAAGGTATCTAATAGGTATTGTTGTTGGCAAGGGGAATCATATGTCGCTGCCGTTCACAGAATCCATAGCAGATCATTTGCCGATAGATGCGCTGCCCGCCGAGGCGGCGGCGGGGCTGTTGCTGGACGGGCAGATGGCCGGTATTCGGGCGGCGCATGACATGATCCCACAGCTTACGGCTGCGGCAAAGGTAATGGCGGACTCGATCCAGTCTGGCGGATCACTGGTCTATGCAGCAGCGGGCAGTTCGGGCCTTATGGCGCTCAGCGATGCCAGCGAACTTCACGGCACCTTCGGAATACCGCATGCGCAAATTCAGGTACACATGGCCGGAGGCGTGCCAACAGATGGTCATATGCCGGGTGATACCGAAGATGGCGTAAAAGACGTGGATAAAATCGTATTGAGCAATCGCGATGTCGCCATCGTCGCCAGTGCCAGTGGGTCAACGCCCTATGCGCTGGCCGTGGCGGCGCGGGCCAGGCAATTCGGTGCAACTGTTGTCGGGCTGGCCAACAACGCCGCGACCCCGCTGCTTGCGGCGTCTGATTTCGCAATCTACCTGCCGACCCCACCCGAAGTGATCGCAGGATCAACACGCATGGCGGCGGGTGCGGCCCAAAAGGCGGCGCTGAACGTCATGTCATCCTTGATGGGCGTGGCGCTGGGCCATGTTTACAAGGGCATGATGGTCAATCTGGTGGTTGAGAATGCAAAGCTACGCGCCCGCGCGACAGGCATTATTTGCAAAGCCGCTGGCGTGACCGAGCCGGTTGCTGCATCCGCGCTCAAAGCCGCAGATGGCCGGGTAAAAGCGGCAATTCTGGTCGCGACAGGCCATAGTGCCGCGCAGGCGCAGGCTTTGCTGGATGAAAACGGCGGCTATCTTGACCGATGTTTGACGTAAATACACACCAATCACGACGAAAACCAACCAGGGAGAAAGACATGACCAAATTCACATTAACAGGCGCGTTGCTGGCCAGCAGTATGCTGACATCTGCGGCCTTGGCACAAGATGTCACGCTGACAATCGAAAGCTGGCGCAATGACGATCTGGCAATCTGGCAGGATAAAATCATCCCGGCGTTTGAGGCTGAAAATCCGGGTATCAAGGTAAATTTCACGCCGTCAGCGCCAGCGGAATATAATGCTGTTTTGAACTCAAAACTGGATGCAGGATCTGCAGGCGACATCATTACATGCCGCCCGTTTGATGCGTCATTGGCGTTGTTCGAGGCCGGGCATCTGGCTGATGTGACCGACCTAGAAGGCATGAACAACTTTTCCGACGTTGCCAAGTCCGGGTGGAGCACGGACGACGCATCGGTGCAATTCTGCGTGCCAATGGCGTCCGTTATCCACGGATTTATCTACAACAAAGACGCCTTTGCCGAGTTGGGTATCGAAGAGCCAACAACCGAGGCCGAATTTTTTGCAGCCCTCGATAAGATCAAAGAGGACGGAACCTATACCCCGATGGCCATGGGTACCAATGACCAGTGGGAAGCAGCCACAATGGGCTACAACAATATCGGCCCGAACTACTGGAAGGGCGAGGAGGGCCGTCTGGCACTGCTGTCGGGTGAGCAAAAGCTGACCGATGAAGCATGGGTTGCACCCTACCGCCAGCTTGCCAAATGGGGCGCGTATCTGGGCGACGGGTATGAGGCGCAGACCTATCCCGACAGCCAGAACATCTTTACCCTCGGCCGGGCCGCGATCTACCCTGCCGGATCATGGGAAGTGTCAGGCTTTAACGCGCTTGTCGATTTTGAGATGGGCGCATTTTACCCGCCGGTCGCGAATGCAGGCGACACCTGCTACATCTCTGATCACACGGACATCGGCATTGGCATGAACGCCAAGACCGAACATCCCGAAGCGGCCAAAGCGTTTTTGAACTGGGTTGGATCGACGGAATTTGCGTCGCTTTATGCCAACGCATTGCCCGGCTTTTTCCCGCTGTCCTCTGGCGAAGTCACGCTGGAAGACCCGCTTGCACAGGAGTTCATCTCATGGCGCGGTGAATGCGAAAGCTCGATCCGGTCAACCTATCAGGTTCTGTCACGCGGCACGCCAAACCTTGAGAATGACACGTGGAACGCCTCTGTGGCCGTGATCAAAGGCGAAGAAACACCTGAAGATGCGGGCGCCCGCCTGCAAGAGGGTTTGGCCAGCTGGTACGACCCCCAAAAGTAAGCGCCAATTGCGCAACGACCTGCCCCAAAGCAATCAATTCGCGCTTTGGGGCGGGGACCATCGGTGCCGGGACCGCCGTTTCCGTCCCCCCCTATTCCAAATCAACCGCACCCTTTTCAATTGACCCATGCAGGACCGTCCAATGTCGAAACAGCCCAGCAAGAGCCCTATCCGGTGGCATATCGTTGTTTTTCTGGCACCTGCCGTGCTGGTCTATACGGCGGTGATGATCTACCCGCTTTTCAATACGCTGCGCCTGTCGCTGTTTACCGAAGTGGATCAACAGCGCGTTTATGTTGGTCTTGCTAATTTTCGCACCCTGTTTGGCAATGCGAACTGGGCGGATCAATTCTGGAACGCCCTTGGCAATAACTTTTGGTTCTTTGTGGTGCACATGCTGGTGCAAAACCCGATTGGCGTGCTGCTGGCTGCAATTCTCAGCCATCCACGCCTTCGCTTTGCCAGCTTTTACCGATCTGCCATTTTCATCCCGACGATCCTGTCGTTTGTAATCGTTGGCTTTGCCTGGAAACTGATCTTGTCCCCGATCTGGGGCATCGCACCGGGCATGCTGGACTGGGTCGGGCTAAAATCACTCTATGCGCCCTGGCTGGGCAAAGAGGCCTACGCCCTGACTACCTTGTCACTGGTGTCAGTCTGGCAATTTGTCGGCATCCCGATGATGCTGATTTACGCTGCCCTGTTGTCGATCCCAGATGAGATACTTGAGGCCGCCGAGGTCGAGGGTATTACCGGCGCGTCTGCTTTCTGGAAGATCAAATTGCCGTTGATACTGCCTTCAATCGGCATCATTTCGATCCTGACTTTTGTGGCGAACTTCAACGCGTTTGACCTGATTTATGCAGCACAGGGCGCGCTTGCGGGTCCGGATTTTTCAACCGATATCCTGGGCACGTTCATGTACCGCACTTTCTTTGGCTTTCAGTTGCAGCTTGGCGATCCGCATATGGGATCGGCCATCGCATCAGCCATGTTCGCAATCATCCTGATCGGTGTGTGCCTGTACCTGTTCGGCATCCAAAGCCGCATGCGCCGCTATCAGTTCTAAGGAAAATCCCATGAACGCCGCCCGCCAGAACCGCCTGAATTCAGCCGCCGCCCACGGTGCGTTGATCCTGTATACGCTGATCGCGCTGTTTCCGGTGTTTGTAATTGTGATCAACAGTTTCAAAACCCGCAAAGCGATCTTTCGCGAACCCTTATCCTTGCCCGACGCCGACAGCTTTTCGCTGATCGGATATCAGACGGTTCTGAAACAGGGCGACTTTTTCCTCTATTTCCAGAATTCGATGATCGTAACGGTCGGATCGCTGTTTTTCATTCTGCTTTTTGGCGCCATGGCAGCGTTTGCGCTGGCGGAATACCGGTTCAAGGGCAACACGCTGATGGGGCTTTATCTGGCGCTGGGCATTATGATCCCGATCCGCATCGGCACCGTGGCCATTCTTGAAATGATGGTGCAGACCGGATTGGTCAATACGCTTTGGGCGCTGATTTTGGTCTATACGGCGCAGGGATTGCCGCTGGCAGTATTCATCCTGTCAGAATTCATGCGTCAGGTCAGCGATGACCTGAAGAACGCGGGCCGCATTGATGGATTAAACGAATACACCATCTTTTTCCGGTTGGTATTGCCACTGGTACGCCCTGCGATGGCCACTGTTGCCGTGTTCAACATGATCCCGATCTGGAACGATCTTTGGTTCCCGCTGATCCTTGCCCCCGCAGAAGAGGTGAAAACCCTGACTTTGGGCAGTCAGGTCTTTATCGGGCAGTTTGTGACCGACTGGAATGCGGTTCTGTCGGCTCTGTCCTTGGCGATCCTGCCAGTCATGGGGCTGTATGTCATATTCTCAAAACAGCTGATCCGCGGTATCACGTCGGGGGCCGTCAAATGAAGGTTGTCGTTGCAGGATTGGGAAATATGGGGATCAGCCATGCGCTGGCTTATCACACCCATCCAGAGGCCGAAATCGTCGGCCTGATCAACCGCTCTGACGTGGAAGTGCCCTCAGAATTACGCGGCTATCCACGTTTCAAGACATTCGAACAGGGCATGGCCACCAAACCTGATCTTGTGTGTATTGCCACCTATTCCGACAGCCATGCGGATTATGCAATTGCCGCAATGAACGCAGGCGCAGATGTCTTTGTTGAGAAACCATTGGCGACTACGGTGGTCGATGCGCGGCGCGTTGTGGATATGGCCACCCGGCTGAACCGTAAACTGGTTGTCGGATATATCCTGCGTCATCATCCCAGCTGGCAAGTTCTGATCCACGAGGCGCGTGATCTGGGCGGGCCTTATGTGTTCCGGATGAACCTGAACCAGCAATCTGATGGCGACACCTGGGCGACGCATAAGGCGCTGATGCAAACCACCAGCCCGATTGTCGATTGCGGTGTGCATTATGTCGATGTCATGTGCCAGATTACCGACGCCAGGCCGCTGCGCGTGAACGGCATTGGTTTGCGCCTGTCGGATGAAATACCTGAAGACATGTATAACTACGGCCAGCTTCAGGTGGCGTTCGATGATGGGTCTGTCGGCTGGTACGAGGCAGGATGGGGGCCGATGATGTCGGAAACGGCCTTCTTTGTAAAAGATGTGGTATCGCCTGCCGGATCAGTCTCGATCACTGATGGCAACAAAGCGGCGTCAGATGACGTCGAAGGCCATACCAAAGTTGGCGGCATTTTGGTGCATAAACAGTCCGGTGACCGTGTGATTGATATGCCCGACGAGCCGGGCCACCAGCAGCTTTGCGATACGCAAGCCGCGTTCGTGATCCGTGCCATTACCGAAAACACAGACCTCACGCGACACATGAACGACGCCGTGTTGTCGCTGTCGATTTGCCTGGCAGCCGATGAAAGCATCCGCACCGGACAGCCAATCACCCTGGGAGATCCCGAATGACCGCCTTGAAGCTTGAGAATGTGTGCAAATCCTTTGGCGAGGTCGAGGTGTTGAAAAACATTGACCTCACCGTCGAGGAGGGTGAATTTGTGGTTTTCGTCGGCCCCTCCGGTTGCGGAAAATCGACACTGCTGCGGGTGATTGCCGGGCTTGAGGATGTATCCGCAGGCACCGTGTCGATCGGGGGGCATGAGGTCAACACCACACCGCCCGCCAAACGCGGTATTGCCATGGTGTTCCAATCTTACGCGCTTTATCCGCATCTGACGGTACGCGACAACATGGCCTTGGGCCTAAAGCAGGAAAAGCAGCCCAAAGCGGTGATCGACGAACGGGTTGGCAAGGCCGTCAGCATGCTTGATCTGGACGCCTATGTGGATCGCCGCCCGTCTGATCTGTCAGGGGGGCAACGGCAACGCGTGGCCATCGGACGCGCCATTGTGCGCGACCCCAAACTGTTCTTGTTTGATGAACCTTTGTCCAATCTGGACGCCGCTTTGCGGATGAACACCCGGATCGAGATTGCGGACTTGCACCGAAAACTGGCAGCCTCGATGATCTATGTGACCCATGACCAGACCGAGGCGATGACCCTTGCGGATAAGATTGTTGTACTGCGCGACGGGCAGGTAGAGCAGGTCGGTAGCCCGATGGAGCTTTATAACAACCCGGCAAACCAATTTGTCGCAGGGTTTTTAGGCGCGCCGTCGATGAATTTTCTAACGAAATCTGCTGCAAGTATTCCAGATGGTGTCACGCTGGGGATCAGGCCTGAACATCTGTCCATCGGTAACACCGGGCGCATCAAAGGCACCGTCACCCATGTCGAGCGTTTGGGCGGCGACACCAATATTTTGGTGATGTCGGACGCCAAAGAAACTCTGACAGTCAGATTATTCGGGCAGCATGGCACTAAGGTCGGCGAAGACGTGGCGCTGGATTATGACGATCGTAATGCGTTTTTCTTTGACAAGGACCGTCAACGGATAACCGCATAGCATGTCGGCGGACGATACCAGATCAGGCATCCGACTTTAACGACGATGCGACAACCATGATCAACACAGCCAGCACTGCCAGCAAACCAAATGCGGTTCGCAAATCTGTAAGGCTTGCCAGAAAACCGATTGCCGGCGGGCCCAGCAGCATGCCGCCATACCCCAACGTCGCAACGCTGGAGATTGCCTGCCCCGGTGGCACATCAGGATCATTGGCAGCACGGCTAAAGGCCAGCGGCATGATCACCGCATAGCCAATACCCAGCATCGAAAATCCAAACAATACCGCCTCGACCGAAGGGATGAAAATCGCGCTTAACACGCCGATTGCGGCAAACCCTCCGCCAAGTCTGGCGGCCAAAACCGGCCCGGTTTTCATTGTGATCTTGTCGCCCAGCAGCCGCACAACAACCATTGCAATCGAAAATACGGCATAGCCCAAGGCGGCAGTGCTTTCCGATGCCACAGCGATCTCGCGCAGGTAAACTGCACCCCAATCGGCCATGGCACCTTCGCCCAGTGAGGCACATAAAGCCACAAGTCCGACAAGCAAAAGCGGCCCTGACGGAAAGGCAAAGATCGGCCTGTCCCTTTTTTCGCTGGTCCGCGAGGTCCAGGGAATGCGCGTAAAATACAAGGTTGCAACGGAAATCAAAACGGACGCTGTCAGAAAATGTGCAAACAGACCGGCACCTGCCTGAACGGCGACATAACCGCTAAGAGCGCCCAAACCGGCACCAAAACTGAACATTGCGTGAAACGAGGACATAACCCGGCTTTTGAAATGACGCTCGACCTCGGCGCCCCAACTGTTCATGGCGACGTCCATTGCCCCATGTGCTGCACCGAACAAAAACAACGCAACCCCCAGCGCGATGCTGTTAGGTGCCAAGGGCAACAGGATCAATGTAAAAGGGTAGATCACCGCAATAACCTTGGTGACTTTCGCAGCACCGCGCCCGTCCACAGCCTTGCCTGCAAATGGAAACGAACAGATCGCACCTGCAGCCAAAGACAACAGCAATACGCCAAGTTCGCCATGTGACAGGTCAAATAGTGCAGCAACCGCAGGCACCCGTGACGCCCAGATGCCAAACAATGCGCCGTTCAGGATGAACATCGCCGAAATCGCAACCCAGGCCGTGCGCAATGTCATAGATCGCCACCTTTTCGCGCTAACATTCCTGCGCTTATCACCTTTCGATTTGCAAGTGACCAGCCTTGATCTGATGTTCAAAAGACGGCAGTGAAAAGGGCTGCGTTCGGATGGATTTGTGACAATCCATGAACCGCAATGGACATGTTTAATTATTGATGCAATTGTAGATAGAAACTTGTGCTGAGGTTCTAACCGCAGCGTGAGGTGGGCGCGTCTTGAGTGATATGAGTTTCTGACACTAACGGGTAGTCGGATGTGATGTGCATCGTACCACAAGAATAGGCGTGAACTCATGCTGAGGTCCATCTGGTTGCAGGGCATTGTACTGCTGCTTTGTCTGACGGCGTCATTTGCCGCGTCGCGCCTTTTTCATGCCCGTTCGGTTGATCACGCCCAGGCTGCATTTCTGAACCTGGCGGATGAGAACCAAAAAGCGCTTGTCGCGCGGCTGACATCCTACCTGAACGCGATTGAAGGCGCCGCCAGCTATCTGCGCGTATCGGACAGCGTTCGCGCGTCGGACTGGGCCGATTATGTGGCAGGGCTGACGATAGACACCACTTATCCGGGTGTGAGTGGTCTGGGGCTCATTGTGCCCGTCGCACGCCAGGACCGTTCGGCATTCCTGCAAGATGCCGAAAACGATGGCGTGGAAAACTTAACCATTCACCCCGAAACCGATTTGCCTGAAGGGTTTGTGATAAAGTTTATTGCACCGTTGCTGCCCAATGACGCGGCGCTAGGATTGGACATTGCGTTTGAGGCTGAGCGTCGCCAAGCGGCAGTTCTGGCCCGCGATACCAACTCGGCGCAAATAACCGCTCCGATTACCTTGGTTCAGGGCGGATCGGAAAGCGCCGGCTTTCTTTTGTTAGTGCCATTATTTGGACGATCTGACACGCAACTCAACGCTGGTACGTTTCAAGGATGGGTGTATGCACCCATCGTCGGGTCACAGATCTTTGAACAACTGACCCTGGCACAGGATCAATTCTTTGAGGTCGAAATTGCAGACGGTGGGGATGGCGGCCCCCAGCGCCCAATTTACCAAAGTACGGGAGGTCGAGACAGGGGCGATCTTGCGGATTTTTCGGCGACAGCGGACATTCAGTTGTTCGGTCGTACCTGGCATATGAAATGGCGCAGCACCAAAGCCTATGAAGATACGGTCCTCGACGGCACGCGGTACGTGGTGTTGTTTTGGGGGTTGGCAATGACCGCCTTGTTGGCCGGGTTACTGTATTCACTGTCTATCCGGCGACGGGCCATTGAACGCATCGTCAGCCACAAAACCGATCAGCTGAAAACCAGTGAAAAGCAACTGCGCGAATTAGAATCGCGCCGAGATATGGCGCTGACCGGTGCGCGTATCGGTGTTTTTGATGTCGACCTGACGACCGGTCAATCCGTCGTGTCTGATACATGGAAAGACCTGATGGGTGTCAGCGAAGAAGACAGCGAGACCAACCCGCAAGCATTGTTTCACGAACGCATACACCCTGATGACAAAGCGATTGTCGAACTGGCCGATAGCGACTGCATTTCGGGATTAACGGAAAGGTCGGTTTCGGAATTTCGGATCAGGTACGGCAACAGCGGCTCGGATTGGCGCTGGATGCGTGCGGACGCGGTGGTCGCGGACCGTGATGACACCGGCAAGGCGATCAGGCTTTTGGGCGCGCAAACCGATATTACAGCCTTGCGCCGTACCCAGGCATGGCTTGAGGCGAGCGAAAAACAACTCAGCACAATTTTGGCAAACGCGCCTGTCGGTATGGCTTTGTGCGAAGAACAGGGCGAATTTTTCAACGTCAATCAAGCGCTGTGCCACATCACCGGGTTTTCAGAAGAGGAATTGCTGGGATCGAAGTTCAAAAGGATCATCTCGGCTGGGGATTTCAAAGATCTGCTGGCCAAACTTGCGCATGTGCGCGGGGATGAACGTGGACACTATCAGGGTGAATTGCGGATCAAAAATCGCGGAGGCGAAATGATCTGGTGCTTGATCAGCATCTCTCACTATATTGACACTCATTCCGGCGACCTGACCTATATCGTTCAGCTTCAGGATATCTCTGATGTCAAAGCCGTTGAAAAATTAAAAAGCGAATTTGTGTCCACCGTCAGTCACGAACTCAGAACACCGCTGACGTCGATCAACGGATCACTGGGTCTGATACTTGGCACCATGAAATCCAATCTGCCCGACAAGGCCGTGCGTCTGTTGTCGATAGCCAAAAGCAACTGTGATCGCTTGACGCAACTCGTCAACGATATCCTCGACATGGAAAAAATCGCTGCCGGGTCGTTTGATTTTCACTATGAAACCGTTGACGTCACTCAATTGGTTCAGGCTTGTGCGCAGCAGGTAGCGCCGATTGGCACCGCAAATAATGTAACGATTGAACTGCGGGACGCAGGGACGCCCCGGTATGCGACAATCGACAGTAATCGATTCCAGCAGGTCGTGATCAATCTGCTCTCGAACGCGGTAAAGTTTTCATATCAGGGACGCAAAGTTGAAATCGACGTGAGACCTTTTGATGGCGCATTGCGCATTGCGGTACGTAATCATGGCAAAGGCATCCCCGAAACCTTTGCGCAAAAGATTTTTCAGCCATTTTCGCAAGCTGACAGTTCCGACACACGCGGGGCGGGCGGGACCGGCCTGGGGCTGCACATATCAAAACAGATCGTCGAGAATATGGGCGGCGAAATCGGGTTCTCAACGCCTGAGCCATCGATCACCGAGTTTTGGTTTACTGTCAGGGCCGCGCAGGACGCTCAGGTGCAGCCGGACCCAGACGTGGACGAAATGGCCGCGCAATCGGATTTTTTGCCTTCTGTATTGCATATTGAAGACGACCAGGACTTTGCCGAAGTGATGAATGCAAGCTTTGCGGATTTGGCGGACATCACCACAGCGCTAACTTTGGCGGAGGGGCGCAAGCAATTGACCACGCATAAATTCGATTTGGTCATTATTGATTGGGAACTGCCCGATGGGCATGGTCGCGACGTGCTTGATCTGGTGGAAGGCCACCAGGGAAACATCCCGGTGATTGCGCTGTCGGCCTACGAAGCAACCGCACCCGATCCTCGCATTTCGTATAGTCTGACCAAATCGCGAACCGATATTGCGGGTGTCGTTCAAAACGCGCTCGATACGATTGTGCGCGCGCGTCAAAAGGCGCTTTAGGTCACATTTCCCCAACTTACGTCACAAAATCGCCTAGGTTCTTCCGTTTGGTGTGAACAATCGCTCGCTAATTGAGGGATTAAATGTGGATTGGGGAAAATCCGAAATCTGGTTGAACCAAAGGCGGTTCAGGTGATGATGGTAAGGGCGGACTAAATGACCAAGGGCGAAAGAAATAAACCTGGTGGGACACTCTGGCAGGTTTTGGGTCGTTTTCTAACATTGCGCCCATCGGGCCGATCCAAAGGTGCCGACCAACGCAACGTCAATCTACTGCACTTAATGCACGATCAGGTCTTTGTGTTCAGACCGGGGAAATTCCAATTCATCTATCTCAACAAAGCAGCAAGCGACTTGATGGGCTGGAACGAAAGTGACACCCAAACCAAAACATTGGGCGATGTAAGTCGCAAGTTTGACCAAGATGAGCTTGCACGCTGCACGCATCTGCTGCTCTCGGGCGAAAAAGCGAAAATCGCTTACACAGTAGACATCCGAGGTACCCCTTATGAGGTCGAGCTGCAGCTTGTGGCACAGGATGCGGCGACACCTTTGGTGGTCGCAACTGCCCGCGACATCACGGAACGCTGCAGGGTCGACCGCGCCAAGGACGAATTTGTAGCGACAGTCAGCCATGAACTGCGGTCGCCATTGACCTCGATAAAAGGCGCGATGGGGTTAATCCTGTCGGGTGCCACGGGTGAAATATCGGATAAATCGCGTGGTATGCTTGAAATTGCGCACCGAAATTCCGATCGCTTGGTTTTGATCATCAACGACATACTGGACTATGAAAAGATCGCCGCAGGGCAGATGGAATTTGACAGTGAAGATGTCGACATCGCCCAGCTGTTACGCGAAGCGATCAAGGCCAATCAATCTTATGCCGATCTCTATGATGTACGCATCAAAGCTGTCGATATGCCAAAAGGGCTGTTCGTCTTGGGCGATGTGGAACGTCTGTTTCAGGTGATGGCGAACTTGCTGTCGAATGCAGCAAAGTTTTCGCATGCTGGCGGTGAAGTGCGTGTTGGTGTTCGGAACATACGTGACCGTATTGAGATTCGGGTGCAGGATTCCGGCAGTGGTATTCCGCTGGCGGACCAGCCTGCAATTTTTGAGCGGTATTCGCAGGCCAAGGGTATCGAGCGTCGCGCAAAAGGTGGCACCGGGTTGGGGCTGAGCATCGTCAGGGCCATCGTTGAGCGTCACGGTGGTATCGTGCGTTTTGAAAGCCTTGAGGATGTGGGAACGACATTCTTTGTTGAACTGCCTTTGAAAGTCGATGCTACGCAGCCCGAACAACCCGTTTATCGCAGTCAGAGTGCCTGATGGGCGATTGCGCTGCCGTGGACCTTGTTCTTGATGATCGAAAGTTATTATGTCCGATAGTCTTAGATTGCTTCACGTTGATGATGATCCCGACATTCAGGAAGTCGCGAAAATGGCGCTTGAGGTCATCGGCGGCTTTACGGTGCATCAATGTCCCTCAGGCGCTGAGGCGCTGAAAGATGCCGAGGTGTTCAAGCCTGATATTTTCCTACTTGATGTGATGATGCCAGAGATGAGCGGAGAGCAGCTTTTTGCCAAGCTGCGTGACATTCCCGCACTGGCCAATGTGCCTGCAATTTTCATGACCGCACGCGTTCAGAAAAGCGAAGTTGTGGCCCTGAAAAAACTAGGCGCGATTGAGGTGATTGAAAAACCGTTCGACGCGATGACGCTGTCCGATCAAATTCGTACCGCCATGGGCAACTAGGGTCCTGACCCCAACGACTTTCAGGCGACTTGCGAGCTCTTTTGCTGGCCTGCCAGAACTTGTTGCACGCCTTCTTCCAGCATCTCTTCGATTTGGTCAATCAGCACGTCTGGTACATCATTGATCTGCGATTTTTCAAGATGCGTCTCAATGCTGTTTTCGACACGCGCCGCTAATCGCCCAAGGTTGGCAAAGCCCAAAGTGCCGGCTGATCCGGCAATTTTATGCGCCTCACGGGCCAATTCAGCCAGGGCCTGTTTGCGGTCGTTCGGTAAATCCGTCGAGACCAGCAATGCTTCCATGTGATCCAGGCGCGTATCGAGGGTTTTTAAAAACCGCTGCCGCACCAGTCCTAAACCGGCCTGCAACGCGGCTGATGTGATCGAGGTTTTAGGGAGCGTTTCAGCGATCATAGGTTGGTTATCCTGACTTAGGTGCCATGCATCTGTTGCGCAAGGTTGCCGTTTGCAGTTGTCTGGTAGTCCTGCAATCTGGCGTTGCCGATTGCGATTTTTAGTGCCCGTATCGCGCCCAGACCGGAGCGTAAGGTCAACCGCACCGGTGCGCCGTGGGTCATGCTCAGATACAAAGGGCGACCGTCGGAATAACACATCGACAAATCAAACATCGCCTGTTTGATGCGCGCGTTGATGGACGGCAAATCAAGGCCATTCAAACTATCAAGAACCACGGTGTAAACACCGGCCCCGGCATAGGAGATAAGATGTTGCCGCCCAACCAGTGCAATCGTAATCGCCTCGGCCACATCTGTTACCGTGCAGGCAAATTCGTAGTTGGTCATTGAGTCGTGAAATTGCTCAACGTCATTGATTTTAAACGCAATAACACACGACCCGAACAGCGCCGAACGACTAAGCTGCGCCAGGTAGTTCTCCATCGACACATAATCGATGACGCAATCCACGTCACGAATGGAAATTGGCAGATCAAGGTCTGCCTTTTCTTCGTCTGTTCTTTTGAAGGTGGCAGGCAACAGATTTTCTGCAGCGCGGCGTTTCTTTTGATCTTCGGACAGGCGTTCGGCAAGCCGGACGCGCGTGCTAAGTTCGGTGACGTCGAACGGTTTGGTCACATAATCTGTGGCACCCGCCTGAAACGCATTGTCGATGTATTTCTTGTCAGACATTGCCGTGATCATCACAACGGGCGTTTCGACGTAATCTTTCAGACCACGGATTGCGCCACAAAACGCAATCCCATCGGTCACCGGCATCTGAATGTCGAGCAGGATGCAATCGTAGGGAACGTCGGCCGAAGAAATCGCATGATAGGCGTCGGCCGCAGACCGGGCCGTCGTCAAGTCCGAGTAGCCGAGCGACGTTAGTATTTCAGTCAACAAATCCAGGATGATTTCATCATCATCAACCGCGAGGATTTTCACTGTTCAAACTCCTCCTGCATTTGTGTGTGTAAACAACAACGTTCGATCCATTTGGGATACAACCTTGGCGAGAAGTTATGTTTCAAATCTGTCACAATTATGGCAGATATTATGAAACCGTCCTTGCAAAGCGATGTTTGGTCGCATTCGGATGAACCCGCGAGGTGTCGCCGATCAGTTAGCTGCGATCCACGATTTGTCAGGTCAATTCCGCCAGTACTTTTGGGGCGGGTTGTTACCCCTGAAGTGCCTTAACACCAACGTCCCCGTCCGACTGGGCAGCAATCGCCAAGGCCGCTGCATGCGCACCGGCTGCAGTCGTAAAGTATGGGATTTTATCATATAGAGCGACGGTGCGAATGGATTTGCTATCTTCAACCGCTTGCGACCCTTCGGTGGTATTAATCACCAAATGAATGTGTCCGTCTTTCATCATATCGACAATATCAGGGCGGCCTTCCCACACTTTGTTAACTACATCGCAGGCCATGCCATGCGCATTTAACCAACCCGCAGTGCCGCGTGTGGCGACAAGGGTAAACCCTTGCTCCAGCAGAATGCGCGCGGCATCAAGCATGTCGTCGGTCTTGTCCATGTCTTTGATCGAAACAAACGCGCGACCCTGTGCAGGCAGAACCATTCCGGCACCCATTTGTGCCTTCAGGAATGCGCGCGGAAAATCGCGATCCCACCCCATGACTTCACCGGTTGACCGCATTTCCGGGCCAAGCAGCGTATCGACGCCCGGGAAACGGGCAAAGGGCAGCACGGCCTCTTTGACCGAAAACCACGGCATGTTTGGGTTCGCAAGCGTCATCGGGTCGCCCAGCGGCAGCACGTCGGAATAGGCCGCATCTGCATTATACGGCGCACGCAGGGGGAAGTTTGACAAAGGTTCACCCGCCATGATCCGCGCCGCAATTGAGGCAATCGCGGAATCCGTGGCCTTGGCCACAAATGGCACGGTACGTGAAGCACGTGGATTGACCTCGATCAGGAAAATCTCGCCGTCTTTTACGGCAAACTGAATATTCATCAGGCCGACAACATTCAACGCTATCGCCAAAGCATGGGTTTGCTTTTCGACCTCGGCGATGATGTCACGTGACAGCGAATAGGGTGGCAGAGAACAGGCACTGTCACCTGAATGCACGCCAGCCTCTTCGATGTGTTGCATGATGCCGGCGACATGAACCTCTTTGCCATCGCACAACGCATCCACATCCAGCTCCACCGCGCCGGACAGGTAACTGTCGAGTAGAACAGGGCTGTCGCCTGACACCACCACGGCCTCGGAAATATAACGCTCAAGATTGGCCTGATCGCGCACGATCTCCATTGCGCGTCCCCCCAGAACATAAGAGGGCCGGATCACCAGCGGAAAACCGATGTCCTTGGCAATTTCAAAGGCTTCGGCATCTGAATGCGCGATGCCGTTGTGGGGCTGTTTCAGCCCAAGCGATTGCACCAACTGCTGAAACCGTTCGCGGTCTTCGGCCAGATCAATGGCATCCGGTGTGGTGCCAAGAATGGGGATGCCTTCGGCGTGCAGGGCCGCGGCAATTTTCAACGGGGTTTGCCCGCCAAATTGAACGATGACGCCGTGCAGCGTGCCGTTTTCCTGCTCAACCCGCAGGATTTCCATCACGTGTTCAAACGTCAGGGGTTCAAAATACAGCCGATCCGACGTGTCATAATCGGTCGAAACCGTTTCAGGGTTACAGTTGACCATGATCGTTTCAAAACCGGCGTCCGTCAGGGCGTAGCAGGCGTGACAACAGCAATAGTCAAATTCAATCCCCTGACCGATCCGGTTGGGACCGCCACCCAGAATAACCACTTTTTTGCGATCCGAGGGCCGCGCCTCGCATTCCACATCGCCAAACACGGGGTGCTCATAGGTAGAATACATATAGGGTGTTTGCGCCTCAAACTCGGCGGCACATGTGTCGATCCGTTTAAAGCAGGCGACCACGCCAAGATCATGACGGGCGGTGCGCACGGCGCTTTCTTTCCGTCCGGTCAAATGTGCAAGACGGGCATCGGTGAACCCCATCATTTTAAGCGCCCGCAGGCCATCCTCGTCGCTTGGCAAACCGGTTTGACGCAGCTCTGCCTCTGTCTCGACGATTTCGCGAATACGGGCCAGAAACCAAGGGTCAAACATGGTAAGGGCATGAATTTCTTCGTCGTCCAGCCCGTGGCGCATGGCTTGCGCAATGGTGCGCATCCGGTCGGGCGTTTGCATCCCAATCGCTTTGACAACCGCGGCTTTATCGTCGCCTGCATCCGACCAAACGTCCGCCGCAACACCTGGAATAGAAATCTCATCAAACCCGGTCAGGCCGGTTTCCATCGACGCCAGTGCCTTTTGCAGGGATTCGTGAATTGTGCGTCCGATGGCCATCGCTTCGCCGACTGATTTCATGGCCGTAGACAACAAGGGTTCGGCACCGGGGAATTTTTCAAACGCAAAGCGCGGAATTTTTGTGACGACATAGTCAATCGTCGGCTCAAAAGACGCGGGCGTCACTTGGGTGATGTCATTGTCCAACTCGTCCAGCGTATAGCCGACAGCCAGTTTCGCGGCGATCTTGGCAATCGGGAAACCGGTGGCCTTGGATGCCAGAGCGGATGACCGGCTGACACGCGGGTTCATTTCAATAACCACCATCCGCCCGTCAGCCGGGTTGACGGCCCACTGCACATTCGATCCACCAGTCTCAACGCCGATCTCGCGCAGGACTGCGATGGAATGGTTGCGCATGATCTGGTATTCTTTGTCGGTCAGCGTCAATGCAGGTGCAACGGTGATACTGTCGCCGGTATGCACACCCATCGGGTCCACATTTTCGATTGAGCAGACGATGATGGCGTTGTCTGCGGTGTCACGCACAACTTCCATCTCGTATTCTTTCCAGCCCAACAAGGATTCGTCGACCAGAATTTGCCCCACAGGCGACGCGTCCATGCCAGACCGGCAAAAATGCTCGTATTCGATACGGTTATAGGCCACACCGCCGCCGGTGCCGCCTAATGTGAACGCGGGGCGAATAATCGCCGGAAGCCCAATGTCGTCCAGTGCCTCCAGTGCGATAGCAACCCCAGCTGCCAGATCTTTTTGACCTGCGTCATTCTGTGGTGCGGTGACAATGGTCGCGCGTGGGTTTTCGATGCCCAGACGGTCCATTGCTTCGCGAAAGAGCTTGCGATCTTCGGCCATTTCAATGGCTTCGCGTTTCGCGCCAATCATCTCGACACCGTACTTTGCCAAAACGCCCATTTCTTCGAGCGCCAGGGATGTGTTCAGTCCGGTCTGTCCCCCCATGGTTGGCAGCAAAGCGTCGGGCCGTTCTTTCTCGATGATTTTTGCAACAATGTCGGGGGTGATCGGTTCAATATAGGTCGCATCAGCCAGGCCAGGGTCTGTCATGATCGTTGCGGGGTTCGAATTTACCAGAATTACCCGGTAGCCTTCTTCGCGCAGCGCTTTGCAGGCTTGGGCGCCGGAATAGTCAAACTCGCAGGCTTGTCCGATGACTATGGGGCCTGCACCAATGATCATGATTGATTTGATATCGGTTCTTTTTGGCATGGTTCGGACCCCTAGATATTGAGCAAGCTGATATACTCAAATTGTCGTGCGTTATAGGCAACGTATGCGTAGGTGCAAGTAAGATCGACGGGTAAGATCAAACCGCACACCGGTTTCCAACACTGCCACCATTTCCCGATGTTCTACCCTGGTCGCTATTCCGACGACGCGTTGAACACAAAAAGCGGCTCGTCGTTGATTTTATACCCGTTGATCAGACCCTTGGCGCGATCGCTGACCAACCATTCCTCAAGCTGTGCTGCCAAATCGCTTTGGGTATCGGGATGCAAATCGGGATTAATGGGTAAATACGCGTACTGGTTGAATAGTGCCGCATCGCCAGAGAACAACACCTCAAGATCCGCCTTATTCCCGAAATTCAGCCAACTGGCACGATCAGACAGAATGTAGGCATCCAACCCCGCTGCCGTATTCAATGACGCGCCCATACCCGAACCGACGGCGTTGTACCAAGTGCTGAAAACGGTTGTATCGAGACCCGCCGCGGTCCAAAGCGCCTGCTCAGCCTTGTGGGTTCCGCTGTCGTCACCGCGGCTGACATAGGGTGTCTTTGCCTTTGCGATACGAGCCAATGCGTTGCGTGCCGAGTCTGCATCACTTACGCCAGCGGGATCGCTTGCGGGGCCAATGATAACAAAATCATTATACATGATCTCTCGGCGGTGAGTGCCGTATCCTGCGTTCAAAAACGCCTCTTCGGCTTTGCGCGAATGCACGAGGATCGCGTCCACGTCACCGGCTTCGCCCAGACGGATGGCTTGGCCTGTGCCGACGACCAGTAACTGAACATCCAGCCCGATATCTTGCCTGATCGCGGGTAGCAGCACATCCGCAAGACCCGAGTTTTCAAATGAGGTGGTGACAGCAAGCTTCATCTCATCTGCAACAGCCGCGGTGCCAAATGTGATGCTAATAATTGCGGTAATGAAAAAGCGTATCACTCGATTATGTCCCCTTTGAAAAATGCGTTAAGCTGTGGCGTTTGTGGTGCGTCAAAAAACCTGTCCGCCGGACCTGCTTCATGCACCAATCCACCCAGCATGAAAAGAGCATCTGTCGCCAATCTTTTCGCCTGTCCGATGTTGTGTGTTGTCATGATGATCCGGGTGCCTTTTTTGTTTGCATCCAGCAAGATGCCTTCGATTTCTCGGGTCGATCGCCCGTCCAGGCTGGCGCAGGGTTCATCCAGAAACAAAACCTGAGGGTCGCGAATAAGGGCGCGCGCAATGGCGAGTTTCTGGCGTTCACCGCCTGACAGACGGTTTGCGGGCAGTGTTGATGCTGCGTCCAGACCGATGCGGGCAATCCAGTCGCGCGCGGCGGCCTCACGGGTTTTGCGTGGCATGCCAATCAGTTTAAGGGGGTATTGCAGGTTGTCGAACACAGACCGGCGCAACAAGATGGGCGTTTGAAAAACATATCCCTGTGTGCGTTGTGCATCATCTTGCGAGGTCGCCCACTGTGCAGTGCCGCCGCTCAGGCGTTCAACCCCATGCATTACCCGCAGCAGGGTCGTTTTGCCCGATCCATTCGGCCCAAGGATCATCGTCCGCCCCTTGGGCGCTAGGGTCAGGTTGATCGGTCCCAACAGCGTTTTGCCCTTTCGGCGTACGCAGACATCGTTAAGCACAAGAGGAAGGATCGCGTTCACCAACGGCCCTCCCGTTCGGTTCCGGTCAGCCAGTGAATGGCCAGATTGACCAGCAACGCGATGGCGATCAGAACAAAGCCAAGCCCAAGCGCCAGTGCAAAATCACCCTTTCCGGTTTCCAGTGCGATGGCCGTCGTCAGAACCCGTGTTGCATGGTCTATGTTGCCGCCGACGATCATGATCGCGCCCACCTCGCCGATGGCACGTCCAAACCCGGCCAGTGCTGCGGTCAACAAGGATCGCCTGCCGTCCCAGATCAGCGTCCTGATGCGTTGCGATTTCCTGGTGTTCAGGGAAATCAGCAAGTCATGATATTCGGCCCAAAGGTCACGCATCGCCTGATGGGTGATCGAGGCGATCAGTGGCGTGATGATCACCACTTGGGCGATGATCATTGCCGTTGGAGTGAACAGCAAACCCAGTACACCAAAAGGGCCAGATCGCGACAGCAAGATATAGACAACCAACCCGACGACCACCGGCGGCAACCCCATCAAGGCGTTCAAAACCGATATGGCCGCGCGGCGAAACCGGAACCGCTGAACCGCAAGAAGCGTGCCAAACGGAATAGCAATCAGACTGGCAAAGATCAGCGCGGTCAGGCTGACCTGAAGCGATCTGAGGCTGATTTCGATCAGATCCGCGTCCAGCGTGACAATCAGGCGGGCTGCTGCCAAAAGCCCTTGGGTTATATCGTTCATCCCAGCACCAGCAACCAAAGCCAGACGGTCAGGATCGACACAGCCGTCGAAATCAGCACACTGGAGGCTGCCACCCGCCGCGCGCGACCGTACATATTGGCAAAGATATACGCATTGAACCCCGGCGCCATTGCTGCCGTCAACACACCGGACCTGAACGCATCTTTTGGCACTGAAAGGGCGGTTCCAAACGCCCATGTCAGGGCGGGGTGAATGGTCAAAACGATGACGCAAACCATTGCAATGGTTTTCATGTCACCCTCTGGCCGATATTGGTTCAAAACGCCACCCAATGCGAAAAGTGCTGTGGGCAATGCGGCCCGCACGATCAGCGACAGGGCGTCATCGACTACATTGGGAACAACCATACCTGTCGCATTCACGACAAAGCCAAGTCCAATCGCGATCACTAGCGTGTTGCGAAACATGGCACCTGCTACGGCGCGCGCGTTGGATGCAATTGATCCGCCGCGATTGCGCGCCAGTTCCATCACCGTAATGCCCAACCCATAGCAAAACGGCGAATGGAACGCGATAATCGCATAGTTGCCAACCAGCGCGTCTGGTCCGTAAGCGCGTTCTGTAATGGGCAGCCCCAACAGCACTGAATTGGAAAAAAGACAGCAAAATCCGATGGCAATGCAGTCCTCCCAATCGCGTTTGAACAATACACGTGCACCAAACAGCCCCAGCGCAAAACAAATTGTGGCGCCTGCGTAAAAGCTAAGCAGCAGTGCCGGATCAAAGGAGTGCGACAAATCCAGTTTGGCGATGGCCTGAAACAGCAAGCAAGGGATCGCAAAGTGCTGGGTAAACCGCATCAGGCCGTCAACAGCACTTAGAGAAAACAGGCCACGCCACACGGCGACATAGCCAAACCCGATGACCAGAAATACCGGGACAATAACGTCAAGCAGGGTTTGCATGTGCCGGTGCGATGTCCTTTGGTCGGTAGGTGCAGGGCCAGAGGGCCGCGACCCGATGCTATTTGGTGCGGAATGTCAGCGTAAGACCATCATAGGCTGGCTGCACATGGTCCGGGGTTTCAGAAGCGACCATGTCATAGTCCAGATCATTGTGCATATTGGTCAAAACGGCGGTTTTGGGGGCGAAGGTTTCAATCCAGTCCAGGGTTTGCGCCAAATGTGAATGCGTCGGATGCGGGTCACGGCGCAGGGCGTCGACGATCCAGCAATCCAGATTTTGCAAAAATGGTTTTGACAGCTCTGGTATGGTGGCCACATCGGGTAGATAGGCGACGTCACCCATGCGAAAACCCAAAGCGTCCATCGACCCGTGGCCCACCTCGAACGGGGTCAATGTGATCAGACCACCGGGACCGTCGATGGTGATGTCGCCGTCAATGGTGTGGATGTCCAAAATCGGCGGGTAGGGCGATCCGGGAGGCTGCACGAAGGCATAGCCAAACCGCGACAAAAGCGCGTTTTGGGTGGGTCCGTCCGCCCACACGGCAAGCCGCGCGCGCATGTTGATCACCAACATACGCAGATCGTCGATGCCATGGACATGGTCTGCGTGGCTGTGGGTATAGACGACCGCATCAAGGCGCCCGACATTTGCGTCCAGCAACTGGCTGCGCAAGTCGGGCGAGGTGTCGATCAATACGGAAGTTGTGCCCGCCTCGGAGACGCGTTCGACCAGCAGCGAACACCGACGCCTGCTATTCTTTGGGTTTTGCGGATCGCATGCGCCCCAATGCCCCCCCAGACGCGGCACGCCGCCCGATGACCCGCAGCCTAGGATGGTGAAACGCAGATCGGCCATCACTTGGACCTCTCGTATTGCGCGGCTTTGGTGAACAGCCTGTCGAAATTCGCCTGAGTCTGCGCGGCAAAATCGGCATAGTCCAGCCCAAATGTTTCCGCTGCCCGTCGCGCTGTATGTGCGGTAAAGGCCGGTTCATTGCGCCTGCCACGCTGGGGTGGGGGGGCAAGATATGGCGCATCGGTTTCAACCAAAATACGATCAAGCGGCGCTGCGGCAAAGATATCCCTTAGAGGTTCGCTTTTTGGAAAGGCGGTGATGCCGGACATGGACAGGTAAAACCCAAGGTCCAGCGCCGCATGGGCCAGTTTTGCGGAGGACGAAAAACAATGCATCACGCAAGAAAAGGCGCCCATACGATATTCGTCGCTTAAGATGGCGATCATATCGTCATCCGCATCGCGTGAATGGATGATCAAAGGCAGGCCGGTTTCGCGTGCGGCAGCGATGTGAACCCGTAGCGAAGTTTGTTGTATCTGGGCGCTCTCGGCGGTGTAGTGATAGTCCAGCCCGGTTTCACCCAAGCCCACGAATTTAGGGTGTCGCGCCAATTCGATCAGCGTGTCGGCGGTGACCAAAGGCTCAGACGCGGCGGACATCGGATGGGTGCCTGCTGTGTAAAACACCGGATCATAGGTTTCCGCAATTGCGCGGACGCTGGGTTCGTTTTTCAGCTTGGTGCAGATTGTCACCATCCGTGTGACACCGGCGTCGGCGGCGCGTGCGACGATGGCATCCAGTTCGCCTTCGAAATCGGGGAAATCGAGGTGGCAGTGACTGTCGGTGATGTTCGGTTGCACTGTCATATTGCCGCTTATTGCGTGCAGCCGAGGTTACCCGGCAGCGGTTTGCTGGATCTTGAACATGGTATCTAGGACCAACGCGGCAGGGTCAAGGTTCACTGCGCGGCCATGGCGCACCCTCGCCCCGATCTGTTGCGCTGTCTCGGCCCAGGCGCGACCCTTTGCCGGGTTTGGTGACAGGCGCGCCAGCAATGCAGCCTCGCCCGGGGCTGCTTCGACCGGGGGCGTGACACCGGTGGCGCCGGTACGTGCCAGACGGGACATCAGCAGATCCAACAGCTCAAACAGCAGATCCAGTTTGGTTTCCGCGCCGCGCTGGCTTGCTGCCTCGGCCAGCCGCAATGCGCGCGGACGGTCGAGTTTTGGCAACGTGGCCAGCACGGCGACCAGTTCAGCGTAGATATCAAGGCCCCCCAGCAACGACAGGCTAAGGGCCGCGCCGACTGAGCCTCCGGACAATTCCGCCAGTGCTTCGGGGGCCGCGTCTATTTTGATCTGCGCCTGTGCCAAAGCCTGCGCCATCTCATCCGGGTTCAGCGTACCCAAACGCAAGGTTCGGCACCGCGACCGGATGGTTGGCAACAGGCCCGAGGGCTGGTGGCTGATCAGCAAAAGTGTGGCATTCGCCGGCGGTTCTTCCAGCATTTTCAACAGGGCATTGGCGGCAGATGTGTTCAAATCGTCCGCCGCATCGACAATCACCACGCGCCGCCCGCCTTCAGCTGCGGACATATGGAAAAACCCGGCAAGACCGCGCACGTCGTCGACAACAATTTTATCGCGCAACCGTTCCGTTTTGGGGTTGGTCGTCCGGGTGATGACCTTAAGCGCGCCCTCGGACCCTGCCGCGATCCTGCGTGCAACGGGATGTTCGGGATCAATCTGTAACGTAGCGGCAGGTGGCGCGGCACCAAACATTCCGCCGTCGTCCTGGTGGTCAGGTGTCGCTAGTAAAAACCGTGCAATCTGCCAGGCCAGGGTTGCCTTTCCGACGCCCCGTGGACCGGTCAAAAGCCAGGCGTGGTGCAGTCGCGTGGTGCCATAGGCGTCCAGAAATGCGGTCTCGGCGGCGGTCTGGCCAATCAATTGCAAGGTGTCGCGCGGATGCGGTGCGCCTTCGATCTGATCTGGGCTTGCAGCACTCATGCCAGTCTTGCGGTCACACAGGCCGCGACATCGCGTGCAACATCACCTATGCTGCGGTTTCCATCAATGACGTGAAAACGGTCGGCGAATTCATCAGCCAGCGCCAAAAATCCATGCCGCATCGCGACTTGCAAATCTTCGCCAAAATTCTCAAACCGTTCTTCACTGGTGCCGCGCGACACCGCGCGCCCAAGACCGGTGGCCGGGTTCATATCAATCAAAATAGTCATGTCAGGTTCGCGTTTGATCATTAGCGCGTGCAACTGATCAACGGTGGCCCGCAGGTCGCCGCGCGACAGGCCTTGATACATGCGCGTGCTGTCAGCGAAGCGGTCGCATATGACGATCTTGCCAGCGTTTAGAGCAGGCTCAATCGTGCGTTCCAAATGATCGCGCCGGGCCGCCGTAAACAACAAAATCTCGGTTTCAGCAGACCAGCGATCAGGGTCGCCTTGCAAGACCAAAGCGCGGATTTCTTCGGCACCGGGACTGCCGCCCGGTTCGCGCGTCAAAAGCACCGAATGGCCCTGCGCCGTCAAATGCTCGGCCAGCAGCCGCGCTTGCGTGGATTTTCCAGAACCGTCGATGCCCTCAAATGTGAGGAACAGGCCGTTTCCGGCAAGGCGACCGCTCACATTGCGCCCTCGGGTCCCTGGTTAAGCCGTTCAATCAACACTTGTGCTGCTGTCGACATCCGGCTGACAAACCCGCCTTTGGGAACGTCACGGTCTGCGACCAACGGCAGCCGGGTTTCCGGCAAGCCCTCGGGGGTAAACACCAGCTCCGCCAGTTGGTCGCCCTTGCTTATCGGCGCATTAAATGGACCGTTATAGACCACCTCGGCCTCTATTTTTTTGTCCGCCAACACCGGCATCAACACCGAGAAATCTTCGGGTGCGATCAGCCCTACGGTTGGCTCCATCCCCATCCAAACCTGAGCTGTGGCGATTTGCTGACCTGACTTGGCAATCGGGCGCTGGGCGAACTGGCGAAAGGCCCAGTTAACAACAGCCTCGGATTCCTGCGCGCGCTGTGGATCACTATCAAGACCGGAAAGCACAAAAATCACCCGGCGATCCCCCTGCTTTGCGGACCCAACAATGCCGTATCCCGCCTCTACGGTGTGGCCGGTTTTCAGGCCATCCGCACCGATCCCCAGCTTAAGCAATGGATTGCGGTTCAACCGATTTTGCGGCGCGCGCCCGTCGAAATCAAACTCAACTTCGGCAAACAGCGGGTAATACTCCGGGAAATCTGTGATCAGCCGATTGGCTACCAAAGCAAGGTCGCGCATCGACATCCTGTGGCCAGCCTGCGGCCACCCGTTGGAATTGGCGAAGGTCGAATTGGTCATTCCCAGCTTGACGGCGCGTTGCGTCATATAGCGGGAAAACCCATCTTCGGTTCCATCTGGTGAAAGCGCTTCCGCGATGACGGCGCAAGCGTCATTCCCTGACAAAACGATAATGCCGCGCAGCAAATCCTCAACGCGCACCCGGTCTGTGGTGTCCAGAAACATGGTGGACCCCCCATAAGACATCGCGTGTTCTGACACCGGCAACCGTTCGTTCAGGGACAACCTGCCATCGCGAATTGCCTCGAACGCCATGTAAAGTGTCATCAGTTTTGACATTGACGCGGGCGGCAACGGCTCGTCCGCATTTTTGGTCATCAACACCGTGCCAGAGGTCTGGTCCATTACATATGCAGCCGACGCACGCGTGTCGAAAGCTGAGGCTGACGCGGCTGAAATCAGCAAGGCCATGAAAGGTGCAATAAGGCGGATCACGATGCAACAGGCTCCTGTCATTGGTGATCAATCGGTGACGGCATAGGCATCAGAGAAGCCTTCGCCCTTGATCGATTTCACCAGTTCTTTTTGTTCAGACGCGCTGCCGGATGGGCCAACCAATACGCGCCAGAATGCTTTTCCATTCGCTTCTTGTTGTTTGACAGTAGGCACCATTCCCGCTGTGCGGATTTGCTTTGCCACCCGATTGGCGTTTTCCTCGACGCTGAATATTCCCACCTGAATGAAAGGCTTTGCCAAACGCGACGCTGGCGCAGGTGCCGCAGAAGCCACAGGTGTTGGAGCGGTTTCTTCCGCAGGCTCGGCCGCATCAATGGCAGCGGCTGCTCCGGCGATCGGATCCAGCGCGGTTTCGGTTATTTCATCGGGTGTGTCGATAACTGCATCAGTCTCGGCGGGGGCGTCGCTTGCTGTCGCTTCGCGTCGCAGGGCCGTGACGTTCAGTTCCGCAGGCGCGCCGGCCAAAATGCCAAGCGCTGTGGCCGCGTCAGACGAAATCTGCAACCGCGGTCCGGGGATTTCGCGTTCACGCCGGAACAGGGCACCGATCACAAATTTGTCGCTGGTCGTGCTGCGAATAATCACGCGTTCAGGCTCTGTCACATCTGGATGGGCCACCCAGACACCACCCAATGATGGTCTGCCATCCCACAGGCCCGGCTCTGTCACCGAAAAAACATCCGGTCTTTCGACATCCCGTTCAACCAATTGCGTGGCATCTCCTGCAACGGCCGCACCGGATTCGCTTTTTGGCTTTGGTTTCAGGCTGTCCATTATGTTGAACGTCCCGCCTTCGTCGCAGGCAGCCAAGCCGCCCAGCAGCAGCATCACTGTTGCAAGCTTAACGCCCTTACTACATGCTTTCAGCGGCGTGGTTTCCCTGCTCATATCAACGTATCCTTGCCTGTCAGCCAGTTTTCGGCCTGTTTCGAAGCCCTCAAAAGGGGCCGTTGACGGGCACTCTACCTTGGGTTTGTGCATGTGGAAAGCCGTGAGGGCCGAGATCGGCCATTTTCCCCTTTTCACAATCACTACGTTTTTCGGTTTCCGAATCAATTCCAGACCCTTACGAGGAACCCGTCGGAGGAGTGGCAGAGTGGTCGAATGCACCGGTCTTGAAAACCGACGTAGGTGAAAGTCTACCGTGGGTTCGAATCCCACCTCCTCCGCCACCATACCATTTTTTTGAATTTGATCAGATTGTTCCGGGGCGATTTCTCCCATTTTATTATACTGTAGGCGACCTTCCCGATTATTCAGTTTCTCTGGGTTGCGTCTGCAATCGCTCCTTGAGTGCTGTGGAACATGGTATTTTCGAAAGGGTCCTATCTGGCAAGCTGACCAAGAAACTGGTTGAGAGTTTCGGCGCTGGGCGTCACGGCGATGGCTTGTATCTGGTGGTCGATCCATCGGGCGCAAGGCGCTGGATTGTGCGCGTGTTGGTCAGAGGCCAGAAGAATAAGAAAGGTGCTCCCCTTAGAACTGACTTTGGTCGGGGAGGTTCGGATATTGTCACCGTCAACCAGGCACGGGACCGGGCGCTTGAATATCGCCGAATGGCAAAACAAGTTCTGAACCCACGGTTCACTATGTGTCGTGCATTGTCATTTCTTGCGAGCACAAAACACAAGTGTCATTGATGGGAATCAATCCAACATACGATTGAATGCGTTAGGTTTGACCGAACTCAACCTAAGGACGGAAAATGTCACATTCATTTGCACAACCTCCTTCAAACAAGCCTCCTCAAGAAGCACCAATGCCCAATGATCCTGAACAAGAACCACCCAGACCGGAAAACCCACCAACAACGGATCCGGCGGTCAACCCAATCCCGTCAGAAGTTCCTGAACCAATGGATGAACCGGAAGATCCGATGCCCGACCCATTTGATGAGGGAAATTTTCCAGTCTAGTCTTCGGGTTCCTTGGGGTCAGGACCCATAAATCCTTGGTTCCTCACTTGTCGGTGGGTCGTTGATCGAAATTGCGAAACGGATAATCTGTGGGCCTATTCATTTTTGTTTTGTTTCTGGCGTTTGGATTGTTGGCGCTGGTGGGCCGAAGGATCCTGGACCACAATGCTGATCGCACTGAGATGGATCGCCTTTTGCGCCTGCAACCTGAATCCCCAAAGCTGTTCCAGTATTCGATGATAGCTGATTTGCCGGAACCCGCACGACGGTATTTTGCGTTTGCGATTGCGCAAAATACGCCGCTTTTGACTGTTGCTGACCTCAGGATGACAGGTCAGTTCAGCCTGCGTGGCAAAGGCAAATATATGAAGATGCGGGCGCATCAGGTTCTGGCTGCCCCATA
Organism: Sulfitobacter sp.; assembly: GCA_049680295.1. Lineage (GTDB taxonomy): Bacteria > Pseudomonadota > Alphaproteobacteria > Rhodobacterales > Rhodobacteraceae > JBAUHN01. The sequence continues at coordinate 29,358 of JBAUHN010000234.1, forward strand.
TGGTTTTATCTGGAAAATGCGCGCGCGGTCTGGTCTTTTATGGCTGTCTGGGTCGGACAGTGCGGCGTGGACCCGGTTCTGGATCGGTGAAATCGCACCCGTGGCACGCTTCGGGGGGGATACAGATCACGCACGCGCAGCTTTTGGGCGCACTGTCGCCGAGGCTGTGTTCTGGACCCCTGCCGCCCTTTTGCCGGGGCCGAATGTCACCTGGCAATCGGCGGGTCCTGACACGGCAAAGGTGACTGTCCACCACCAGGGGTTAGAGCAAAGCGTGGACATCGTGGTGGCGAACGATGGGCAGCCTATAAGCATCAAGTTTGCCCGTTGGAGCGATGCGAACCCTCAAAAATTGTATCAGCTGCAACCGTTTGGCGGGTATCTTTCGCATTTTCAAACGGTTCAAGGCTACCAGATTCCGACCCAGGTCGAAGCCGGGAATTTCTTTGGCACAGATTGGTATTTTCCTTTCTACATCGTTGATGTGGACGAAATACGATATCCGCAAACTTCGTCGTGACCTCTGGCTCGGGCTGGCTGCAGCGCTGACAAATCTCAACCCGATCCAGCACGTTTCAATCCAATGTGATCTAATCACTGAAGTCCGAACTGGGCGGTGGTATCTTTGGAAAAATCGCTTTGAATGGAGAAATTAATGTCATCCTATCCGACAAACCTTCAAGTTCACCCCGAGGTTAAGTCCTTTTTTGATCCCCAGACCAACACGATCAGCTATTTGGTGATGGACCCACTCTCACCATCATGTGCGGTGATCGATTCGGTAATGGATATCGACTATGCCGCCGGGCGGATCACCTACGAAAACGCCGATGAAATCATTGCCTATATCGAAAAGCACAAGCTGAGACTTGAGTGGCTGATTGGAACACATGTACATGCAGATCATCTATCCGCTGCCCCCTACATTCAATCCAAGCTCGGCGGCAAGATCGGGGTCGGGGAACAGATTACGGTTGTGCAAGACACTTTTGGTAAAGTGTTCAATGAAGGCACAGAGTTCCAGCGTGACGGATCGCAATTCGACCGGCTGTTCAAGGATGGCGACACCTACAAAATCGGTAAGATGACTGCGTTTGTAATCCACACACCGGGACATACGCCGGCTTGTATGGTGCATGTGATCGGTGATGCCGCCTTTGTCGGCGATACATTGTTTATGCCCGATAGCGGTTCAGCGCGCGCTGATTTCCCCGGCGGTGATGCGGGCGAGTTGTTCGATTCCATCCAAAAAGTGTTAACTTTGCCGGACGAGATGCGCCTGTTCATGTGCCATGATTATGGGACCGATGGCCGCGATATCATGTGGGAAACCACGGTCGCTGAAGAAAAGGCGGACAATATTCATGTTGGGCAAGGAAAAACCCGCGAGGAATTCATCAAGTTCCGCAAGGCCCGAGATGCAACTCTGGATGTGCCCAAGCTGATCCTGCCGTCGTTGCAGGTGAACATGCGCGCAGGCGACATACCCAAAACGAAAGACGGCAAGCCCATGCTGAAGGTGCCGATCAACGCCATTTGATCACTGCGCCTCACGCTACGTAATCAGGAAAGAATTCCATGGATATTCGCGAAGTATCAGACAAGTTCTTTGTTGCACCACAGATCACGCAGACTGATCTGGCAGTACTACGTGAAAAAGGCATCCAGCCCATCATCCGTAACCGACCGGACGGCGAAGGTGCGGACCAAGAGGTCATTGATCCCGAAGGGCGTGCATTGGTTGAAGACCACCGTCGCTGCCTTCGCGCCGCAAAAAGACGCGCTGATCCTCGATGGGTGTCGCGTTGTGAAATACAAACGGTTGGTTGTATGTCCGGGCCTCAAGCTGGATTGGGGCCGTGTTGATGGGCTGGTCGAGACGTTGGGGCGCAATGGCGTGACATTGAACTACCACTATGATCTGGCACCCTACACATGGCAATTGGTATCGGGAATGAAATCTGGCCGTGCGATTTTCACGCAACCGCCAATGCCGATAAAATGTGCCGGTGCCCCGCAAAAGGCAATCTACCTGTCAGCGGGTCATTGGACCCTCCAAAATGCAATCAAGGACATTGAAATCGGGTTTCACAACGCTGGCGGCGTGCTGTTTGGTATCAAGGATGATGTCCCCGCCTTACAAGAACATTTAGATAAATATCAAACAGGGGTGAATTTTTTCCAAAATTGGGTGGCGATAGATGGATCGCTAAAAAAGGCGTGGTTTTACGTGTTCATACCTGACACTCCGGTCGAACAGGCGGAGTTGGAATTTGATATGATTCATGTCACATCTCCGCAATGCGCACCTGATTTTATTGCAGTGTCTCAGTTGGCGGATCAGGCTGGTTGGGTCGACGTTGATCAGATGGCGCAGCGCCACAAGACCTTCGAAAACGTCTGGTCACTGGGCGACGTGATGAATGCACCCAATGCAAAAACTACCGCAGCCGCACGCAAACACGCGCCAGTTGTGGCCGACAACATAGTGGCAGACATCGCAGGCCACGGCCCGCTGTCGCAATACGATGGCTATGGATTTTGCCCGTGAAACCTGCAATCAACGGTATTCAATGGGCGCGCTATCTGCCCATTTTGAAGTGGGCTCGCAGCTATGACCGACTGACAGCGACCAACGATCTTGTTGCGGCACTGATCGTTACAATTATGTTGATCCCACAATCGCTGGCCTATGCCATGTTGGCGGGTCTGCCGCCCGAGGCCGGGCTTTATGCCTCAATTGTGCCGATCCTTCTGTATAGCGTTTTTGGCAGCAGCCGGTCATTGGCTGTTGGTCCGGTTGCTGTTGTATCGTTGATGACAGCTGCGGCGGTTAGCGACGTCACAGGCACGTTTGATGTTGGGTACGCGGCGGCGGCTCTCAGTCTTGCCGGATTATCGGGTCTGATTTTACTGACGATGGGCATCTTACGGCTTGGGTTTATCGCCAACTTTCTGTCGCACCCGGTGATTTCCGGCTTTATTACCGCATCGGGAATTTTGATCGCGGTGAGCCAGTTAAAACACGTTTTGGGGGTAGAGGCTGAGGGGCATAACCTGCTGGATATTCTCGCGTCTATTGGCACCCATATTGGGGCAACCAACTTGTTGACGTTGGCCCTAGGTGCAGCGGCGATGGGACTTCTTTTCTGGGCCCGAATTGGTCTGCGCCCTGTGCTGGTCAAGATTGGCTTGCGGCCGGGGGTGGCCGATTTTGCTGCCAAGGCAGGCCCGGTTCTGGTGGTTGCCGTGACAACCTGGATCGTCTGGCAATTTGATCTGAACGCAAGCGGTGTCAAAATCGTGGGGTCCGTCCCGCAAAGCTTGCCGCCGCTAACGCTGCCGGACCTGTCATTCAACCTGATGTCTGCACTTTTTTTGCCAGCCTTGCTGATTTCGATCATCGGGTTTGTGGAATCAATATCCGTTGCGCAAACACTGGCCACCAAGAAACGACAGCGCATTGACCCGAACCAGGAACTGATCGGACTGGGTACAGCCAACATTGGCGCTTCGCTGACAGGTGGGTTTCCGGTAACGGGTGGCTTTTCACGCTCAGTGGTCAACTTTGACGCGGGTGCGCAGACACCGGCTGCGGGCGCCTTTACAGCCTTGGGGCTTGCCGTCGCAGCGCTGTTCCTGACACCGTTGATCTATTATCTTCCCAAAGCGACATTGGCCGCGACGATTATTGTCGCGGTCTTGTCTCTCGTTGATGTCAAGACGTTGCGGCGCAGTTGGATCTATTCCAAGCGTGACTTTGGCGCAGTAGCAGTGACCATATTGCTGACACTTGGGTTTGGCGTTGAGCTGGGCGTGATGGCAGGGGTAGCCCTGTCGATCCTGCTTTTTCTATACGACACGTCGCGCCCTCATGTCGCCGAGGTAGGGCTGGTTGCCGGAACTCAGCACTTTCGCAATATCACCCGGCATAAAGTTAAGACAGAACCGACAGTTTTGAGTTTGCGTATAGATCAAAGCCTGTATTTCGCCAATGCGCGGTTTCTGGAGGATTACATTTATGATCGGATTGTTGATGACACGCGCCTTGCGCACGTTGTGCTGATGTGTTCTGCGGTGAATGAAATCGACCTGAGCGCGCTGGAAACGTTGGAACTAATCAATATCCGTTTGAAAGAACTGGGGATTGATCTGTCACTGTCAGAAGTGAAGGGGCCGGTGATGGACAGGCTCGCCCGTAGCCATCTGGTCGACCACTTGACGGGCAGCATCTATCTGTCGCACTACGATGCATTTCTGGCACTCGCTCAGCCTGCTGCGTCAGGTGTTGGCACGCAGGATTGACCGGATGAATTTTGTGGCAGAACGATAATGACTTGGCCCCGCCGCTTCTGCCCATCGTCCCGCTGTCCAATTGTTGTGTCCACCGCGCATGGGGCCGGCGTAGAGTTCGCTGTCCGTTATTGACGATAGAAAATGGCTTAGACGATCATGGCGATCTTGCAGAAGCCTGCGCGCTGCGTCCCAATCCAGATGCGCCTGTTGTTTGCGCAAATCTGCGTTGTAGCGTTTCAGATCGTTCCATTTGTAGCCTTTGGCGGGGAAAAACACCTCTTTTCCTGCCATGCCGTCTTTGTACCAGCCCAGAAACAGATCAATCCAATGGGCGCGGTGGCTGATGGTGTCTTTTATGGACGTGCCCTCGACGCTGAGCGCGGCTTGGCGTTCATCAAGCGGCACCACCAGTTTCGTCAGTTTGGTGTATTCCTTGACGGTCAGGTCAATCAGGTCTGTTTTGTTGGTACAGGCCATCTTTTCTTCACACTTTCTGCTGGTCAATGGGCCAAGAATATTGGCAGGTCCACCTGTTCTATCATCGACCGTGTGGTGCCGCCTAGTACGGTTTGGATCATCCGCGCATGGCCATAGGCGCCCATGACCACAAGATTGGCCCCAAATGCGCCTGCTTGATCCTGAATGCACTGTCCCACTTCGCGCCCGCCACTTGGAAACTGTGACACCGTCACTTTACACCCATGATGGCTGAGCCATGCGGCAACATCTGTGCCTGGGTCCTGGCCATCCCGTTCGGCTGTCATAACCGGATCAATACAGCCAATCACTACTTCCTGGGCTTCTTTCAGGTAGGGCAAGGCGGCATGTACGGCACTTGCGGCGGCTTTACTGCTGTCCCAAGCGACAAAAACCCGGTCGATTTTTTCTGACAAGGCCCCATTCAATCGGAATCCGATTGGTGAATGAAACAAGATGCCAGAGGCCGCCTCGCGCAGAAAATCAGGCGTATCCCGAAGGTTTCCCGCAAAAAACGCCTCGTCGCTGACCCGTGCCGAGCGCGCAATGTGGTGTTTGACCTCCGACGTGGCGCACATCACACTTTGGACGTCACCAGCGGCATTGCTTTTGGCCAGCAGAACCTCAATTTCTTGAATGCGATCGTGTTGCTCTTGATGTGCTTGCGCGACCGTTTGCGCCCAATTGTCGGGAATGCTCATGCTTCCGTAGGGTGGGGCGCCGTATGCATAGACTGGCAGTGCGGGTGCGGTCCCCAAAACCAAACAGTTCAGTTGGTCTTCATCCTGCGCAGCGGCGTCCGCGGTGTCGATGATATCGTGGTCCGGGGTATCGGCAGTCATCACAAAAAGTATGGTCCGGCGATTCATGATATTCTCCATTTCGAAGGTGCGCCCAGCCAAACAGCACAGGCGGTTTTACGCAGGCTGACACAATATGCCGCCGCACAACTGACAAAGATCAACGGGTGTGTCTGAGTTTGGTGACATTTTAACTCGAAAGCAGATGATCGGACGATTGGTAGATGGAATTCAAAGATTATTACAAGGCTCTTGGCGTTGCCCGAGATGCAAAGGCCGACGAGATTAAAAAGGCGTTTCGAAAAGCGGCGCGCAAATACCATCCTGATGTCAATCCGGGTGCAGCCGCTGAGGCTAAGTTCAAGGATGTCAGCGAAGCCTACGAAGTTCTCAAAGACCCCGAACGCCGTGCGGCTTACGATCAATTGGGGCAGGACCCGCCACAAGGGCAGGGGCGCTATCAACCACCACCCGATTGGGACAGTGGGTTCGCATTTTCGCAAGCTGGTCCGCAAAGCGAAGAAGGGTTCAGCGATTTCTTTGAAACCCTTTTTCGGCGCGGGCCTGGCCCAACAGGCGGCATGAGGTCGGAACAGGGTGCTGACAGTCACGGGCGTATCGAGATCACTGTTGAAGATGCTTATCACGGTGCCGAACGAACGCTCAGCCTAAGATCACCTGTTGTGGGTCCGAACGGCACGGTCAGCATGCAGGACCGAAATATTGCGGTGCGTGTCCCCAAGGGGATCGCACAAGGTCAACATATTCGGCTAGCAGGTCAAGGTGGGCCGGGCGCGGGCAGACCCGGTGACTTGTTTCTCGAAGTCGCCTTCGCTCCGCATCCCATTTATCGCCCAGACGGGAAGGACCTGTATCTGGACTTACCAATCACACCTTGGGAGGCGGCCTTGGGCGGGAATATCGTGATGCCAACACCGGGCGGTAAAGTTGACCTGAGCATTCCCAAAAACGCGCGATCAGGGCAAAAAATGCGACTGAAAGGCAAGGGACTGCCCGGCACGCCTGCAGGCGATGTTTATGCCACTTTGAAAATTGTGAACCCAAAAGTTGAAACAGACGAAGCACGGGCGTTTTTCGAACAAATGGCCCAAAAGATGCCGTTTGATCCACGCGCCCATCTTGGAGGAAATGCAAAATGAAAGCGGCAAAACTGCGAAACGATGTTGTCGATGCACTCTCGTTACAGGACCTGTGCCGGTTTTGTCAGGCAGACGAGACTTGGGTGATTGAACTGGTGGAGCATGGTGTGCTGGAGCCAGTTGGCAGCACGCGCGGAAGCTGGCGGTTTGTTGGCACCAGCATCGTGCGGGCCAAGAAAGCGAGACGGCTAAACCGCGATCTGGGGATCAACACCGCAGGTGTCGCCCTTGTGCTGGACCTGTTGGAGGAACGAGATGCCATTTTACGCCGTCTGGCGCAGCATGAAGCAGATCACTGACACGCTCGAAATTGCGCTAATCTGGTTTTCACTTTGCTTTTTCCAAACTGATCCTTGTACCGGTCGTCCCGGCAATCAGCGCCAGACAATCCGCAAGCCGCCCGATTGCGGCAAATCCGGCTGTGGTTTTCGCAAAATCACAGGCCGCTTCGACCTTTGGCCCCATAGAACCAGCCGGAAATGACTTTTGGTTTAGCTCATCAGGGGTGGCATGACGGATGACGACCTGATCCGGGGTTCCCCAGTTTTCGAAAACGCCTTCAACGTCAGTCAGCATCAAAAAGGCGTCTGCGTTCAGGGCACGCGCCAAAAACCCGCTGGCATGGTCTTTGTCGATCACCGCCTCCACCCCGATCATTGTACTGTCGGGTTTCTGAACAACTGGGATGCCACCGCCGCCCGCACAGATGACGATTACTTTTTGGTCCAGCAACAGGTTGATGACGTCAAGTTCCAGGATGCGCTTGGGGCGTGGCGACGGCACTGTTCGGCGAAAATATGCGCCGTCTTTTCCGATGGTCCAGCCACGATCTGCACTTAGTCTGGCAGCCTCGGACTTGGTGTAGATTGGGCCGATGAATTTGGTTGGCGTTTGAAATGCAGGATCTTGCGGATCGACCTCGATCTGCGTCAGCAGGGTCGCATATTTTGCGTCCGGCGCGTAGGCGTTGTCCAATTCCTGTTGCAGAACATAGCCGATCATGCCGTCAGTCTCAGCTCCCAATACATCCAGCGGAAACGGACCACCTTGCAGTGCCAGATAGCCGACCTGCGGACCGTTGCCATGTGTGATGACAACCTCATGTCCGGCCTCCAGCAGCCCCGCCAGCGAATGGGCGGCAACGCGAATACTTGCCCGCTGACCTGAGGCAGTAAGCGTTTCTCCACGTTTCGACAGGGCGTTTCCACCCAAAGCAACGACAATACGCATTTAAGACCCCAATGTTGCGACCAGCACAGCCTTGATGGTGTGCATCCGGTTTTCCGCTTGATCAAAGACAATAGAGGCCGGGCCTTCAAATACGTCCTCTGTCACCTCCATCGCGTCTAATCCAAAGGTGTCGCGGATATGGGCGCCGACCTCGGTTTCGGTGTTGTGGAATGCAGGCAGGCAATGCATAAATTTGGTATGCGGATTGCCGGTCATTGCGATGACGTCTGCGTTCACCTGATACGGCATCAACAGCTTGATGCGATCCGCCCAAACGTTTTCTGGTTCACCCATCGACACCCAGACGTCCGTGTAGAGGATGTCACATTCGCTGACGCCTTGCTGAACGTCTTCTGTCAGCAAAATGCGTGCGCCCGTGGTTTTGGCCTCTGCCAGGGCGGCCGTTACAATCGCTTTGTCGGGCCACAGTGATTTCGGCCCGCACAGGCGCACATCCATGCCCAGCTTGGCTGCACCAACCAGCAGACTGTCGCCCATGTTGTTACCGGCATCGCCCAGAAAGCAGAACGAAATCTGACCCAACGGTTTGTCGACATGTTCGGTCATGGTCAGAATATCGGCCAGAATTTGGGTGGGGTGAAACTCGTCCGTCAGCCCATTGTAGACTGGCACGCCAGACCATTCTGCCAGCGTTTCGACGACTTTCTGACCAAAACCGCGATACTCAATCGCGTCATAGACACGGCCTAACACGCGTGCTGTGTCTTTGATGCTTTCTTTCTTGCCGATGTGGCTTCCGGACGGTCCCAGATAGGTGACATGCGCACCCTGATCATGGGCGGCGACTTCGAATCCAACGCGGGTTCGGGTGGAGTTTTTCTCGAATATCAACGCAATCTCGCGGCCCTTCAGTGTTTGCTGTTCGGTGCCTGCATATTTAGCGGCCTTCAGATCGGCCGAGAGTTTCAGCAGGAATTTGATGTCCTGCGGGGTAAAATCCCGAAGGCTGAGGAAGGAACGGTTTTTGAGGTTAAACGCCATAAGTTTACTCCGCCGGATCACGAGAAATGGGACAGGTCATGCAATGGCCGCCACCGCGTCCGCGGCCCAATTCGGCACCACGTATAGTGATCACCTCGACACCTGCCTTGCGCAGCAACGTGTTGGTATGGACATTGCGGTCATAGGCCAGCACGACGCCGGGCTCTAACGCGACGACGTTATTGCCATCGTCCCATTGCTCGCGTTCTTGCTCGAAATGATCACCCCCGGTGCCGATAATCCGCAAGGTCGCGATGCTCAGGGCCTCTTGCACAACGTCGAATATATGGCCGGGATCTTCGACCACGCGCAAGGCGTTTTTGTCATCAGGGTAAAGTGAATAACACCTGATCTGGTCCGCGACCTGGGTAAAGCTGGTAACCAGGTCACGATCACAAAAAGAAAACACCGTATCAAGGTGCATCGCCGCGCGCGAGGCGGGCATCTGGCAGGCAATCACCCGTTCAGCCGCACCCTGCTCAAACAATGAGATGGCTAGCTGCCCTACTGCTTGCGGGGTTGTGCGTTCGCCCATGCCGATCATTACGCAGCCTTTGCCGATGGGCATCACATCACCGCCCTCCAATGTCGCTGGGCCGAAATCCTGATCGGGGTTGCCCCACCAGACCATTGTTCGACCGGCGAAACGGGGATGGAACTGGTAAATCGCAGCGGCGATCAGCGTCTCTTGCTGGCGCGCGGGCCAGTGCATCGGATTCAGCGTGACGCCGCCGTAAATCCAACTACTGGTATCGCGAGTGAAAATGAGGTTCGGCAGGGGTGGTAAGACAAATCCACTTGGCCCCAGAAACCTGCCAAACATGCTAGTTGGCTCAAACGGCAGATCGTGGACGGTGATGCCACCGGTCAATAAACGGGTCAGCGCGGTGGCAGGCATTTCGTTCAACCAGCCGCGCAGCTCATCCATCATGCCAACGCCGATATGGTCCTCGGTTATCTTGCGATCAAGCAGCCATCGCCGGGCCTTCGGCAGCTCAAGGATATCTGTCAAAAGGTCATGTTGTTCCAACACTTCGACGTCGCGGTCGCGCATCTTGTCACAAAACGCAAAGTGATCCTTACGGGCTTCATCCACCCAGAACACATCATCAAACAGCAGCGCATCGCAGTTGCTGGGCGTGAGCCGCTCATGCGCGCGGCCGGGGCGCGAGACCATGACCGTGTGCAGTTTTCCAACTTCGGAATACACTCCAAGCGGGGCGTTCATAGCATCACCGCAGCGCTGAGCAACGCCATCGACATAAGCGACAGGATCAACAACAGCGGCCAGACGAAACGTATCCAGGTGTTATAAGGCACGCGCCCGATGGCGAGGCCCCCAACAACCACAGCATAGGTGGGGGCAACCAGATTGGTGATCCCGATGGCTGTCTGAAAGGCGGTCACAGCCAGGTCACGGCTGACACCTGCAAAGTCCGATAACGGAGCCAGAATTGGCATCGACAGAACGGCAAGGCCAGAGGTCGAGGGAACAAGGAAACTCATCAATGCCTCGATACCGAAGAGGGCGTTAACAAAGGCGACCTGGGACATGCCGGAAATCCAGCCTTCAAATGTGTGCAAGAAGGTGTCCGTGATCTTTCCCTGATCCATGATGATGACAATGCCGCGCGCCAACCCAATCACCAAGGCGACGCTCACTAGGTCCCGTGCCCCTTCGACAAACGCGTTGGTGAATATCTTTTCGCCCAGCCAACCCAATGTGCCGATCACGATTGCCGCGCCCAGAAACAGCGCCGACATTTCGGCCATCCACCAGCCTTGGCTGGATACCCCCCAGACCATCACGACAAATGTTGCAGCGAACAGGATCAGGATAACGATCTGCATGGCAGTCAGATGTGTATTTTCGGCGGGTGCATGTTTTTGCAAGAAATGCGCCTCGTTCGCGTCCTTCATATGCGCGACCAATGATCGTGTGGGGTCACGGCGCACCCGTTCGGCATAGCGCATGACAAACCCAACGGCGGCCAACCACGACAGGCCCAGGATCACAAAGCGCAAGGGCATTCCTTGGGCAAAGGTGATACCTGCGGCATTGGATGCGATTGCCGTTGAAAACGGATTGATTGTCGAGCCGATAACACCGACACCCGCACCCAGCATAATGATGGCCACGCCGGTCAGCGCGTCATAACCTGCCGCAATCATGATCGGGATCAGCAGGACATAAAACGCCAGCGTTTCTTCTGCCATGCCGTAAGTTGTGCCACCTGCGGCGAACAGACCCATCATGATCGGGATCATCCATTTCTCGCGCCCCTTTAGCCTGCGCATGGCTTGGGCCACGCCAGTATTGATCGCACCGGTGGCCGTCACAACACCCAGAAAACCGCCAACGATCAGCACAAACAGAGAGACATCAATGGCGTTCGCAGTGTAGGTGGATGGATCGTAAAATCCAGCGATAGGGGCCATTAGTACGTCAAAAAAGCCTTGGGGTGCCGCCTCAAGCGGGGCATAGGTGCCAGGGACCGGTACGTCCTTGGCCAAAGCAGCATTTGGCACGCGCTCATATTCGCCAGCGGGAATGATCCAAGTCAGGGCGGCCATGGCGACGACAAGTCCGAACAGGATAGTGTAGGCCGTCGGAAACCAGCCTTGCTGCGTGGGTTCGTGTGACGTGTCGGGTTGTGTGGACATAACCATCTCAATCTCCTCTTAAAGGGGACCTCTGAGATGGATTATGGCGCAAGGGATCCAGCATTCGATTGAGATTGATCAATTGGCTGGTGCGTTTGCCCTACTTTTTCAGTCGGTGCTTATATTTCTGATATAACCGCTGGTTCAGGCGAATGAATTGCGACAGCCCGTCGCCTAAGACGCCAGCCGAATTATGCACCAGATAGACATAACCGGTAAAGCCGGCGATCAACCCGCCGATGGCGTTGAGCATCAGGTCAATCATTGTATCGTTCAGGCCCGATTTTTGCATGTTCAGGCCAAAAGACGCGTCCATCGAAAATTCGAAGATTTCCCAGATTGCACCGACGGTCATGGCCACGCAAAATGTAATGAAAGCGATGGCTGAGGGCGGCGCCGCGAAACGGTCTCCATTAAAAAGCATGAACACAAACAGGAACCCTGTCAGCCCGAAACCGACCGCAGAAGATCCGTGCAGCGCCAGATCCCACCACCAAAGCCGTTCATAAAAATCAAAGGCCTCCCCCAGAAAAATCGAGGCAAAACAGAACAGTGTCGTGACAATCAAATAGGGCAGTGGCAGCGTCAGCGACCAACGCGCCGCCAAAAGCGGGGGGAGCAGTGATAGGGCCAAAGTGGCGAAGCTGACAAATGCCAGTGACCAACGCCCAAGCCCCAGCGCGACAAGACCTGCGGCCAATAGCAATGCCCATATGGTTAGGATCATCCCGCTACTGTCTTTGATCCATTGCATGCTTTGTTGCCATTCCGGTGTTAAATTCCAGCGTTACACTGCCTATATAATGGGTATGGACGACAATTCGATACGCATCGCCAGTTATAATATCCGCAAGGCGCGGGGGCTTGACCAACGCAGGCGGCCCCAGCGGACGTTGCAGGTCATCAATAGTCTTGGTGCCGATGTGGTGGTTTTGCAGGAAGCTGACAAACGGATCGGTTCGCGCCACCCGGCGCTGCCACGTGAAATGATCCAGGGCGAAACAGATTTCGAACTGGTTGACGTCTGCGCCAACGGCATCAGCATTGGTTGGCACGGCAATGCGGTCTTGGCTCGAAAGGGGTTGGGCGTTCGCAATATTCAGCGGCTGGACCTGCCGGGTTTTGAACCGCGTGGCGCTGTGCGATTTACTGTAGACATTGGGACAGACGTGACCCTGATTGCCACCCATCTGGGCCTGTTGCGGCGGGACCGCCGTGCGCAACTTGCTGTGCTTGAGACTGCAACGGCGGGCGACAGGCATGTTGTTATGGCAGGCGACTTCAATGAGTGGTCGACCAACAAGGGGTTCGAACCGCTGGCGACGCGTTTTGAAACCCACAGTCCGGGCAGGTCGTTTCACGCCAGACGGCCCATTGCAGCCCTTGACAGGTTCGCTCTGTCGAAGGGCATCAGGATGCGTGATGCCGGCGTAGAGCAGGGCGCGCTTGCGCGGGTGGCATCGGACCACTTGCCAATTTGGTCCGATATTGTTGTGCCCACCGCTACTTGCTGAACAAGATCGGCACTTTCTGGTCACGCAGCAGCGCATAGGTTGTTGCCCCAATGACAAAATCATAGGCCCGCGAGTGGCCAAACGCACCGGTGACGATCAGGTCAGCGCCCCTTTCAAACGCCGCCTTTTTCAGCACTTCGGCAATGCTGTGCCCCAACGGTTCGCGGTGCTCTAACGTGGGTTTCAGCCCGTGTCGCGCGAACATCTCAACGACGTCGATTACATCACCATCTTGCAGCGTATCTTGTGGGGCTTTGCCCACGCGGAGCACTGTCAGGTTGGCACCGGCGTCGGCCAGCCCTATCAAATCATGCGCGGCCCGTGCCGCTTCTCTGGTGTCGCTCCAACCCACCAGTACGTTCGCGCCAATCTCTGGACCCTCATAATCAAGCGGCACAACAATAACAGGGCGACCGCTTTCGCGGATCACCTGAGCTTGCGCGTTGCGCTGATCGTAACGATCATTTTCCTTGTCTTCATGGGCCATGATAACGATGTCCGCGGCGCGCGCGGATTCGACCATCCGTTCACTGGCAGACACAGCTTCTGCGCGGACGAGCCTGAATTCACTTATAAAGTCCTCATTTTTTGTATGTTTAGTGAAAACGCTTTTGATCGCCTCAGATTCCTTTTTCTGGCTGGCGTTGAACGCGGCAAAGGTCGGTTCGGGGATGTGCATGGCAATACCCGGATAGACCAGCAACGCCTCGACAGTGTGCAGTCCGATCAAATGGGCATTGTGTTTGCGCGCTAAGGGGACCGCAACTTTCAAAAGGGTTTCGGTGTTTTCCGGTGTAGTCAGACAGACCAATATTGTTTTGGGTCCCATAACTTCATTCCTTTCCATTCGGCGGGTTCAGTGTCCGGTGATGCCTAACATGTCATGCACAGGGCCGATTGATCCCAATCAATCGGATTTCCGCGCGTTCCGGTAAATCAATGGGCAATCCTAAATGCATCAAGGAGTCCTTTCATGTCTGTATTTGTAAACGCCCTCGCGGTTGTTGCCGCTTTTGGCCTTGCCACGCCCTCTTTGGCTGAGACAGCTTCCACTGGAAACGGCGGTGACACGTTTTTCGGCGGATCGCAGATTAGCCAATCAGTAGACACGATCGGCGACACGTTTGTGGCGGGCCGAACAATCAAGGTCAGTGGCGCGTCTTTGGGTGATCTGCATGTTTCAGGCTTTGACGTGTCGGTAAATACCGATGCCGCTGAAGACCTATATGCAGTTGGCGGAACCGTGGTGATCCGTGGTTCAATCGCTGAGGATTTGTCTGCCGCCGGGTTTTCCCTGCGCACAGAACGCAGCTCCAAGACACAGGGCAATGCGCGCCTAATGGGCAATTCGGTTACGATTGAAGGGGCAGTCGAAGGCGCGCTGTCCGTGATGGGGCGGGATGTGATCGTAAATGCACCGATCAAAGGAGATGTACGCATTCTGGCGCAGACATTGTCGTTTGGACCCGATGCCGTTGTCAGTGGTAAACTGACCTATAGCACCAAGGAAAAGATGGTCATCCCTAGCCGGGTCGCTGCCGCTGAACGCGTTGTATTCGAAAAGGCTTCAACTGGACGGCTCCGGGCCGAATGGGACGCAATTGGCAAAGAAATGCCTGCGTTGCCCACCTTTGCTTCGCTCATGTTTGGATTTGTCATTTCGCTTTTGTTCTTTTTGGTGTTGGGGGCTTTGATGTTGGGCTTTATGCCCAAACGCCTGTCGAAAATGCGCCGCAGTATAGCGGCGGCCCCCGGACAAACCTTTTTGCTGGGTGTTATTGGTCTTTCGATGTTGTTCGGCATGGTGCCAATCGCCGCGCTCACAATTGTCGGTCTGCCCTTTGTTCCTATCGTGTTGTTGGCAATCGTCGTGGTCTGGACGCTTGGCTATGCGTTGGGCGCCTACAGCGTTGCGATGCGCCTTTGGGCGGGGCTGGGTGGTGCGCCCGAGCCGAGCAATGTCGCGCGACTGTTGGTCTTAGCCGCGGCGATAGTGTTTGTCGCACTGTTGAATTTCATTCCCTTTGTCGGTTGGGTGGCCAATTACACATTGGTGCTTTTGGGCATCGGAGCGATGACCAATGCGCTGTTCCAATATCTGATCGGCAATCCCGGTATTGCGTTGGACGTTGATCTGAAACCTATCGAAGACTGATCCCATGACAGGAGAAAACCAATGACGGCCCAAGGTTTGGAAGTGATCGACCACAGCGTCCATTTGACCCACGAATGGATCAACGAACTGGCAGAGCGTCTTGACTGGTCCTCAAAACGCAGCGCGCTGCGTTTGTTGCGGGTTACGCTGCGCCATCTCCGAGATCATCTGTTGGTCGACGAGTTGGCGCAGATGTCGGCGCAGTTGCCGCTGTTGGTACGCGGCTTTTTCTTTGAAGGTTGGGTGCCAAAGCTGACACCGATCAAGGAACGTAAAGTCGCAGATTTTGTCACGGTTATCGCTGATCAAATGGACAAAACGGAGGAATACCGCGGCCACGAAGACATTAAGTGCGTTTTTGATTTGCTGAACAATCGCCTCAGCAGGGGAGAAGTCGAAGATATCCGCGCTACTTTGCCGACGGGAATACGTGGTCTGTGGGAGGCACCATAACGTCAAAGAAAACGCCACGGAAATGAATTTCCGTGGCGTTCGTATCCATGAAACTTTGCCGTGTCTTGATGGTGTCAGTCGCGGTCGCCCAATGACAGCCCCAAAAGCGCAGTTGGACGCTGGATGATAATCGTGTGAATGTTGTCGATAGCAATAATCTTGCTTTTGCGCATCTGTGTAAGGGTCCGGCTTACGGTTTCGGTGGTTAACCCCAGGAAGTCGGCAATGTCCGAACGGGTCATCGGAAGCACTACGCAGCGGTATATCCCCAAATCGGTGCCAACGCGCTCTGCCAGAACACACAGAAATGACGCCAGTTTTTCGCTTGCGGATTTTCGCCCAAGCATCATGAAGTGGTCCTGCATACCGCTGATTTCGCGCAACGCGGCCTGAAGCAGGGCGTTGTGCAGTTTGGGATCGCCTTCGCCATTCTCAAGCGCAGAGCGTCGGAACGGTTGCAGCTGCACTTCTGTCAGCGCTTCGCAGTCCGTATGATGGGTGCCTGCCGAGGGGAATCCGACAATATCACCGGGATAGCCAAAGGCGATAACCTGACGGCGGCCATCAGCCAGCAATCTTGTTAGCCGCAAAACGCCGCCTGTAACCTGATAAAGCCACTCCACTTCATCCCCTTCATAATACAAATAGGCACCGGGCTTCAGCCGGGTTTCTGAGGATTGTTGCTGGGTTGTTTCAAGGGGAGCAACGGTGGTAGGTAAGGTGTTCTCAGTGGGGATCGTGACGTACATTGTGATGAGCCTCCATTGTGATTTGGGGCCATCTTGTAAAGACAATGTAATCCGGCTTATTCTCGTGGGGCGGGTTTTTGTATCAATTTGTATCAGCCATACCCATGCTTCGCGTTTCTGCCGATATTGCAACAAGGGCTTAAGAGGCCCAATATTTAGGTAACAGGAAACGAATGACGGACCAGACAATCCTAGTTGTTGATGACGATCCAAAGATCAGGACCCTTCTGCGCAATGTGCTGGAGGATGATGGATATGTTGTGTGCGAAGCTGAAAGTACTGCTGGCGTCATGAAAGCCATTGAAACCTCTTCCATCAGCCTGATCACGCTGGATATACATCTGGGGTCGGAGAACGGCATTGAACTGGCGCGTCAGATCAGGCGGGTGTCGCAGGTACCGATCATCATGGTGACGGGCAAAGACGATGTTATTGATCGCGTGGTCGGACTGGAGGTCGGAGCGGATGATTATATCACCAAACCTTTCCATGTACGCGAAGTACTTGCTCGGATCAGAAGCGTCCTGCGCCGGTCCGAACTGTCAGGGGCAGCGCGTGAAACCGGTGGCGAGGTGCCAGACCATCAGGCGCTGGGCCCCGATAGTGTCCATTTCTGCTTTGACGGTATGACGGCGATCCCGGATCAGATGAAACTGATGGACCGAAATGGCGCTGAATGTGGATTGACCAGTGGTGATTTCAGATTGCTTGATGTGTTTGTGAACAGGCCCAAGCGCGTGTTGTCGCGCGATCAATTGATGGACCTTACTGGCGGCACAGAGTGGAGCCCGCTTGACCGTGCGATCGACAACCAGATAGCGAGGCTGCGCAAAAAGATCGAGCGCGATCCGTCCAATCCGGAGTTGATCAAGACTGTTCGCGGCATCGGCTATACCTTGGCCTGTGACGTGCAACGTGTTCAGGCGTCAGAGCTGCCGGTCAAAAGTACCTGAAGTCTTTGCGCCAGTTCTGATTGGCGGTAAGGTTTATGCAGGATTTCATAAGGTCGTTCATGTGCCATCCCGCCGGTGACCACATCACTGGAGTAACCGGACGTCAGCAGCACTTTCAGCCTTGGAAATTCCAGCGAGATTTTGGCCGCCAGATCATAGCCATTCAACGCGCCGGGCATTACCAGATCTGAGAACACAAGATCAACTTTGGCGCCGTCTTTCAGCATCTGATGCGCCTGATCGCCGTTTTCCGCCGCCAAAACGCCATATCCAAGATCGCCAATGCGCTCGACCGACAGCTTGCGCACTTTGGGATTGTCCTCAACAATTAGAATGACCTCGCCATTGCCGCGCGGCAGCGCCGACAGGCGGTCTGCTCGGATACTTGCTTCGTCTTGTTCCGCACCCTGCGGTAATGCAGGAAAGTAGAGACCGAAACTGGTCCCAAGCCCCAACTCGCTGTAAAGCGTCACATGCCCACCCGATTGGCGTACAAAGCCGTACACCATGGCAAGGCCCAGCCCAGAGCCGCCACTGTCAGACTTTGTTGTAAAGAAGGGCTCGAACGCGCGCCTTTGCGCTTCAAGGCTCATGCCATCGCCATTGTCACTCACGGACAGGCGCACATAATCACCTGATTCCATATCGGTTTCCTGCGCCATGTAGGTATCATCTATGGTCACATTCTGGATCGAGACCAGCAATTCGCCACCTGTGACCATTGCATCGCGTGCATTCAGGGCAAGGTTCACCAGCGCCGATTGCAATTGAACCGGATCAATCATCACCATGTCCAGCTCGTCGGCAAAGTCGGTTTTTATTTGGTATGCGGCACCCATCGTCCGCTTAAGCAGCGAAAGTGTATCTGAACAGAATCTGCGCAGATCCGCCTTTTCGGGTTTAAGATTGCCCTTGCGGGCAAATATCATCAACCGGGATGTCAGATCCGCCCCAAGTTCGGCAGATTCGAGCGCGTCCATTATCAAAGGCAGTTGCCTTGCGTCTGCACCGCGCATTTCGAGCAATTCAAGATTGCCAACAATCACCGTCAAAAGATTATTGAAATCATGGGCAATCCCACCGGTCATCTGACCAATTGCGTCCAGCCGCTGCGACCGCGCAAGCGCCTCTTCTGTCGCTTTGCGGCGTGTTAAGTCGTGCAGGATACCAATGAAAATGCGCTGCCCGGCAGCTTCTGCATGACCGACGGACAGGTGCAACGGAAAAACCGAGCGATCTTTGCGCTGGCCCTCGACATCGCGGCCTATCCCGATGATCCGCTTTTCACCAGTTTCGATATGGTGGGACATAAATCCATCGTGCAGATCGGCAAGCGCCTGAGGCATCAGCATGTTCACATTTTGCCCAACCATTTGGGCCACTTCATATTGAAACATCCGAGCAGCGGCCGGATTGGCGCGCAGGATCATGCCGTGTTGATCTGACACAATCACCGCATCAACCGCCGCCTCAAGGATGGCGTGCAAAACGGCTGTGTCTTCGTTGGCATTGCTCATGTGCGATGCTCCTTTCGCCCACTCTGCCAAATGCTGAACCAGCGGAGCAAGTCTGAATTGACCTGTATCAACGATGACCGTCTTTGATCTGCCAAATTCGGGGTGAACAAGGCTAAGGAGGTATGAATGAAGCCAATTGTAACATGGGTTATTTTGGCAAATGCCAGGATCATCAGGGTTCTGTCACATCAGGGGCCGGGCAAGGGTTTAGCAGCTATGGCTGACAAATGCTGGCACGCGACCGAGGCAAGCCGACCCCGAGACAAAGCAGGTATGGGACATAGTATTGCAGGACCGGGCGTTGCCGCCGTGGAACAGACCGACGCAAAACTGATCAACGATACGCGTTTTGCCAAGGAGGTGATGGCGCACTTATCGCAAGCATACGTCGCCAAGGCATTCGACAGGCTAATCTTGATCTCAGGCCCACATATGTTGGGGCTTATGCGCGCTGAAATGGATGCGCCACTCCATAAACCCCTGGTTGGCGAAATTCCCAAAGATCTCTCGGCGCAATCCCTTGCGCAAGTGGAAGCACATCTAGGCGAATTGATCGCCATCTAGGGTCAAGGCTGTTGACCAATTGAAAGGAAGTACCAAATGTTCAGACAAATCATAGTTGGCCTAGACGGGTCGGAAAAAGCTAAAAAGGCCGCCCGCATCGGGTTTGATTTGGCCAAGCACTATTCCGGCACCGTGACGCTGGTGCATGTACCGCACGCGGAAACCGCTGCCTTTGTTGTCGGTGCCGTCGCAGGGTATCATGCGGCCATAACCAAACCGAACTTTGAAGAAATCGAGGCAGCCGGACAAAAAGTGCTGGATGAGGCGCTTGGCATCGCGACCGATGTTGGTTTTACGGACGTCAAGACGCACATGCCTCACGGAGACGCAGCAGCAGAAATTCTGTCCCATGCTGAAAAGATCGGCGCAGACCTGATCATCACCGGACGGCGTGGGTTAAGCGGGATTTCCAGCCTTGTTCTGGGCAGTACAACGCTGCGCATCAACCACCTGGCCGAATGCGCGTCGCTGTCCGTGGTGTAATCGCTGAATTCTGTGTTACCGCGCGGCCCGGCCTAGCTGGGCCGCTTTTTCAAGAAAACCTTTTTGCGCTTTACCGCTTGCGTCCTCAGCGTTGCCAAAAATGCTCCATTTCACCGGGCGAAAGCCACAGAATTTCAGAATATTGCGATCAAGACTGCGCAGCGAATGCGCAAAAAAGAACCATTTGTAAGCAAGACCTGGCATCCCCATTGTGACAATGACCCGAGCTGATTTGCCATGAAGTGCGGCCGTCCATCCAGTGCGGTCCATGTCAAAAGCGAATCCCTTTCGTAGAACCTGTTCGATCCAGGCTTTGACGATGGCGGGCACATCCCCCATCCAGAGCGGATAAATAAGCACGATATGATCAGCAGCGCGTATCGCCGCCTGACCTTCTATTGCAACCAGCGGTAATTCGCTTCCTTCCCACTCAGTTTTCGACCGCAAGTAGGGGATATCTTGCGCAGCGATTGAAACAACTTTTACACTATGCCCGTTTTGTTCAGCCGCAGCCCCATAAGCGTCGGCAATAGCGTGGCACAAATGGGTTTGGGCGCGGTCAGGGTGACCTTGTAGGATAAGAACGTGGGTCATGGCCTTTGCGCCTTTGCTTGCGGGGGACCGGCGAGATCGGCAAGGGTGAGATACCGCGTCAGATCCGCCAATGTGATCACCCCAAGAAGATGGTGATCCGACACAACCATGAATTTGCGACGGCCGGTTTTTGCGATACGTTCCAGCAGGTCGGGAACCGGTAGCTCAGGACCGATCATCGCGCCTTGGTCCAAGCCGACAAAGACATCACCAACACGCGTATTGGCCCAGTTTTCACGGTCAATGTCTGACAGAACGGATTGGTCGATATGTCCAAGAAGAACGTCACTTTCGATTACGGGTGCGAAACTTATGTTTTTTCGTAACATGACCTGATTGACGAATGCCGACAGGGTCATTTCCGGGCCTACCGTGATCGGGTTGTCGACCATCAGGGCGCCCACAGTTTTGCTTTCAAATACTGTGCGGGCCAATTGCGTGGTGTAGCTGGATCGCGCGGCAACAAGGACAAACCCGCCGATCATCAGCTGCCAAAGACCCGCAGCTACTGCACCCTGAAACAAGGCCGTGACCCCCAGCGCCATCAGAACATAGGCAAAAAATGCTCCGGACCGCGCTGCGGTTTGCGTGGCGGCCAAAATATCCCCATTGCGGTGCCAGAGATAAGCACGCAGCACCCTGCCGCCATCGAGCGGAAACGCAGGCACCAGATTAAACAGTGCCAGCACCATATTGATCAAAGCCAGATAGGACAGCACCGCGACAAGAGCAGTTGCGTTTGAAATAATCAAGCCGACGTGCACGCAGACCCAAAAGCCAAAGGCCAGGCAAAACGACATGACAGGACCGGCCAGCGCGATCCAGAACTCGTCCCGCGCCGATGTCGGCTCCGCTCCAAGCTCGGCCATACCGCCAAAGATGAACAATGTGATGCCTTTTATTGGGACACCGAGATGTCGCGCCACGACGGAATGTGCCACCTCATGCAGCAAAAGTGATGCGAATAATCCCAGCATCCCGACGATCGCCATTGTCAGATAAGTTGCCCCTGACGCACCGGGTAAGATGTCGGGAAAATATTGCTGCGACAGGCTCCAAGTGACCAAAGACGCAATGATCAGCCAACTGGGGTCGACCTTGATATCGAAGCCATTGAGGGAAAAGAGTTTTACGGCATTTGAGAACATAGTCGGCTCCGCATTTACCTTTAGCTTAACCGGATCGCACTGGGCGAAATTGATATCGCTCAAGCCGCGCGGTTACGGATGAAAAATCCCGCCGACACCGTAGGCCAACAGCGCCGCCACTCCCCCGATCAGAAATGTCTCAGCACCCGAACGCCACCATTTGGCAAGTGACCAGCGGCTTTTGGCGGCACCGATCAGGAAAAAGGTCAGCATTGTCGCTACAATGGACGTGGAAAAGGCGTTCTCGGACCCCAGTAAGAACGGGACCAGAGGCACCGCGCCGGCAATCAAGAAAGCGGCAAAGGTCGCAAGGGCTGCGCGCATCGGTTCAGGGTCGCCCCGCGCCAACCCATATTCGTCCGTCAACATCAGGCCGATCCAATTCTCATGGCTTAGTGATATTTCTGTTGTCGCCTTGCTCAGCACGTCACCGGACAATCCACGCATGTGCAATATTTGGCGCAGCTCTTCCAGCTCGCCTTCGGGGTGTTGGGCGATGTGGCGCTTTTCGATTTGGATAATGCGTTTGCGATCATCCAATTCAGCCTTGGTGCCTGAATAGTTGCTGGCCGCCATCGAAAACCCGTCCGCAAGGATGTTAGCAAGGCCAAGGGCCACAATAACACCGTGCGGCAATCCTGCGCCTTCGACCCCTGCGACAATGGCAAAGGTCGTGACAGCCCCGTCGATCCCGCCATAGATCATGTCTTTGAGGTTGCTGTGTTGTTGGCCCGCCGACAAACGGGCGGAGATTTCTTGTGGGCTGTGTCCGTGTTCGTGGGGCATGGGTGCATTATCGGTTGGAAAAGCGGCACCTCGATTGAGCCAGATCAAGATAACCGTGCGCTGAATTGCTAAATCACCACAATGCTGTTTCCCGCCACCTCCCTGATCCAAAGTACGGTCTTTTTTGCCGTCGCGGCTGCTTGCGTTTGGATAGCAGGTGCGCGGCTTGCCTATCTGGCAGATGCATTGGCAGATCGCTTCAAACTGGCGAAATCGCTGGTCGGCCTGTTGCTTTTGTCACTGGCCACATCGTTGCCGGAGGTTGCGACAACCCTAACGGCTGCCGTCCAACAATCGCGCGATCTGGTTTTGAACAATCTCTTTGGTGGTATCGCGTTGCAAACATCCATTTTGGCGATGGCGGATTACTGGGCGCGTGGTCCGATCACCAATTACCCGCGCAAGGCAAATCATGCGTTAGAAGCGACGCTGTTGGTTTTGCTGTTGTCTGTGACTTTGGTCATCACAAATCTGGGCGAGACATTGGTAGTTGCCGGCGTGGGCGCGGGTAGCGCGTGTATTGCTGTAATCTATGTTGGCGCTATCTGGTTGTTGCGCCGTTACGATGACAGCAGTGACTGGGTGCCAGTCGACCTGCCCGACCCTGATCCACTTGCCTTTCCTGCACCGACGGGTCTGGCACAGGCGTCTAACACCTCTCTGATATGGCAGGCTATTGCTGCCTGTGTTGCCATTTTGGTCTTTGGCCTGATGTTGGTTTTGTTTGCCGAACGTATTGCGGACCAATCGGGCCTGGGTACCGGGTTTATTGGCGTCACCTTGTTGGCGGCTGCGACGTCATTGCCGGAACTTACAACCAGTATCGCGGCAGTACGTATCGGGGCCTATACCATGGCCATATCAAACATTTTTGGCAGTAACCTGATCATGCTGGTGCTGGTGTTCCCGGCAGATATCCTGTTCCGCGCAGGCCCCATTTTGCAAGACACAACGCGCATGGTCAGCCTTGCGCTGGCATTTGGGTTGATCGTAACTGCGATTTACTTGATTGGGCTTATTGTGCGGCGCAAACCACGGATTGGAGTGTTTGGACTGGATTCCATTCTGGTGTTGCTCACTTTTGTGGCGAGTCTTGCCGCATATTATTATGTCCGCTGAACGCTAAGCCCGAGCATTTTTAAGGCTTCGGGGACGAAGAGGATCGGGAGTGCAAAGAGACCGATCCAAATCCACTCATCTGCACCTATGGGGACCGTGCGTAACAACACTTGCAAGGGGGGCCAGTAAACGGCCAGCATCTGAGCGCCCAATGTCACAGTGAGCGCCACCAAGAGAAACGGATTGCTGAACCACCCAATGCGCCAGCCCGGCAGACGAAGCGAACGGAACGCAAAGACGCTGACTTTTTCAAATACAACCATCGCGGTAAAGGCTGTGGTTCGTGCCAATTCGACCCCTTGATCCATCAACTCGAAAAAAATCCAAAGGCTGGCCAGGCCAGTATATGTTCCCAACACTATGATGGTCACTATACCGCCGATCCCCAATATCGGCGTATCCTTGCGGCGTGGGGGTTGGCGCATCTGGTCAGGTTCGGATTTCTCCAGGCCCAGTGCCACCGCTGTTATACCGTCGGTCACAAGGTTCATCCATAAGATCTGAGTGGCCAGAAAGACAAGCGGGCCGCCGATCGCGATGTTGACCACCAAGGCGATGACTTCGCCGGCGTTTGACGACAACAGATAACGGACGAATTTCTGAACATTGGCGAACTGGCGCCGACCTTCGCCGATGGCCTGAACAATCGTGGCGAAATTATCGTCCAGCAGCACCAGATCAGAGGCATCGCGTGCGACATCCGTTCCCCTGATCCCCATCGACACGCCAATATCGGCTTGTTTCAGGGCAGGGGCGTCATTCACGCCGTCACCAGTCATCGCCACAATATGCCCTTGGGCTTGCAGGGCAGAAACGATGCGCATCTTCTGCTCGGGCTTGGTGCGCGCAAACAGGACGTCGTTTTGTAACACTTTGCTTAGGACACCATCGTCCAGTTTTTCCAGATCAGCGCCGGTCAGATGTTGCTTTACGTCCAATAACAAATGATCCGCGATAGCCCCCGCCGTGATAGGGCTGTCACCCGTAATCATGACAACCTTGATCCCTGCGGCGCGGGCCTGAGCAATCGCAGCGCGTACCTCGGACCTTGGGGGGTCGATCAGCCCAACCAAACCTAAAAATATCAAGTCTTCCTCTGATATCTGCTGATCCAATGCTGGACGGCGTGCAAGCCCGATCACACGCAACCCGTGTTCCGCAAGCTGGCAATAAGCTTGCAATATCGCATCACGGTCCGCGGGGAACAGCGCGCGTGCGCCGTCTTGGGTCATCACTTGGCTGCAAACTTCAAGCACCTGTTCCGGTGCGCCCTTGGTTAGCACCGCTGTTTCCGTTTCAGACTGGTACAGGACAGACATCCGTTTGCGCGCGCTGCTAAACGGAATTTCGGCCACCAAGCCACGTTCATGTGGCAGATCACACCAGCCTTTCAAGCCCAGAGTAACGAGCGCGCCTTCGGTGGGCGCACCGATCATTTTCCAATTTGCCCCATCGCGGTTCAAGCGCGCGTGGCTGCAATAAAGCCCGGCTTGCAAAAGGGCAGCCAGCACGGTGTCATCCGCTGCCCTGACACGGGCACCGTCCACTTCAATATGACCTGCGGGATCGTAACCGGTTCCCGTCACCTCATAGGTGCGGTCCATCGTCCAGATCTGCGTTGCCGTCATCTTGTTCTCGGTCAACGTGCCGGTCTTGTCGGTGCAAATTACCGATGCCGCCCCCAACGTTTCAACTGCTTGCAAACGGCGCGCCAATGCGTTTTGCCGCACCATCGCAGTGGCCCCAAGCGCAAGTGTGATCGTGACCACAGCGGGCAGCCCTTCGGGCACCATCGCGACCGACAGCGACAATCCGGTCATCACCATTTCGGTCAGATCACGCCCCAGCCATAAGCCCAGGCCGGTGACACCGGCAGCGACCAGAAGTGCGGCAATCCCAAGCTGGCGCGCCAGTTGTCCTAATTTTTTTTGCAGGTTTGTTGTCTTGGCCCCAACCGATCCGGTCAGATGTGCGATTCTACCAAATTCAGTTTGGGTTGCCGTTGCGGTGACAAGGACCTCTGCCCGTCCGGCTGACACAGAAGTCCCGGCAAAAACTTTCAGAGCGTTGTCCGCGTCACCGCCCTTAGCAACGGGTAGGGATTCACCGGTCAGCACGCTTTCATCAACGCTTAGCTCGGCGGCCCTGACCACCGTCGCGTCCGCCGATACCCTGGCACCTGGCGCCAGCACAAGGATGTCACCCGGCACAATCTCTCGGGCAGGGATCATTTGCTCCTGGCCCTCGCGCAGGACCATCGCC
>JBAUHN010000235.1:0-8333 GCA_049680295.1 Sulfitobacter sp.
GGAAATGGCGCGTCTGACAGGGAACTACCGTCGCGGAAATGAGCGCCAGGCTCGCGAGCATCCACGTAACCGATAGAAGCAGTGCCACCGTTTAATTGATTGGCGCGACCTTCCCTCCCATAAGGAAAGGTAGAAGTTGAAACACGCGGCCGCATTTTGCACTTTTAGCTCTTTTTACACCATCGCTGCGATTTGCTTCAACGGCACCTTTCGAATTGAGGCGGCGAAAACGGTCGTTTCTGTCCAAGCGCCCTGCCCCACACCAGATCAACCGCTTAGGCTGGACAAAAACCTACGGCAAAACTAAAGCTGTTTTGGCAGGTTTTTGTCCAACGGACGTGGAGAGCGGTATGACCAAGGAACCGAAAGACGAGAAGGGTGCAGGAAAGGCTGCGCCGGAAGACACACGGCGAGCATATTCTGTTGAGGAGATGCCTGCCGAACACCTCGCAATGCTCGAACAAGCTCAACGTTCTCGCGCAAAAAAGTCCGGTCGCAAGAGATGATTATCGGATACGCCCGCGTCAGCACTGACGACCAAAGCCTTGATACCCAGACCGACGCGCTGACGGCTGCAGGGGTTGGCAAGCTGTTTGCAGACAAAATCAGCGGATCGAAGCGCGAGCGGCCCGAGCTGGACAAGATGCTCGATCAGCTCCGCGACGGCGACATTGTGATCGTCACCAAATACGACCGCCTGGCCCGGTCACTGAAAGACCTCTTAGAAATCGTGGAGACGATCCGCGAGCGCGGTGCCGGCTTCCGGTCACTAGCCGAGGACATCGACACGACGACGCCGGCTGGCCGTCTTGTGTTCCATGTCTTCGCGTCTATCGCCCAGTTTGAGCGGGAGAGAATTTCCGAGCGAACCAAAGAAGGGCTGGCGTCGGCGCGCAAGCGCGGACGGATCGGTGGTAGGCCCCCTGCCCTCACCCCCGCACAGAAGATCGAGGTGCAGCGCATGAGGGACCAAGATCACCGCGCGGTCCCGGAGATTGCACGGCTCTTCAAGGTTAGCGAGCGGACGGTGCGGCGAGCATAACGCACCTTCGTCCCGAACCCAGTAGGCGTTGAAAAAGGCCAGATTTGACGAATGCTGCATAATGAATGAGTGTCTATTTAGAGTAGGTAATCACAACCGGGAGCGTCATGCCGGACTATACAGAAGACTGGCACCCTGGCAGTTTCACAAAGAACTTTGGCTGGGGAAAGGATGGTCGCGGCTTGGCGGAGCTGCACCAGGCCATCCGGGTCGGTTTCGGGGACGCAAAAAACGACGTTGCACGCGGCGACTTCCGCGAACGCTTGGACGCACAAGGCATCAATTTTTACATCCCGGCAAATTTTTTCCTTTTCAACTATTCGAATGATACCGGAGACTGGATCGCTTTTGATGAGCTAGTATTTCAGGCTGTATCATTCGATCATTCAGCTCACTTTGACCGGCTTGCGCTTTTTGCCTTCAACCTCTCACTGGTCGGTTCCTGGCAAGGCGCGCGACATTTTCAAAGACGGCCAGCTTTATGGTCTAACCGATACATCGTCGAAAGATTGGCTCAGGCACACAAATGGGACGTAACGAAAGTCAACGCCAACGACATCCAGTCTTTCCTGGAAGAAGATGAACGGTACAAAGCACAGACATCTCGGAAACTGAGCACTAATCTGAGTTTTTTGTATCAGATTGGCGGCTTGAGTTCGGTGGTGGCAGACACCATTGAAAGGTGGTGGATGAATGCATCATTCCTAGCAGCGGATCGCCTCTGTCATCTTCGATTTGCTCGCCGGTTGACCATATCTTCAATTAGAGAAGCTCTAGATGAGTTCGATTTTACCCCGCTAGCAGGCGGTAACAACGTCGAAAAATCATATGCGCTTGGCCGTCTGTTAGAAATGTACGTGTCTGTAGGTGGCCCGGCCAGATTCGCGCGCTCGATTGAGGCTATCAGCACTGGCAAGACAAACGATCCACGCCCCTACGGTTTGGTGGACAAAAAGCTTCCTAGAGCACCCAAATCTCTCCCGGCGGGTGTTGTGAATACAATGGAGTGGCTTGACGCTTCTTACGAGCTTCTCGACCACGACGAATTGAAGGCGTTCGATGTTGATATGTTCGTCAGAGCGGCGTCGGTGCGCGCGCTTTCGAATATCCGGGAGCGTGGTATCAAGCCAACAATGAGTTCGTCAGACCTCATGTCGCTAATGCGAGGCTGATTTGGAACCGACATCAGCATGCCTAGACACATCCGCTCTTATCGCGCTTCTCAACGATGGTGAGGACGCACACACGGCGGTTCTACGTGAATTCCAAAAGTACAAATCGAGCGGAATGGTATTTATCACCGAGGTCGTTTTCGCCGAAGCGTCAGCAGGTATGACTTCTGCTGAAGAGCTCAGATTGGCGCTGGACGAACTTGGCATCTCAGATCTGCGCGCAAATGATGAAGGTCTGTTCTCCGCAGGCCAGGTTTTCAAGGAGTATCGACGTAGCAAGGGTACAGGGAAGAAGGATGGTGTCTTGCCTGATTTTATGATCGGTGCTGTAGCTAAGGCTCGGGGCGTCGCGCTGATCACATTGAACGACCGTGATTTTGTGAATAAGTTTAGCGACTTGGCTGTCATTAACCCTGTTAAGACATGACACTACAGATGGGGTCGTTGGGAAATATGAATGTTTGAGACAAGTACTTACGATGATCCAGGTGTCATGCCCAGCGAAGCGCGCAATCATTGGTCATTCATGGAAACAAACTCTGCATCTGCGGTTATGAAGGCTGTCTGTCCGGAAGAGTGGAAGGACATCATTAGTATCTTGTCAACGTATCGTCTGGACCCTCAGTATTGGTTGCGCGCGGGCGGCAACAGGGGCGATATCGCAGAACAGATCGACACCGCATTTCATGAAAGAGGCTGGCAGGAAACTCGATTGGACCTGTCAACAAAGGGGATCTTATTTTCTAAAGAATCCGAAAAAATTGGGGAACTGCCCGAGGTATATCAAGAAGGCTACTTAGTCGATAACTTCAAGAATAGGGTTGTGCTAGACGTTGAGTGGAACGCCAAAGACGGTAACTTAGATCGTGATTTAGCAGCATACCGATCGTGGTACGAAGCGGGTGTGATATCAGCGGGTGTGATAATCACGAAAGACCGGCTACCACTTCTCAAATTGGCCCGGCAGTTATGGGCTGATTACCAAGAAACGCTACCGGAAGAACAACGCACCAAAAAGCTTCCAATTGACCTTACAACCTCTACCGTCACCGCGTTCGACAAAGCTCAGATGAGAGTGAGGCGTGGTGTTATGGGTTCTTGCCCCGTTTTGATTGTGGCGGCGAACCAAGACACATGGGATGGAACGCCCTACCCCGTTGCTTAGCGTTCTATTCTGCGGCGGGCCGACCGCGCTTACGCAGCGGGGTTTCCGCCAACTCTAACAAAGATCTTACTCTTTGGATCGGATAGCCCGTTTCTACCGCAAGATCACGAATGCTTGCGCCAGCCTCATAGCGAGACCCTATCTCGCGGCCAATCTCAGTTGCCACAAGCTCAGGGATTGTCTCCTTAGCGTGCAATGGGGGAAATATACCGCCGCCGGAGTATCCCTTGTGAGCTTGCCCACGAGGTTCCACATCATCCGATGACTCATCACCCCATAGGGTCCACCCTTTCTGCGGGTGGCGAGCAAACATCTCCAAGTATGGACCAGGCGAGCAAGCCGTTATCAGGTCATACTGTTCATCTGGCTTGCGAGAGTGTTCGCGCTTGCGTGTCTCGATCATATTCACTTGCGACCGTGCTGGCGCAAGCGTCCGCATAGAACCTTTGACCCCGAACAAAAGCATCTCTGTCACGTTTCGAAAGTAGAACCCTACTCCGCGACCATCTGGCCCACCATCTTTGCGTCGCTTTGCCCATATGATGTTTGAAACATAACGAAAGCCCCAAGCCTCCATAACAGCCAGTCCATCTGGCAGAAGAGCGTTTGGAACCCAAAGATATAAATGGGCATTCTTCGCGCAAGCACCTGCAACTGGTAGAGCTTTGATCGCCTCCAAATCCATCGTTGAGTAGCGATCAAGGCGGCGATGTTCAGGGGCGACTTTGCCCGTCCGGTTAGTAAAACGCCAAGGCGGATCAGCCAACACAGTTGAAAACCCACCCACAACTTTTGGCAAAGCTGGAGGATCTGCTTCTGGACGCAAAGGTTTTGAGGTTTTCTTGGACATACACCGCTCCCGGATCTTTTTTTAGATCTTTATCGCGTCCTCCCCAAAATAGCTAGTCAAAAAGGGAAGCCTCATACCCAGAATATTTGGCGAACATGTTCATTCGCGCCAAAAAAATTCTATCCTGGGAAGGTGCCGAACGTCTCAACTTCCGGGTGGATAGCGGGCTTCATCTTGTGCCACTTCATAAGAAGAGTCGGCCTCTCACAGCATCGCATTTCGCAAGGCTCGGATCTCAGATTCTGTGAGATCATTTGGATATCTTGGCCGTAACTCAACGCTTTCAAAGTACTTTGCATTCTGTTTTGCAAGTTGACGAAGCTTCCTAAGCCTAAAGATGTTTGCTTGTGAACTTCCAGCATTCGCCATGCTGACGCACCAAGTCTTAGCTTCATTGTCGTCGAGGTATGAAGCAGAAAAATAGATGAAAGAGCACAATGGCAGATACGTTTCGCGGGTTTTTGCCAAAAGCTCTTGCAGAACTTCCGCAGTGTCTGAGTTCTCCCCCCAGTTATCAACTAGGATCTTGAACGCGAAGAAGCGCTCGGCCCACGATGTCTTGGACATCACTTTGGCATACAGGGCAGCAAAATCTGATCCGCGGACTTCGTCGGCTCCGTTGCCTCTGAGCGAGTAACGCAAACTAACAGGGTCAGAGGATCGGTTTTCCCATTTCACGCCACGAAGATCAGCGTAGTCAAATTTGAATCCTGATAGGTCCGATTCTGCGAAATCCACCCCCGAAAGTCTAGAATGTTGAAAATCGATTGCTGGACGTAAGCCAGACAGTTCAACCAAGTCTGAAAAAACATCACTTTTAGCACCCAGTACCGTTGAAAATGCAGTGACTTGTGATTCATTCGTCTTCAACTGTCACCTCCATAGATGACTTTGATAGGACGATGTCTTCTGGTCCAATATATGGAGGCAACGCAAAATTCGTAACTTGGTTGGACGCAATCGCCCTCCTAGCCATCTCATCCAATACTGCAACCTTGTTTCGGGAATGCTGCGCTCCAGCGTTATTCTGTTCAATATTAAGGTCTTGCCGATTTACTGTAACAATGACTTGGACCAGACAGGCCTCACCACGCATTGTCAGCAGGCAAAGTGGACCAACTTCCTTTTCTCCGTCGCTGCCTACATACCTGCCGCTCAAAACGTGAGGAGCCACCGGCTCTACAACCGCCCATTTTCCGCCTGTTCTAGGTATAACTCTAGAAACTCGCATTGAAGACTTGACGATATGGTCGTGCTCCGCTTTTTTTGAACGCCGTTTCTTCCAAAATACCGATGCCGCCATCCGGCCAAATATATTGGGCTTGACCTCAACCTCTATCAGCCCTTCTGCTCCAGTCTCCGTTTCAATTGCCTGTCTTACACTTTGAGTGACGTCAGCCGTCATTTGTGGATCAAGTACGTATTCGCCTAGCCGCGATCCACGGACCAAATCTGCGTCGGTCATTCCTAGATGGACTGTAGCTCTTCTTGTTCGCACACTAAAAGAAGTTGTAGGCAATTGGACCGTCTCTGCATCAAAGTCCAAGTCTATAGACAAGGGAATGGCTTCGGAGATTGTACCTTGTGGAGGCCTCCAAAGTTCAAGTTCACAAAGCGTTTGTGAATTCTCCGTGTTTTCCACGGTTGTATTCAGCTCAGGCACTTGCTTGCGCCGAAATCAATGACTCTTCTTCCAAACTTTCTTTCCTGTATTTTGGTATGACAAGCAAGGTCTCTTGAAAAAGTGGGGAACGCAAGACGGTTAGACGGCAGTCTGTTGGGAATTTCATCGGTAAAGCTCGGGCGCGGCAGAAGCATTCACCAGCTCGATAAGTGTTACCTGTTATCTTCTGCGCCCATCAATTTCTGTGGCATCGGGGATGTCTATCCCGCCCGCCCGCAGGCACTCATACAGCAGCTCTTTTTGGGTCACGCCACGTTTCTGGGCTTCTGAAGCAAAGGCTTCCTTAATCGGCTTGGGAACATTCGTGAAAGAAAACTGGACACGCGGAGCGTCTTTCAAGGCCGTAGACTTGGCTTTGCTTACACTTGGCAGCGGAGCTGAGAGTTCTTTCAGTTTCCGTGCGCTGTCATCACTATCAAGGTCGTCATCAAGATTTACGCTGACTTTGGCCATGACCCACTCCTGTAGAAACTGATTAGGCCCCTGCCCTGCAAGTCAGCCAAGACTGATTTTGCAGACCGTCTGGCCGATCCCTGTGGAGACTGGCCCGTCGAGGTCATTTCCTTAAACCCAGTACGATGCGCACACATGGCGTTTAAGCGCGGTACTTTCTGGGCATCCAGCGCATCAGCAATCGCCTGTGTGATGTTGGTGTTCGTATCCACATCCATCATCACAACGAGCGCCGGAATCTCTTTTTCCATTGTCTCTGCAACGCTTTGCACATGAGAAAAAGTGCGTTTCGCACCTTTCGCATCAGCTTCATTGGCCTTTGAGGGGATCAAGATCAGATTTGCAGCGGCGATAGCATGCATCGACATTGCGGACTTGAAGCCAGCGGTATCCACGAAAATCGCATCATAAGCCGGGTCAGCCTTTTTTAAAGCCTTGACCGTTGGGATGAGTTTTTCGTCGTCCTCTTCGTAGAGCCAGTCGAGACTTGTCTGATCTTTCTTGGCCCAGGCTTCCAAATGCCGTTGTGGGTCAGTGTCGATCACTGCGATCTTTGCGCCATCTTCAACCATCAAACTCGCAATGGCTGTCAGGAGCGTTGTTTTCCCAGCACCACCTTTTTCCTGCACTACGCTGATAACCTGCGTCATGTTATGTCCTCAATTTTCGCATATCTTATCTCTTAACAGATAACAGTCAACACATAACTATTAAGTGATAACAGGTATGCCATATCTGTTATGTGTTAAGGTGCTTTGCCTTTGCGCTCATACCACTTTCGGCAGAAGCCAATGAACGCCCCATCAGGATGGCGCGGCGGTTCACTCATCCACATGCGCCATTCCTGTTCAAGGAAATAGACATCCCATGTCGGGGCAGCGTCACGAGCCTGTTCATATGCCGCCGAGGACAACCGGACCGAGATATCCGAAGCGACGGCAGGGCTGTCACCGTAAATGTCGAGGAATTCGGGTTTTGGTGAAACCTCCAGCACGTCATGCAGTAGCCTGAAACTGTAGTCCGGCATATGGGACTGATCCGCATCAGCTTTGCAAATGGCCTTCACCAACCGCTTGAACTCCTTTGAGGTGGAAGTGGAGCCGGTCTTGTGTTGCAGCTTGTCGAGACCGATCCGCCAGACTTCCTGCTTTCCGCAGTGTTTCCTGGCCAACTCGTATATCCGGCGTTCTAGGGGCTTTCGAAGCTGAAAGTACGCCTTGTGCAATGTCAGTACATTCTTGTTTTCAATGGCTTTTACTAGCCAATCACCCATTTCCAGCTCTACACTGAGAAGGCGGCCAGTAGAGTCTTCTTTGACGATTTTGGCGTCAGTGATGAAAGAGATCGACCGCCATTCCCCAACACCATGATCATGGATATTCGTTTCGATCTGGGTGAACTGCAGACGGGTGAGGGCGCGGCGCAAGGTTGCGTATGCCTGTCCAGTCGTGTGCCGGTTAGTTGCCTTTAACAAATCATGGGCAGAGATACGGACACGGCGTCCGATTTCCTGCCCTTCATTCTTTGCTGCCATAAGCTGACTTAGGACATAGATCAGAATGTCTCTGTCGAAGACGTTGGCCCGGCCTTCTTCTGCCGCTGGCGTGATCTTCACTTTGACATTGCCCTGTTCATATTCGAAAGCGGCCATGTCTTTCTTGACCGACAGCGAGAACAGTGGATGCTCCATTGACGCCCTATCGCTTTTGGGGGTCGCGTCCAGAATATCGCACACGAACAAGTCAGGCTCTGTGTGTCGCTGCGGCAGCAAAGCTGTTCTTTTACGAGGACGTGCCATTATTCGATAGTCTACCCACCATTCTTCGACAGTCTGCCCACCAGACGCGAATATTCTTCGATACTCTACACACCTTTCTTCGATAGTCTACCCACCTTTCTTCGATACTCTACACACCGGCAGGCTGAAATATAGTGAAATCGAACAACGAAATCAGTGTGTTGCGGAG
>JBAUHN010000236.1:0-2136 GCA_049680295.1 Sulfitobacter sp.
CCGCACATGACATAATGAATTTGTTTCCGGTCCTCGAAACTGCTAGAGCGAGTATCCGTTCAATAAGGTGCGTTCTGGCTTGGGATTTCCGTGTTTCACTCGAAGCAATTTCACCGGTCAGGCGAAAATCTGCCTCGATGGCATCAGAATCTGCTTCGATCCTTACAATCATTTCTGATTTCGGATCGTGCCAAACATCAGCTAAGCTTGGTAGATAAACTGAGCCATCCATCATTTCGCCGTCAATACTATTAACAATCCAAGTCCCTGTGAGTTGCGGATCGTCGCTTAGTACGACACCTTGAGCACGAGCCTGCCCCTTGGGTTCGCCCGGCCTTAACCTTTCGAACTTCGGCGTAATCTCGCCAGTTGCATCTAGGATTATTTTGGCTTGACGCAGCCCAAAGTATACCGAGCCTATATCCACCGGCTTTGTCATTTTTACGCCACCAACCCACTCCCTTGTCACACGCATTGCCTCGCTCCGTCGAAAAGCCACGCGAGGCAGGTCTACCTCATATCGCTCATGCCCGTTTTCAGGCTCGTTTGACATCAGGCGAGCTAATGGTCCCGATGGTCTGTGCGCAATGGTTACGACTTTTGTTAGCTCTGTATAGGTAGCAGAGCTGTCCGGGGTCAGGTCCACCCTCGACAAATGCCGTATAGCAACGCAAAAAATTAGGCTGACTGTAATGCAAGCCCCTTCAGACTTGCGCCATTCAGACCACCTTTGACGGTTCCTAGGTAAAATATTCACCTCTTGTTGACATCCTGCCAAGCGTAACAGGTCTGACAACTCTTCTCGAAAAGCCCTTGCTCTTTCAACGCCCATTTCCCGCCGCCGAAAGCTGTGCCACCGGTCATAGGCTTCGGCAATCTTGCGCTTCGGGATAGCGTAGTCTTTCGTCATCGGCAAAAATCTCCATTCAGCGCAATCGAGACTAGTCAGATCCTGGCCTAAGCCAAGGCTTAGTTCTCATGTACTCCCTAAACCGGACATTCCGACCGCAATTTGTTACGTTCCCGCTGTGGAACGAACGTTTACAATGAATTCGTCGTCTTCAGGCCGGACGTTCCCGCCTTCATCCAGGTTCCACGGACGCCGTCGTCCGCAAGCTTGGAGGACCAAAATGCGATACTCACCTACCCTGAAGAAGCCAAAATGCCTCGGCATTGAATGCCCCAGATGCTACTGCATGTTGAGGGCCCAGACTCAGCTTTTTAGCCTGCGAGGTTCATATAGCTTGCCTGAAAGCCCGCAGAAGAAAATAAAGTACTTGGAACTTCGGTTGGCCATTCTTCGAACGGTTGTTGGCCTGATAGCACTTATGCTGGTAGCCGTCCAACTTTGGCTCCTGATCACTCAAGCCTCTTAGACACAAAAGCGGCCTTAGGCAGTCGATCAACATTGATGAAAAAAGAGACACTCCACGGCAAGCGGTTGCATCCAATCTAGGCAGCCGCTTGCCGTTTTTGGTGTGTGCTAACGCTCTCGCTTGTCGCGGACTGACCATATCACCGATCCGATCGTCAATAGGGCACCGATCAAAGGTTCAATGTCCGACGACTGCGCGTAGCCCTTAGCGACCAGCGCAGTGCCTGCCACGGTCAAGATTTGCCGGATCAGTGCCAAGATTGCAGGTTTCAACATGATGTACTCCTATTCAGATTTCATTGGTGGTCGAGAGAACTTCGCCCGGCTTCATGGTCGGCAGGCGTTGCAGTCGGGGCGGGTAAGTTGCGGGCCAACGCACGCCGAGGAGGCGCGACTTGGCGATCCGGGCGACGGTGACGGCATCCGACTGGTTGCCGCCCAGCACGTAGAAGTGGGTGTCGTCCTGACCGATGGCGAAACCCACATGGCCACCTGATCCGCGCTCGAAGATCAGCACGGCACCAGTGATCGGCTGGACCTCCCGCCCGAACAGAAGCCAGTTGCGTGCCCAGTAGGGGTTGGTGCCCAGCGCGCCGAGCAACTGTTCGTCCGGCAGCCCCATGCGAATGCAGGTGGTTCTGTCGCAAAGCTTTCGCCTGGCAGAAGAGCAGTCTTCCCTGGACACAATTATGCTGCGAGGGCAGCAAACTGCTTGAATGCGGAGACGCCGGCTTGGCCTAGCTGGCCCTTGCGGATCATAT
>JBAUHN010000237.1:0-3405 GCA_049680295.1 Sulfitobacter sp.
GTGCTGCACTGCCAAATGCGCGTCGTTGCGATTGCGAACAAATGCTGCGCCAGCAATAGCCGTACCTGCACAAGTCCGGTTTTGTCTAAGGTTTGTGGCTGCTGTCAGCGCAAGCTGCAGCGGCGACAAATCCGACAAGGAGGAAAGCGCGGGCTGTTTTCGGTGCTATGGGGATTGTGGGTTACGGCTGCGAGTTTTGATGCGCAGATCGGACGGGATTTTGCCGATAGGCGGCAGCGGCGGGGCGGTTTTCCCAGCATAACTTTGTCCTTTGGTCCTCCATTTTGCCACCGCAGGAATGATTCAGCATCGGATTTTCTGAGAAGGCAGCACTGATTGGTCCGGCGTCTGCGTAAGTCAGAGTCGGGTTTTCTTGGTGTATCATGCGGCACCCTCCCTTGGCGGAGCGCGGCATTTGGGTGTTTGGCCGCGCAGGAAGATCTCAACTGTGATCATCGCACCACCGCATTTGGGGCAAGGCTGGTGCGCGGGTAGATCGTCGGGTTCGGAGTTTGTGGCTTCGTCCGGCATTTGAGTGGGTTCTGGTTCGGCATCAAGCAAACACCTGATCTTTGCGATCCTGTCACGACGGATACCATTGGCGAGGAAGCCCGTGTGGCGGATGCGGTGGAAGCCGGAGGGCAGGACATGGATCAGGAACCTGCGGATGAACTCATCCGTTGACAGGTGCATGACCTTCATTCGGTCTCCATGCTTGATGCGATAATCTTTCCACCTGAAGGCCACAGTGTCGGCATCGGCGCTGACAAGGCGGTGGTTGGAGATTGCGACGCGGTGGGTATATCGGCTCAGATAGGCCAACACCGCTTTGGGTCCGCCGAAGGGCTGTTTGGCATAGACCACCCAATCGATTTTGTGCAGCGGGGTGAGATGGGCCGCGAAGACTGCCGGATCAGCCAACTCCGCCAGATCGCCGAAGAACTTGAGCTTGCCTGCCTTGTGCAATCGGATCAGCCCTTCGAGAAAGAGGCGACGGAACAACCGCGATAGGACCTTCACAGGCAGCAAGAACCCAGAGCGGCAACCTATCCAGTTCTTGCCATCCGGTGATAATCCGCCGCCCGGCACGATGACGTGGACATGGGGATGGTGCGTCATCGCTGACCCCCATGTATGGAGCACCGATGTCATGCCGATCTTTGCACCAAGGTGTTTTGGGTCGGCCGCGATGGTCAGAAGCGTCTGGGCCGCTGCCTTGAACAGCAAGCCGTAGACGGCAGCCTTGTTCTGGTAGGCGATGTCAGCGATTGGCGCAGGCAGCGTGAAGACCACGTGGAAGTACTCGACCGGCAGAAGGTCTTCTATGCGCGCCTGTATCCAGTCCTGTGCCGCTGCACCCTGGCACTTCGGGCAATGCCGGTTCCGGCACGAGTTATAGGCAATATGCTGGTGGTCACACTTCGTACACGCCGCCACATGCCCGCCGAGCGCAGCGGTCCGACAGGCCTCAATGGCTGACATCACCTTCAACTGCGGCAGATTGAGATGCCCTGCATGTTCGCGACGATACGCAGGCCCATGGGCGCGGAAGATTTCCGCGACCTCCAGTTTGGGACGGGGCATGATGGCCCGACTTAACCAGGACCGGCTTTCCTACTCACAAGCAGATCAAGTGGGCTGGTCACGTTCTGGATCGTTTTGGTCGCCACCTTGGTATAGACTGTCGTCGTCTCTAGCTTGGCGTGTCCCAACAGCACCTGAATGATGCGTATATCAGTCCCGCTTTCCAGCAGATGCGTAGCAAAGCTGTGTCTCAAAGTGTGGGGCGACACCTGCTTTTTGATCTCGGCGAAGTCGCAGGCCACCCCAAAGGCTCGGTTGAACTGCCGGGTGGAGATTGGGTCGATCCGATTGCGGCCTGGAAACATCCATCCTCTCGGGCGGGCCTCACGGTAATAGTCGCGCAACAGATTGAGCAAGCTGGGCGACAACATGACTTGCCGGTCCTTACGCCCCTTACCTTGCTCGATCCGGA
The DNA here is from genome assembly GCA_049680295.1 of Sulfitobacter sp. Lineage (GTDB taxonomy): Bacteria > Pseudomonadota > Alphaproteobacteria > Rhodobacterales > Rhodobacteraceae > JBAUHN01. Next base: position 1,997 of record JBAUHN010000237.1, read on the forward strand.
TCAACATCCGGTCGCTGTCGATATCACCGACCTTCAGATGGGTGACCTCGCTGGCGCGCAGCCCGCCGCCGTAAGCAACGCTGAAGGCCGCGCGGTAACGCAGCCCAGGCCCAGGTGCCGCTTCGATGATACGCGCAACTTCCTCAGCGCTCAGCACCACCGGAATCTTCTTGGCCGCACGCTGATACCGCATGTGCCGCTTCATCTCAGGGCGCGGGCAAGTTGAGGCATAGAAAAAACTCAACACTGTCAGCCGATTGTTAAAGGTTGGCGCGCCAACGCCGCGTTCCTTCATATCCAGCTGGAACGCCCGGAGTTCCTCAGGCGTCGCGCTATCTGGGGCATGCCCCAAGAACCGGGTAAAGTCCCGCATCGCGCGCAAATAAATCGTCTGCGTCTTTGGTTGCAGACCCTTGATCCGCATATCTTCCAGAAAACGCTGCCGTAGTTTCGGTACATAATGATCAGTCATGAAGACCTCCTGTTATCAGATTGAGAAGGTCCCAATCGTCCAACAGGTTCGTCAGTTCGCAAAATCCACGCCGATCACTTCAACACGCAACGCACGCCACAAGCGCCAATACCGCGTGAGCGGTTTCGTCCTTGTCCGCAGAGCCGACCTTGCCGCCCTGCATCTAGCCCTGCATCGGATGCCCGCGCAGCCGCATAAAGAGGCTCTCTTCGTCGTTGTTCTTAAAATAGGGCACTGAATCCGGCGGATTGCGGTCTTTGGCGCGGGCTTCGACCTCGGCCATGACCACTTCGGTGATAAAGGGCATGTCAAACGACCGCGCCTCGGTCAGGGGGACCCATTGCAGATGAGACAGCTCATCGCAGGCGGCACCAAAATCATCCAGATCGCTGGCGATATCATCGGCATCCACCAGAAAGAACCGCGCGTCAAAGCGGCGCGGGCGTCCAGGTGGCGTGATGGCGCGAAAGGTGAATTGCAATGGGGCCGCATGCGGCACATGGCCCGTGGCGGCAAAGCTTTCCCAATCGGCCGGTGGCGGGGTGTTCCAATGGCCCGGCTGCCCCAGAATGAGGCCGGTTTCCTCCCATAATTCGCGCACGGCGGCCACGGCGATGGCATGGGCCAGGCTGGGATCGGCATCTTCGGCCAGACGCGACATACAGGTTTCGGGCAGGGGCGCGGCCAGCGGGATATCGGCGTCGCTGTCATCAACCGCGCCACCGGGGAACACAAATTTGTTGGGCATGAACGCCGCTTTGGCCCCGCGTTGACCCATCAGGATGCGGGGGGCCTCAAACCGGTCGCGCAGCACGATCACGGTTGCCGCGTTGCGGATCTGGCTTTTGTCGATGGTCATGGCTGCTCCTTAGGTCCGGTTGGACAAAAGGGGCCGGGTTCAGGTGTTGCGGGCAAAGCCGCCCATTTCCTTGGCCCA
>JBAUHN010000238.1:0-4848 GCA_049680295.1 Sulfitobacter sp.
AGCAAAGCCAACTTGACCAGTAACCCTGACCTATCCCTTAAGATTTACAGGCGTCCGGTCTCCAGCGGCAAAACGGCGCAAAACGGCCGGGTACAACCGGTGTTCCTGAACCAACACGCGCGCGGCCAATGTATCGGCTGTATCACCGGGCAAAACCGGTATGCGCGCCTGCCCCAATATCGGGCCATCGTCCAACACGGCTGTGACCTCATGCACGGTGCAGCCGTGTTCGGCGTCGCCGGCCTGCAAGGCGCGGGCGTGGGTGTGCAGCCCGGTGTATTTCGGCAAAAGCGATGGGTGGACATTGATCATCCGACCGGTCCATTGATCCATAAACCCGGCTGTCAAAATGCGCATGAACCCCGCCAGACAAATGATATCTGGTGCATGCGGCACCAGGGCTGCCGACACTGCAGCCTCAAACGCAGGCCGGTTGCCGGCATAGGGGCGATGATCAACAACCGCTGTGGCGATGCCCTGCGATTTCGCCCAGGCAACCCCGCCCGCCTCGGCCACGTTTGATACAACAACGCAAACCCGCGCCGGATGATCACCGGTCATGTCATTCACCAGCGCGCGCATGTTTGATCCGCCGCCGGACAGGAAAATCGCAACCCGTTTTGTCAAAGCAATGTGCCGCTGTATATGATGCCGGGCGTGCCCGTCACCACACCGATCCGCGCAACCGTTTCGCCATGGTCCTGCAGCAAGTCCGTCAGCGGTTGGGCCTGATCCTCTTTGACCACGGCAATCATCCCGATACCGCAGTTAAAGGTCTTGAGCATCTCGGCCTCGGCCATGCCGCCGACGCCTGCCATCCAGTCGAACACGCCGGGAACCGTCCATGCAGATAAATCAATCTGCGCGCCCAAGGTGTCAGGCAAAACACGCGGCAGATTTTCGGTCAGCCCGCCACCGGTGATATGAGCCAGCGCATGTACGCCCCCTGCCCGCACCGCTGCCAGCGCTGATTTCACATAAAGCCGCGTTGGCGTCAGCAATTCCTCACCCAGTGACTGATCTGACCATGGGCAAGCGTCAGCCCATGCCAGACCCGACATATCAACCAGTTTGCGCACCAAAGAATAGCCGTTGGAATGCACGCCATCGCTGGCTAATCCAAGCAACACATCGCCCGCCGCGACATCCCTGGGCAATGCACCGCCGCGCTCCATCGCACCGACGGAAAAGCCTGCCAGATCGAAATCCCCCGCCGGATACATGCCCGGCATCTCGGCCGTCTCGCCACCGATCAGCGCACAGCCTGCGCGTTCGCACCCCAAGGCAATGCCTTGCACAATGCGCGCAGCCTGTTCGGTTTCCAACCGACCGGTCGCAAAATAATCCAGGAAAAACAAGGGTTCCGCCCCCTGGCACACCAGATCATTGACACACATCGCCACCAGATCAACCCCGACGCCATCCACATGGCCCGTATCAATCGCAATGCGCAGTTTGGTCCCGACACCGTCGGTGGCGGCCACCAAAATCGGGTCGACATAACCCGCAGCTTTCAGATCAAACAGCGCGCCGAAACCGCCCAATCCGGCCATCACACCGGGGCGGTTGGTCCGTTTGGCAGCCGGTTTGATCAGATCGACAAAGGCATTGCCTGCATCAATATCAACCCCGGCATCGGCGTAGGTAATTCCATTTTTGGCAGTGCTCACAGGCCCGTCCCCCGGTATATGTCGCTTGGCGCAAAATCCATTGTTCGCGGGGTTAGAGCATCTATGGCCGCTGCGCAACGGTAAGGCTTGACGAAGTCGCCGCGCCGGATTACCCAACCGCCCATGGCGGGCCTGTAGCTCAACTGGTTAGAGCAGAGCGCTCATAACGCTTTGGTTGCGGGTTCAAGTCCTGCCGGGCCTACCAAACATCATTTATTGTCCTTTTGTTATAGGGTGTTAGGTGATTTTCTGACGAACCTTTCAGGGTGGTTCGTCAAGTTTTGTTCCGCTTTCGTGCCTGTAAGTCGCAAAAATGCTGAATCAGCCATGTCCCGCCGCCCAAACGTCTCACAGTACTTTTTAGCCATCGCCAGCGTGACGTGCCCGCTGACCGCCATGATTTCGTAAGGTGTGCCACCCGCCTCGGCGATCCTGCGGCAGATTGCTTTGCGCAAGCCATGTGAGGAACATAGAGGCAAGCCCGCTTTGTCGCACCACTTGCGCATGGATGTCCCAAGGCCCTTGCGAGAGCGCGCCTTGTTATGGCTTGTCTCAAGGTAGGTGAACGTGACGGGCCTTGCCTCCACAGCTTCTGCCAAGGCCGGATGGATCGGCAAGCTGATCAGCACCCCGCTTGGGTTCTTGCTGGTCTTTTGACGGCGATATTCTATCCGCCCATCTTTGACGTTCGCTGGCCCCAGCTTCACCGCATCAACCTTCGCGGCCCCTGTGTAGAGCATCAGCGTCATACAAATATGCGCAGGTGATCCGAGTGGATGAACCTCATAGAAACGAGCAATCTCGCCTTCGTCCCATGAGTGATACCCTTCGGACGTGGTCGCATACTTACTGACACCGAGGACCGGATTGGCGGCAACCCAATCCATCGTGACTGCAAGGTCCATCATTTGAGACAGCCGTTTGAGCATCTTGTTGGCCTGCATCGGCGTTTCGTGCATTTCCGCCTTGATGGCCATGACGTGCCGAATTTTCATATGCGCGATACGCTTCTTGCCGTGTTTAAGCCTTAAAGGCTCGATGACACTGCGATAATCGGCCCGTGTGCTTTCGCTGATGGTCGGAAAGTGCAGCTTGTAGAAATGCGTGACCAGATCATCCAAAGTTCCAGCTTTTGTGCGGGAAGCCCCTGCCCCTTCACTAGACTTCGATTTCTGGCGGTTCACGGCATCCTGATACCTTTGTTCAAACTCGTCTGACCCGTAGTCAGACCCCAGTTCGGCAGTGAACCCGCGCGCCCTATACCGCCAACGGCGTTTCCCGTGTCGATCCTTGTAGGAGCTAGCGCCCGGGTATTTCTTTCGTTTTTTCAATCTGCGTCCCAATCATTTATCGCTGGTGGTGAGGTCTCACTCGCAGAATGTATCACCACCGTCCCATCTGGGCCAATTTCGGTGCGCCCGACAGGAATCCCCGCGTCACGGTATGCGGCCAAATAGCGCTTCAGTTCTGTCTGGGTCAAAACAGCTTTTCTGGCGGGCATGGCAGATGTCTCCGTTTGGGCTGGCTTCTTTTTTCTCTCTAGCTCAGTTTTCACTTCCGCTCTGACGGTGAAACAAACAACGTCTCTAAGCCTTTTAGATCTTTCAAGGATTGCCCTTCTCATCAGCGAGGCAAGTCTCGACCATGTTTTGGGATAGAAACTCCTGGACGGCTTGTTCGGGGACAAAAAACTGCCTCCCAATACGAACGTGGCGCAGCTTCTTTGACGAAAGGAGCCGCCGCACACGGCGCACGGAAAGGCCAAGACATTCCGCAACATCTTTGGTTTCCAATATGGCTTCACTCATGACTTCCCTTTCTTTGCGGCAATGCTATACATTTTGAGACACTTTTGGCCTCAAAGGCACTTTACTGTCCAAATTTGGACAGTAAAGTCAACATATGGACTTATACATCACCAATGTCTAGCGAAAACACGAACATCGGCATGCGCCTGAAAGAAATCAGAGCGAAAACCGGACTAAACCAGCAAGATTTTTCTGAAACGATTGGCGCGTCGTATCGGTCCTATCGGGGTTACGAGAGCGGCGAACGTGAAGTGCCAACATCGATATTAATCAAACTGCACAATCTAATGAACGAAGAACCTTTGTGGATTCTCACGGGAAAGCAAACCCCGCTTGGGGACACTGAGTTAGACATCGTCGAAAACGCGCTGCTCGCAGGTCTTGGCACGGTTCCAACTTCGTTAATCGAAAAAAGTCCCGAAAAAGCTGCGGGTTTCTTGAAATTGCTTGTGAAACTGAGCCTCAAGCAAGGGGAAGGTTTAACCCAAGTCGACGCTCAGGAGATTGCGCAGCAAAGCCTAAAGGAGTGATCATGCCGACACTTTTTTTCACGAAAAAGTACGCAGATGGGGCTACTGCATTGGAGGTGGCGCAAACCATGCACAAGCAAGCCAAGGGTGCGTTTCTTTCGAGCGTTGTATTGATTACATGCGCGACCATTGCCGTCGTTTGGACTGCAGGCAGTCTAGAAAAACAACTTTTGAGCCTAGGAGCTCTCGCATTTGCCGTGATTGCAGCCAATCAGCTGAGAAGGATCAAACTCGATTGCCAAGAGCTGATCTGCCGCCTTCCATCTCAAACAAAGTAGCGAGCACGGCCACAATTGGTTTGGGCTAGCAGAATGCACATAAGAAAGTGGGCTATTTCAGCAGCAATGGCCAAAGTGCCAACGGCGGAAACACCTAACATCTTAGTCGTTTATACGGGATGCTGCGAATGGCAATGTTCCCAGACCAGCCGTTCACGCGAGCTGCGACTAATGTCTCGAGTGAGCCCGAAGCCAGCCATTGTTATTTCATGCTGCGCGCGCTCGCAGCGAGAAAAATGCGGTACAATCGAATACTCAGTGTCGTCGCTAGGCGCAAGTAAACAGCCATTCTTGCAGGACGCAGCAATTTCATGCCTTGATTTTCAGGTTTGGGGCCGAGCGGACTTCTGCAAGACCCGCTTTGCTAAGGTGCGCCCAAACCGAAGCCATCCTTCATCAAAGCGTCCAACATGGGACAGGCTGCAGTGCCGTCATCGCAGTTCTTGGATAGGCTCAAGAGCGCTTCTCGGAGGCGCATAAGGTTCTCAATCTTTGCGTTAATCTCGTCCAAATGGTTCTCGGCCATGGTTTTAACTTCACCACATGATCGGTCATTCTGATC
>JBAUHN010000239.1:0-8357 GCA_049680295.1 Sulfitobacter sp.
GTTGGATATCGTATCGCCTTCAATCGCATTACTCCCTTCGCCCAAGGCGACATTCCGGTTTCTAATCTGGCGAACAAGAAGGTCATGGTGGTGAATTTTCACCTGCTGACGATAGACGGGGAGCCTGTTGCTGTTTCAGAGAACACAACCGCGCGAACCTACTATCTGGATGCTGAGGGTCGCGCCGATCCCGACGATCATGCACAGATGTTCCAACGAACATTGAGCCGGGCTTTTTCCGGCAAGCATGTCAGCCGTGCGCTGGATAATGCTGACAAGATCAAAAACGCTGACCTTTTGACTAGAAACAAGCCGTTTGATGCAAACGACTACCCCTTGTTCTTCGATGATGTTATTCGTTTTGAGGTTCTTGGTGAAAAGTCAGATCGGTGCAAAGCCTCGTTGCCTCGTGTGCCCGCAGCCTCCGATATCGGGGAGTCGTGATGATAAATATTGTTCTGCATGGGGTCTATTCGCACGGATGCCAGCAGCGCGGCCTGCCCCGCTGGATGTGTTGGACCCGCGCTCTTGGCTTGTTCAGCGCTTTTGGCAGAGCCACCACCTCCGAATAATTGCCCATTGTGGCAGGGCGTCGCCCCACCACAACGGGCCTGCGCTATTCGCGCGGAACCGCTATCGCGGGATCAGCACCAGCTCTGACGTCGCCCGCCCTGATATGCCCTGGCCAGACCTTCGCCGGTCAAAATATCTGCGAGGTTTTTCCCGCCGATTGAAAACCGCGCCAACCCGCGGTCATATCTGTCCCGACCTGGTAAAATAACCAGATCGAGTAATTGGCCGGATGCAACTAGGTCGCGCACTCGCTTGGTCGCAGCATTGCCAAGCGCCAGCTCAAAGTCACATTTCGCGTGGTAGGTTTCTGGTGTGTCATAGCCCACTAAGCGGAAGCGTTGTCCTTCAATGTCCAAAGTGTCGCCATCTATGACGTAGATTGAGGCTGGGTGTACGGGTTCTGCTTTGCTTGCCACTGGTAGCACCGATATGTTCAACAGCACGACCGCCAAAACGCACCACACTCCGCCTTGGCGGTTTTCGGTTGGGTTGCGCCGTTCAATATTGGGGGTGTCTGTCATACCTTGCTCGCAATCCCCCTGCCCCGCCGGTTTTCCTTCAGGGTCTTCGGCCACACACGCATGGGTTGTCAGGGCATGACCTTTCGCCTGTTTCGGTTCTACCGAAGATCCTCGGTCCCTTCTAGGGGTTGGGTCTCGCCTCGGCTGTCCTAGCGATTGCCATAAGCGTTGCTGTCATTGCGCTCGCCACCGACTTCTTTGGTTCTATCCGGCCCTCAAAAACTGAGCGGGCAGGTTCCCAAGTATCCCCTTGGACGTGTTTCTCAAACGGAACATTGCTCAGTCTTCTCTTAGCGACCGGAACGGGCTACCGCCCTCCCCTTCAAACAAAAAAACGGCTTCCAACCGATATAAAATATTGCTAACAATATTATAATATCGTTCGGACCCTCCGCTTTTTCGTTTGATCGCATCGAACACTGGCATGACCGTTTTTTATCGAAACACTCTCACCAAGGAGACACCACAATGAGAACCTTTGCAGAATTTCAGATTATGGGCCGCGTCGGCAAAACCAAAGAAGTTGGCAGCACCCTTCGGGTCAGCATCGCCGCCGAGTATGGCCGCAAGGACAACCGGGGCGAGTTCCAGTCCAACCCCTTCTGGAACGAAGTGACAATCTTCAACGAGAACGTCATCAAGTGGGCGAAAGAAAACGTCAAGCCCGGCGACATTGTTCACGCGCGCGGGACCATCCGCCAGACCCAATGGGAAAACACAGATGGCGGGACCGAATACGGGATCACGATGGCAGCGGATGACTTCGACAACATCACCCAATCGGTGAAACGGTCGATGGAACGCAACCAAGACTAACGACCGACTAGGCGGGTCCCACGGCCCGCCTTACACTCCGGTTTCCGTGTCAGCCGAAATTCGACCTCACTAGAGTGGGCCCGATGCCGAAATACAAGAAAACCCCCGAACGGTTCAAACATTCAGACCTCAGAGGCCAAAGACCGCCTTGGCGTCTGCGAAGTCGGATAGGTCCATAACGCCCCTAGCTCCAGATTGACGGACGTCATCGATCGAAAAGGCAATCTAGGCGTATTCAACAATCGCTTGCTTCATTCGCGTACAGCTAACCTCGAAGAATTCCTCTAGTTCGGCAACAGTGGGTAGGCTCACTCTAACAGGTGCATTCCTGAATCGATCCTTTTCGCGGTCTTTGTCCCTCATGCTGCGAAGCTCGCTAAAATCGATGACAGCGCTGTTGTCGAGTGCGACGGTTTCTTCAAAATCCGCCCAGTCCACTATACATCTATGAGCGAGAACAAAGCCTCGTGGGTGTTTCAAAAAACCCGCCCAAGCGCGAATTAGTTTTTCAGATGCAGCCTCAGTGTCCGTCTCGTAAGGTATCAAATCCCGGACATACTCTCGTAGAACGTCGAGTCTAAGAAGCAACACCTCCGAAAGTTCCTCGCAAGCTACGGTCGATCTTGGCAATGACAACAATCGATCCACCGAATTCACTATCGCAGCAACATTACAAGCCTCCGCAACGTGAAACACCGAGGTTCCATTTGGATACCTAATTTCCATTGCCCCAGGTGCGCTCCTGCATTCGTGCAGATTGCAAATCAGCGGTTCGTTAGATGCCGGAGCTATTAGTTTGGCTCTGAAACTCGCCTTGAGTGCTCTGAATTGATCCAGCGAATACATTTGTTAACCCCGATGAGAAGGCAGTGTGCCAGCGGCTTTAGTCGTACAAGTTCTTGTATGTGAATTTAAGAAACTTCAAAAGCTGCCCTTCGCTGCCTTGCAGAAGCTTGGTGTGTATGGGTTCTTTGCCGTATCCGGCGCGAGGGTCCGGGTTTTCATTTTGGGTCAGTTTGTGACGTGAAGGTCATAGTCGTCTGACATTTCACAATGGCCCCTGCCCCTGCCTTTTTGGCCGTGTCACCGCGCCCTAGTCTTCAGCCGGCAGACCGGCTTTCGCCCAGAACGACACGCCTCTGTGCGTGCTGATCCAATAGTCCAGGTCGCGTCTCTCCGAGCCGCGATCCGTCCTTTGTCTCATGCCCTGCCCAGAGTCACGCCGATCTGCCCAGTCGGGTGACGGTCGCATGGGGCATCGGATCTCGGCCGATCCAATATTTTTCTTGGTGACTTGGGGTTCGGGCGAGCCGAACGCCACAGCGTCACGTCGCTAAGGGGACTTCGCCCCCTCGCGCGGTCAACAGGAATAGACAGGCCCGTGTCCTCGCCTTCGGCTGCGGGCCGCACCAAACCTGTCGATTCCTATTGCCCTTGCTAACCCCCACGCTTCGCCAGCGGGTCAGGTTTTCAGGAGCAGCCGCTTCCAGCGGTTGTCCAAAAAACCATTCCAAAGGGGCAATGACCCCGCCCACACCACGAAGGATTAAGTTTATGGCAAAAGTCGATATTAAACAGCACGTCACAGATACGATTGTCGCGCAGATCGAGGCAGGCACACCGCCTTGGCGCAAACCGTGGACTGGTGACGCGGCTGGCGCGTGTTTCCCGTTGCGGCACAATGGCGAACAATACAAAGGCATCAATATTCTGATGCTTTGGGCGACTGCCTATGTGAAAGGCTATAACTCAGCGCGCTGGATGACTTTCAAACAAGCGTTGGAGTTAGGTGGATGTGTGGAAAAAGGCCAGAAGGCCACGAAATCGGTTTTCTATGGATCGCTTGAACGCAAAGACGAGAACGCCGCAGAAGGTGAAGAGGGAAAGCGCAAAATTCGGTTTGCCAAAACCAACAATGTTTTTAACGCTGATCAGATCGACGGCTTGCCCGAAGAATACTATGTGCGGCCCGAACCTCCCCGCGATCTCGGTACCGTCGAAGACCCCTCCCTTGAAGCCTTCTTTGAGGCGTCCGGCGCGGAGATTGTCACGTCGGACAAGCCGCAAGCCTACTACAGCCCCGCAAAGGATCACATCCACATGCCGCCGATTCAGACGTTTTATGATGCGTCGGGGTATTACGCCACGAAGGCACACGAGTTGACGCATTGGGTTTGCGGAGAGCCGCGCCTAGCGACCCAAAAGGCCAATGTGACCAAGAAAGAATACGCCTTTGACGAATTGGTGGCTGAAATTGGCGCATGTTTCTTGTGCGTACAGCTTGGCGTTGAACCGCAGTTTGATCAGAGCGCGGCCTATATCGAAAAATGGCTTGAGGCCCTGAAATCGGACAAGGACATGATTTTCAAGGCAGCAGCAGAGGCGCAAAAAGCGTTGGATTAAATCAACGATCTTGTCAGCAAATCAGAAAGAAGGGCGGCCGCGTAGGTTTAGTGAGTGTCGGCCCAAGGATGATAGGCTAATCCTACTCCCAGTTGGCTTATCTGGCCGATACCTGCCCCAGCCTGCAACGGCGGGGCAGTTTCTGTGCCGGTGGGGGTGACGCGGCAGGGGAAGAGCTGCGCCCGCCCCCTGCCCCGCCCTGCGCTTCGCGCGATGGCCCTACGGGCCAGATCACAGGCAACTAAACGGCAGGGGGACGCCCAGGTTTACTTCATGGATTTCGTCACCGACAAACACCGCAACGGCGTCATGGGTCCGAAACCCTGTTAGCAATGGTTCCCAAGCCCCGCCTTTGTTATCGGCTTTGGAAACTCGGCCATAGACCAAGGTGACTTGAATTGTGATCAGATCGGGAAAACGGAACGTCACAGGCACGTTCATTTCCAGTTTGGTACCGACGCCGACCATGACCGCGCTAGCCGTTGTTCCATAGACAGAATTCGGGTCGCAAATCAACGACAGCGAAACGCTACCATCAAGTGCCTGATAAAGATCAACGCCGCGTTCCACGCTGTGTTCCCAGGCACCGGCAGAGAGCGGAAGGAGGCCAAAAAGCGTGCCAAAAATCAGAGATTTACGGAAAAGCATAGGCCGGGTCCTTTCTTGGGAGACAGCCTAGCAATTTTTCCGTCCGTTGACCAAGCTGATCATCCGCGATCGGCGGCTTTATTCGTACACCACATCCGTCTTGCATCCGTCCTTCCACATTGGCACCCGCTCACCCGTGTTCCATTCATAGAGCCAGCCCACCACTTCGCGCGTTTTTCTGTCCAAAATTCGTTTTATTGGCTTCGCTTCGAGCCTCTTGTTGTGTGCCATGGGTTTTACTCTGTCTGCACTGAGAACAGCACTTCCCCTGCCCGAATTCCTTAATTGGAAAAGGGTAAGCGGCTGCTTACCCCTGAGTATGCGCGGAGCTTGAGAGGATGGGGGTGAAACCAAATCGACGGGGTTGGTGCGGCCCGCAGCGCAAAGCGCGAGGACACGGCCCAGTCTATTTTGTTTCAGGGGGAAGGAAGGCGAAACTCCTTCCCCCTTCAAAGGATTATTTGCGCGGCTTGCCGCGCCTTCTATCAATACTTCCTGTTCAGTTCTTCAATGACTTCATCGAGGCACGACCAGAATAGTATTTCAAACTGTCCTCGCACCATCGCCGCGTCAGAGGACAATCGCAAAGGGTCCTGTTGATTTCGTAGCCTGTCAATCATGGCAGCATCTATGCGTTTGCTGCTACGGTATCCTTCGCGCATGGGTCCACGCTCTGCTTCTGCTTTGTCGACAAACTCGGGCTTTGGATCGAAGCGTTCGATTGCTCGCCGTCCGGCGAGCGCAATGACATCCTTCTGAGCAAGTCCTTTGCCTTCGAGGTCTTCTAGCTTTTCGTGCTGTTCGACTTTTACAGCGGCGGTGAGTGTGATTTCTCGTTTGGGGCCGGGATGCTTTGCGGGCTCAGGCGCGTCAGTTTTCTCTGGTTCTGCCGACTTTGTCGGTTTAGCCTTTGGTTTCCGTGTCCTCGGGGCAGGTACCGTTTTTTCCGTTTGCTGGGCCGGTTCAGATTGAGGCTCGGGTGCAGCCTCTGGTTCTTGAACCTCTGGCGGCTTATTCGTTGGGAGCCTCGTGTATTCGGTGAAATCCGAAGTATAGGACGGGTCTGTACCTAAGATTTTGGGTTTCTTCTTCCGTGCCATCAGCTGTCCCCTGTCAGCGCATCAAGAATGGAAGACGCTTCTTCAAGCGCCTCTTCAAAGTGCTTCGCATGAACCCGCATCAATGGGTTTTTGCTTTCGCGGCGGGCTTGGGCAATGGAGTGAATGAAGCCATCGGCGGCAGCGTCCTTATGCTGTTTTCGCGCCATGAAGTAATCGTCCAAGACCGGAAAGTTTTTCAGGGCTTTTCGCTCAACTTCTGTTTCGGCTTTGCTCTGTTTTGGAGGCACCGCCGACAGTACCACATGGAAACTTGGTAGTGCTTCGGGATCGTCGGCCCGCTCGCGTAGTCCAACATACCAGTTGAACGTGTCCGTTGTAATTTCCAGATCGTCATCACTTAGCATCATCGGAACAACGATTGCGTCGCTTTCAGATGCCAGATCATCGGCCCAAGCACCAGCTGCGCCGATTGTGTCCACGAACACATAATCCGCTGTGTTGTTTTGGTAAGCTTCTTCGGCCTTTTGTTCCAGCTCACTGGCTTTTGTCAGCGGTTCTATTTTGAACAAGGGGTCGTTCAGTTGGAGTTTGGTTGCCCATCTTACGAGTGCCTGCTGTGGGTCGGCGTCGAAAACAAGGCAGCGTTTGCCGCGTGACATGGCGGCGCTCACTAGCGCTCGGGTCAGTGTTGTTTTTCCAGCTCCACCTTTTCGGGTCATGACCGAAATGACCTTCATATTTTCGTTTGGCATGTTTCTTGACCTCAATCGTGTTTCTTGTTTCGTGGATCATGTTTCGCGTGCTGTGTTGCGTGCCACATGTATCGTGTAGCATGTTGCTGGATAAGTGTTTCGTGTCAACTGTTACTTGTGACGTGTTGCCTGTATCGTGTTGCGTGTATCATATATCGGTAAGCATGTTTCCTGTTTCCTGTTTCCTGTTACGAGTAGCAGGTATCGTGTTGATTGTTATTTGTAGCGTGTATCGGGTGGTGTGTGGCATGTATCGTGTTACGTGTTACGTGTTACGTGTTACCTGTGGCGTGTTTCGTGCTTCTAGACCCACGCAAAGCAGCCGGAATTCAAAGAACGAGGGTAGGGCAGGGGGTATAACATCGCGCCTGAGCCGCGGAGCGCCCCGTTAAGGCACTATTCTCTCTTGCCGAGGGGAGAGGGCGCGGAAGGAACATGGAGGCCGCACAGCGGCCATTATACAAGATCGGGCCGTCACCTTCGGTTTATGGCCGGTCTCGCTCCTGGCTCGACAACCTCACCCCGAGGGTTCGGTTTGCAGCGGAATACAATTCACTTTTAACGGCTTTGACAATAATATAATAGAAGCCACATTATTATAATTGCGTCAAAGCCTAAGTGATTGTATGAAGTTGGCAGGAAATAGGGAGTGTATGTTCGCAATGGCTAAACGCCACCGCTTATCTGATTTGGAGCGATTGGAAATCGTCCGTGAATCGCGAAGAGGCGTCTCCGCTCAGGTACTTGGGAAGCGTTTCGACGTTACGCCGAGAACAATCCAGTACACAGTTCGCAAGGAACAGATGCGAAAACGCGACAGCGGCATTAGGACTGCACAAATCGGAACAACGGTAACACCAGAGGAATTGCGAACCTTTGAGGCGTTGCTTGGGCGGCATGGGGTCAACAGCCGATCCGACGGGATGCGACGATTGATCCAAGCTGCAAATGGGATTCTCCAGCCGGACGAATACCTGACCGACGAGCTGAAGGGCTTTCGTGCGGCCCTTAATCGTGTCGGGAACAACGTCACGCAGATCGCCAAACGAATGAACGAGGCCAACAACAAGGGGATTAGGCCCCCCTTCGGGCAGGCAAGTTTGGCCCAGATGCGCAGCCTAACTGGGTTCGTCTTGGATTTTGCAGATCAAGTGGATCTTCTGGTTCGGCGGCGGACAGATAGGATCAACCTGTTGGTCAACGAGGCGTTGAAGGAGCTGGCCGATGGCGAAGAGTGATGCAGTTAGTGCTGTAACCGGCGAGATTTTCCGTGAGGGTTGGAGCCGCGTGCGCGGTTCGACGCAAGGGTTGGGCGAAAAGCGCAAGCAAATGACAAGGGCGGCAAAGGGCCACCGAGCAGCGGTGTTCAAAGCCATTCGGTCTGGTGGCACCCACACAAAGGGCCAGCTTTCCAATCAGCTCGAATACCTCACGAGTAAATCATCCTTCATCGTCGATAGCCGCAGTGTTCTCGATGGAAAGAAGCAGTTGAATGCAAACGAAATCAAATCTGTCGTAGATCGCTTCTCGAGCCGTTGGGACGAAGGTTTTCGACCAAAGATGGGTCACACAACGCATATGCT
>JBAUHN010000240.1:0-5740 GCA_049680295.1 Sulfitobacter sp.
CGCCGGTAATGATCTTGACCACGGTGCCGTCGTCATCCGTGACAACCGGGATATCTTGTGCGGGTACGTCCTGATAGCGCGGCGTCGTCATCTTTTGCGCGCTGGGTAAATTGCCCCAAAGTTGAAACCCGTGCATCTGCCCGGCCGCGTTTCCCTGCGGCATTTCCTGATGCATTATACCTGACCCGGCCGTCATCCACTGCACATCGCCCGCCCCGAGAATGCCGGTGTTGCCCAGCGAATCTCCGTGATCGACGGTGCCTGCCAATACATAAGTGATGGTCTCAATCCCCCGGTGCGGATGCCACGGGAAACCTTTGACGAAATCCTCTGGGTGGTCGTTGCGGAAATCATCGAACAGCAGGAATGGATCCAGCTCGCTTGGGTCCTGAAAGCCAAAAGCACGATGCAGCTTTACACCGGCCCCTTCAAGGGTTGGAACCGCGCGTCGGGTTTCCAATGTGGGTCTGAGCGACATGCGTAGCCTCCTGTTTTGCGGGTGCTTAACAAATAATGTCTATCGTTGATCACACAAGCTGCGAATGCGAGCCGATCCTGTGCATGTTCGCACAATGATATAGAGCGTCGGTATCGTACATGCTGTATATCAAAATTTGTGATGATATGTATGAAATATATTCTCTTTTAGAATGATCCTCCAACACTTATGTCTTTTTCACACCGGCACTCTGCCCGGTCTGAAATAAAAGGAGATCAAAAATGTTTACTACAACACCTGAGGGCCATAACACGCGGCCACAGTTGACCGGCAGCGTGTTGAACGCTGTTTTGCTGGTCGGATTTGGCGTATTTGTTGGTCTTGGCATCGCAAGACTGGATGGGGTGTTAAGCGCCACAAAACTACCGGCACAGGCCGTTTCGGCTATTCCGGGCGAAGATTGGCACGCAAATGTCCGGCGCTCCGATCCCCGGTAAAACCGGCGTTAGACTTAGCCTGCCGACCACCAGTTGGCGGGTTTTGCGCGCCCACCGCGTTTGCGGTCCAGCCAAAGGGCCCATTTGCGAAACCGCGACAGCGCCAGCTTTAGCCACATTCTGTGTCGCCACGTGGTGAATTCGCGATTAAACGGGCAAACCCGCATGCAAATCGCGCAATCGGTTGAGGTTTTGGCCCAGAAACTGAAACATTTCTCTGCGTCCGACGTCCATTTGCGCACCCCTTTGATGGCCGAGACATTTGCACCACCTGCTTGTGGCGGGCCATATGGCAAAGCTTTGACCGGGCAGGCGTCGGCGCATTTGGTGCAGATATCGCAAAAGGCGCGCACGCCTTTGGGCTGCGGCAGATCATGCGACAACGGCATGTTTGTAAAGATTTTCGAGAACCGCAAACGCGGCCCGAACTCTGGCGTTATGACCAGTTGGTTGCGCGCATATTCGCCCAAACCCGCCTTGATCGCATAAGGGATCACCAGCGCGGTATCATTCATGCTGGCCACGGCCTCATACCCGAGGTTGCGGATATAGGCGGCCAGTTGCATGACAATCGCGGCCTCGTGACTGTATTCGCGTCCCGTGGCAGCGCCCGCCAATGCGGACGGGTAGGTCGCCACCAGTTCCGCGTCCATCTCATGGCCCAAAACAATGACCGATGTCAGACCCTCGGGCAGATCATTTGGTGCCTCGCTCAGATCGCGGGTGTCCACGCGGGATCTGTACATCCAGCGTGCGTCCATCTCGGTGATGCCGCATAGGTCCGCGCCAAAAAACTTGGATACCCGTTTGATTTCGGTGGACATCTTGGCGGGGTCGTCGATTTCCACCTGCATTGGGGCGACGGGCGTGTCATAGCTAATAGGGGCCTGAAACCCCTCGCGACGGCCCTGGTCTGCGTGCCTGTCCGTCATCACATCCGAGATCAGCCAGGACGCATTGCGCAATGCAAAATCCCGCTGAGTAAAGCCGTCTCCGCGCCGCGGCGTCGCCTCCATCCGGTAGGAGGCAAAAAAACCGTCCGTGGCCTTGCTGCGCACGGTGTCGTCCCAAAATGCGCGGGTGAACACATCATTGCGCTGGGCGAAAGGTTCAAAGTCTTGCGTGACCTCGATACCCGCTGCGGCATCATTGGGATGGGGTTTGGGGGCATTCGACGGATAACTCATGCGCTGCACAGTACTGCGCCGCGCAGAATGGTCAAATGCCGCATTTTCAAATGCGGTGGGCTGAGAATGGGTGTTCTAGCCGCTGGGCAGTTCAGGCGCGCGGCCAACCCGTTCAGCAACCCGCGTCACAGTCAGCCCCTGCACAATGATCGAAAAGATCACCACGATGTAGGTCGATGTCAGAATCAGCGGTTTCCATTCGCTGTCAGGCAGGGACAAGGCCAAAGCCACCGAAATACCGCCCTTAAGACCGCCCCAGGTCATGATCGGGATGACACCCTGACTAAAGGATCGGAACGGCCTGAGCATCAAAACCGGGACCGATACCGCGAAAAACCGCGCGACAAGTGCCAGGCAGATCGCGATGCACCCGGAAACCAAATAATCAAAATCAAAGGCGACGGCAAAAACCTCGAACCCGATCATAAGAAACAGCACGGCGTTCAATATCTCGTCGATCATTTTCCAAAACGCATCGACATAGCGGCGGGTTTCTTCGGACATGCCGTGTTTGGCACCGATATCCCCGATCAGCAAGCCTGCGCAAACCGCCATGATCGGTGCCGACACATGCAGCCAAACGGCCAGTTCGTAGCCCCCAAAGGCAAGCCCCAGCGTGATCAGCACCTCAAGCGAATAATCATCTATCCGCCGCATCACCCGGAAGGTGAGCCACCCCAGAACCAACCCCAAAAGCGCCCCGCCCAAGGCCTCTTGGACGAACAGGATTACCGCAGCGGATAACCCGCCACCGCCATGAGCGCCCGACGGGAAAGCAAAGCCTATCAATACCAAGAACACCACATAGCCGACACCATCATTGAACAGGCTTTCGCCGGCAATCTTTGTCTCCAGTGATTTTGGCAGGTCCGCTTCGCGCAACACGCCCAAGACCGCCACCGGGTCGGTGGGCGAAATCAAAGCTCCGAAAACCAGCGCAATAATCAACGGCATGCCGGTCACCCAGCTAAATGCAAACCCGACGATGGTAGTCGACAGGCCGACGCCAATGGTGGCCATCAGGAAGATCACAAGCCACGCTCTGCGCAGGTCTGACAACTTGACATGCAAGGCCCCGGCAAACAGCAGCAATCCCAACATTCCTTCTAGCAGCGCGGTTGAAAACTCAAATTCCAGCACTTGCGCGCGGATTTGTTCTTCGACGGTAAGGGATGGGAACAGCGCGTCTGTGGCGATGACCGCGAAGGACGCCAACAGTGCGACAACAAGGATGCCAATGGCCGATGGCAGGCGCAAAAACAGGTAGTTTATTGCGCCAAAAGCGCCGGCCAGCACGATAAGAAGCGATGCAATCTGAAGGAGGGCCATGACAATCCTGTTGGGTTTCGGCCCTTGATAGCAGTCGCGGGCCTGCGCGCCTAACCCTTATCTGAAATTGGGCTTGGTCAAAATCTTTTTACATTTTTCGCAGTATCTTACTGGGCGTTGCTGATCTGATACTTTGATTTGCTCAGCCATTCTGGATTGATCTGAACACCCCAACCGGGCGCATCCGAGACACGTGCATGGCCGTCTTCGATTTCATAGGGGGTTTGCACAAACAAGTCTTGTTGCCAGGGATAGTAATCTGGCCCCTCGATGGAGAATTCCAGATACTTTCCGGCATTTGGAATGGCGCGCAGCAGATGCATGGTAAACAGCGTCACCATCGACAGATTTGCGCAATGCGGCGTGACGGGTAACCCGGCGGCCTGGGCCATTTCGACAACCCGAAGTGTGCGGCTGATCCCGCCGAGATACAGGATATCGGGCTGCACAATGTCGACTGCGCGCATGTCGATCATCCGTTTCCACGTCGGCAGGTCGCAATCCTGCTCGCCGCCGGTGACGTCAATGTCCAATGCGTCTGTGACCTCTTTGGTTTGCTCCAGTTCCCAATAGGGGCAAGGTTCCTCATAGTGGCAAAAACCGCTGTCCTGCAGCATACGCCCGACTTCGATTGCGCGGGCAGGCGTGTAGCAGCTATTGGCGTCGATCAGCAAATCCACATCACCGCCAAGCGCGCGGCGCATCAGCGGAATAATCTCTTCGGTGCGGCCGGGCCATTCGTCACGGTTGCGACCGACTTCGGCGCCTGCGCGGACCTTGAAGGCATCAAACCCCTGGCGGTCACGCAGATGTTGCAGGCGCGCAGCCTCATCTTCAGGTGTGATGTCGCGTTTCATGGACGACGCATAGGCGCGGATCGGGCCAGGCGTGCCGCCCAGCAATTCGGCCACCGATTTACCCAGTTCTTTGCCCCGCAAATCCCAGATCGCCGTATCCAGCCCGGCCATCGCACGGCGCAGGTATGATCCGGGGAATTTATGTTCCCGTTCGGTTACAACATCTAGCAGATCATCCAGATCGGTGGTGTCTTTGCCCAGCGTCCAAGGGGCAACCTGTCGGTGCAAGACCTGACAGGTGATATCGGAATGATAGGTTGATACTTGTCCCCAACCCTGCGACCCGTCCATCGCCGTGACCCTGACAAAGCCGACGTCCTCGGTCGTGAAAGTTTCGATTGATTTCAGTTGCATCGACAGCCTTTCAGCCAGTTGCGTCCCGAAGGATCAAATCGGCCGCTTTTTCACCGACCATAATAGCGGGCGCATTAGTGTTTCCTGTTGGAATAGACGGGAAAATCGAGGCATCCGCAATGCGCAAACCATCCACCCCGTGAACCCGTAGCGCCGGGTCAACGACCGAGGTGTTGGGATCACTGCCCATTCTACAGGTGCTGCATTGATGGAAAACGGTCCAGGATGTTGCGCGGATATATTCTGCCATCTGCGCGTCGCTTTTGACGTCGGTTCCGGGCAGCAGTTCCGTCTTTATGGCCGACCGCAGGGCTGGCGCATCCGCGATCCGTCGCATCAGACGGGTGCCTGCCAGCATCATCGCGCAATCATGTTCAGTGTCCAGATAGTTTGAATGCAATTCGGGCGCGTCCATGGGATTGGGTGATCGGATTTGCATGTGACCCATGCTGGTGGGTTTGCAGGGGTTAAAGCCCAGCAAAAAGCCCGCAAAGGGATCGGGGCTCATCAAGGGGCGCACGCCAACCGGCGCACGGGTGTAACTGATCGGCGAAAAATACAGCTGCAAGTCCGGGCCTACTGAGGTGTCAGACAGGCGAACAAAGCCACCGCCCTGATTTAGGCTAAGCGAAAGCGGGCCTTTGCGCGTCAGGACATATTGCAGACCGGCGCGCATTTTGCCCAAAAGCGGACGCAGCTGCTGGTTAAGCGTCGGCACGGTTGCGCGGAAAACAAAATCGCAGCCCAGGTGGTCTTGTAAATTCCGCCCAACTTGGCGCGCGTTTTTCACAACTGCGATGCCGTGGCGCTGCAATAATGCGCCCGGCCCGATCCCCGATAGCTGCAACAGCTGCGGAGAGTTTATTGCCCCGCCCGACACGATAACCTCGGCACGGGCACGTGCCGCCCTCGTCTTGCCGTGTTTGACGTATTCGACACCCACGGCGCGATTGCCGTCAAACAGCACGCGGGTGGCATGGGCTTTGGTTTGGATGTGCAGGTTGTGCCTTTTTGCGACAGGGGCCAGATAGCTGCGCGAAGCTGAGGCGCGCAAACCCTCTTTGGTTGTGATCTGAT
>JBAUHN010000241.1:0-2786 GCA_049680295.1 Sulfitobacter sp.
GAGGCCGACCACCCAACCATCGTGGCAGCGCGCTGTCCTTGGTAAAGGTAACTGACAAGTCGGAAATCTCAAGAACCAATGGCTCCTCAGTTTTTATACGGTCAGCCGGGCCTCTGAAAATCTCGACAGCGGTCTCCAGATTATCCGCCATGGTCGGCAGACGCCGTGTGGCTTGCCCGATGCGCGCCGGATCACAGCGCAGCAACATGCGTGTGTATTCATGAGCCGGGTTTGTGAAAACTTCCGATACTGGGCCGGATTCCACGATATCACCATGATTCATAACCAGTACGTCATCGCAAAGGCTTGAGACGACCCCAAGATGATGGGTTACAAATATTACTGCGCTTCCGGTTTCGCGCTGTAACCGGCGCAACAGATCAAGGATTTCCACCTCCAGCGTTGCATCCAGCGCGGTTGTTGGCTCATCGGCAATTACTAGATCCGGCTCCAGCATCAAGGCCATGGCGATCGACACTCGTTGGCGTTGGCCGCCCGACAGCTCATAGGGGTACATCTTCATCCGCGCCGCCGGATCCGGCATGCTGACCCAGTCGAGCGCATCGACACAACGCGACCATTTCTCTTTCTTGCTCCAGGGTTCGCGGTAGAGCACATCTATCATCTGCTGTCCCACAGTCAGCGCCGGTGTCAACGCGCTCATTGGGTCCTGACTGATATAGGAAATCCGGGTGCCGCGTAGAGCCTGAAGCTCATCACGGGGAAGGCGTAGCAGGTCCTTTCCCTCGAACCAAACAGCTCCGCTGCTGATCGTCGCCATTTCCGGCAACAGTCGAGTCAGCGCCCAAATCAATGTTGATTTACCTGATCCACTCTCGCCGACAATTCCCAGAACCCTATTGCGTTCCAGTTTAAAGTTTACCCAGTTAACTGCAGATACAGCACCATACTGGACTGCAAGAGAATCTACCTCAAGAAGAACATCCGACATGACTGTTAGACCCCCTTACGCAATTTGGGGTCGAATGTGTCACGCAATGCCTCACCCAAAAACGTGAAACCAAGCGTAGCGGTGATCAATGGCACAGAGCCGGCGATTACGAGCCAATATGTCTGGCGAATGAATTTGTACCCATCGTCCAGAATCAATCCCCAACTTGAATCTGGTGGCTTCACGCCGACACCCAAAAAGCTGAGTCCCGCCTCGGCCGCGATATAGACAGGAATATCCATCGAAGCGAGAATAAGAATAGGGCCGATAATATTAGGCAGGATATGCCGCACTAAAATACGGATCCGGCTCATCCCCATGGCCTGCAGAGCCTCTACATAATCTGCCTTGGAAGCTGAAATCACAGAGGTGCGCACTATCCGTCCGTAATAAGGAACGGATGTAACGACCAAAATGCCAATGACAGTTTTTAGTCCCGCGCCAAAAATGGGGCCTACCGCGAGAGCCAGAATGATTACCGGATAAGCCCTTACCGTATCGAAGGCCAGAACAATAGAATAATCGAGCCATTTGGGACCAAAGCCTGCAATCATCCCTAAAATAACACCAATACCAACTGACAGGGCCGTTGAAATCAAAGCCACGCTTAGAGCGATGCGTCCGCCATAAAGTGCGCGGCTCAGCACATCGCGACCAAGTTGATCGGTGCCTAACCAATGGGTCCAGGACGGAGCTTGCAGTTTGGCAGGCACATTGATCTGCGCCGGATCAAAGGGGGACAATACCCCTGCAAAAATCGCCGACAGGATCAAAAGAGTAACTAGAACCAGACCTATCGCACCCATCGGGTCGGACATCAGGCGAAAAAATCCATTTGTTATAGCAGAGCGAGGCGCAGCGGAAATTGGTTGAATCCCGTTCATTCGTCCTCCTCCAAAAATCGCGGATCAATAAGCGCGTTCAAGATATCCGAGAGTGTCGTCGCCACGATCAAAATGAATGATGCCGCCAGTACAGCACCCAATGATACGGGGTAATTGCGCAAGATCACGGCCTCATACATCATTTTACCGATGCCCGGGCGGGCAAAAACGATCTCAACAAATACCGCACTTCCCATCATCACTCCAACGCCGATGCCGATTACAGTGATCGTAGGGGCGACTGCAATGCGCAGGGCATAGCGGTATATTATCCGCCATTCCAGAAGGCCAAAGGCGCGAGCATTACGGACATAGTTGGTTGAAAGAACCTCAATCATCGAAGCGCGAACCAAGCGGGCGATATAGCCAATCCAGCCCGCACCGACCGCGATTGAGGGTAAAATGAGATGATGTATGCGGCTAAGCAGACCTTCATCTTGACCCGCCCCAATGGCTGGTACCCACCCCAGTCCGGCGGCAAAGATCAACATGCCGAATATGGCAATAATTACCGCCGGCATGGCAATCATGCTGACAGAAAGCATCCCAACGGCTCGATCAAAGAATGAGTTTCGGCGCACGGCGGCAATGCATCCCAATGGAATGCCCAAAGCAACCGAGATCAGCAACGAAGCCCCCAATAATTCAAGCGTGCGCGGAAGGTGAATTTTTAATGTATCCAACACCGGTTGCTTGGTTTTCAGATCAGTTCCCAGATCACCCTGCAACACGCTGGTTAGGTAATTGAACACCTGTACTGGCATGGGTTTATCTAGCCCGAGCTTTTCCGTGATAGCTGCTTTAAGTGAAGGCGTTGCACGAGGCCCAAGCATTGCGCTTGCCGGATCGCCCGGTGCGGCCTGGATCAGGATGTAAAGGCTGGAGATCGCTAGAACCAGCACAAGCATGCCTAAACCAATGCGCTTGAAAATGTAAACAAGCATCAAAAA
>JBAUHN010000242.1:0-2093 GCA_049680295.1 Sulfitobacter sp.
TGACGACTTCGGCAATCGCCCGCCACGAATAACGTCCGATCCGGTCATTGATGCCTACGTGGGAGAAATCTACCACTATGATGTCGATGCAATCGATCCGGACGGTGACGACATCACCTACACGCTGGTTTCCGGTCCGGAAGGACTGCGACTGCTGCCGGATGATCGAGGCATGCTGCAGTGGGACGCACCGTCATCACTGTCGGGCCAGACGGTCGATGTCGTCGTCCAGGCTGACGATGGCCGCGGTGGCACAGCGCTGCACGAATTCAGCATCTATGTTCACACCAATCCCGGCAACCTGCCGCCCATCATTATCAGCGAGCCGGATCTCCTGCATGTTGTATCGGCCTTCCCGAACGCTCCTTTAGGCGACGTCAATCCGACCGCCGTCCATCTGGAACTCGCCCCGGGCGAATCGGCAGACGTACCCGTTTCTGTGGGAACCGCCAATCCGGACAGCCCTGTCATCAACCTCCCCGAGGTTGTCCCCAACAAGCTGGAAGTGATCGACACGATCGATGAAGATCTGCTTCTGCAGGCGCTGCTGGCCGGCGGTGATTCCGGCATCATTGTGAACTCTGTCAATCTCTCTGGACACTCGCGAGGCACCGGAGATTCGCTTACGGCATCGACCGGCGTCTACTTAAACGACAGCATCACATACGGCCTCGATCAATACGGCATCGTCATCAGCAGCGGCACTGCATCGCACTACAAGTCTGGCCCGGGTTCCAGCGGCAGTCGCAGCACGAGCTTTGGTCAGGTTGCCACACAGGCTCAATCGGCCATTCTGCGTCCGATCAGCGGCAACTTTACGTTCTACGATGCCACTCAACTGGACATCACATTTGAACTTCAGCCTGGTATTGCAGCAGTCACGTTCAATGTCGTGTTCGGTTCCGAAGAGTATCCGGAATGGGTCAATTCCTCCTTCATCGATGGCTTCGGCCTGCTGGTGAATGGACGCAACGTTGCGTTCGCCAACGACGAACCCATCAACATCAACCATCCGGACTTCCGCACGGCGCCAGGCACGGAACTCGATGGCGTTATCATTCCTTATACAGAAACGGCTCCGGGAGTCGTCGACGAAGACGAAGCCACACGCGCTGCACTTCACTTCCACATTCCGTTGCTGGATGGAGAACAGGACGCCGACCTGACGTTCATCATCGCGGATGCCAGCGACGGTATCTACGACACAACGGCCTACATTTCCGGCCTCAGCGGTGCCCTCGCCAATCCGATCGAATTGGACGCCATCGTGTTGGATCCGACTGCTGATTTCGTTAACGAAACCGGAGTCGTCACTGGTGTGTTACCGGGCTCTAACGCTTACTTCGACACCACAATTACGGGTTCCGGTGTTGGCGAATCGTACGATATCCTGATCACGAACCCGAACGATGGAATTCTCGCCGGCTCCATCCCGGTCACAATTAACACCGGGTACTTCTATCTGGTTCAGGCGATCGATCCTGACGGCGACGACATCACCTACGAACTCACCGCCGCACCTGATGGAGCCACCATCGATCCGGACACCGCCCTCATCCAGTGGGTGCCGCCAGCTCCGGGCGATTACGAATTCTCCATCCGCGTCGACGATGGTCGCGGAGGCTCTGACGAACAAACCTTTATCGTCGTTGTCAGCGACAGTGCTGGCGGTAATCAGGCACCAACGATCGACGCGATCGATGATCTCACCGCAGAAATTGGTCGTCCAATCCAGATCCAGGCAACCGCCAGCGATCCTGATGGCGATTCCCTGAAATACTATCTGTCCGATCAACCGGCGGGGATGATCATCGATCCCGATACCGGCGTGATTAGCTGGTTGCCGGGAACGGCTCAGGGCGGTCTCGTTGATCCAACCGTCACGGTAACTGTCATCGATCGACGCGGCGGAGTTGCCGCCACATCGTTCGCGGTCGACGTTCCGGAAAACGTCATCTTCGTCAACACGGCTCCGGAAATCACAACCGATCCGAATCTGATCGCCACGGCCAACCAATTGTATCGATACGACGTCGATGCCATAGACGCTGATTCAGACGTACTGACGTACTCAATTTCCTTCGGTCCGGAAG
>JBAUHN010000243.1:0-4875 GCA_049680295.1 Sulfitobacter sp.
CTCTATGACAGCCGTGATTGGATCCATTGGGCTGGCGCTTTGGTGGGGTGGGTTTACGCCTGTCACCGGCGCTCAGGATCTGATGTGGATCGCAGCTATGGGGGGGTTTGGGGGTACGGCCGTGTTGTTTCTTGTTGTATCCTACCGCATGGCCGAACAAAGCGATCTTGCGCCCTTTAGTTACTTTGGCATTCCTTTGGCATTTGTGATGGGATGGCTATTCTTCGACGAAGCACCCTGGGCCGATCTGTTCCCCGGCGCGCTTTTGATAATCCTCGGTGGATTGCTGATCATTTGGCGCGAACGGTCCCTGGCAGCCCGCCGGGCTGAGGCAGATGCCGGGTTTAAACGATGACCTCTTGTTCTGCCTGCGTGCCGATATCAAACACGCGTTTGTAGCGCGCAATCTCATCTGCAGGGCCCATGGCTTTTCGCGGATTATCTGACAATTTTACGGTTGGGTTTCCGTTGGCTTCAACCGCTTTGCAAACCAGTGAGAACGGCGCGAGCCCGTCGTTTTCAACCAGATTGCGGAAATCATTGGTCAGCAGCGTGCCCCACCCAAATGAGACATTCACTTTGCCCGCAAATTGCCTGTGCAGTTCGGCGACTTTCTGGACGTCCAGCCCGTCGCTGAAAATGACCCGCTTTTTGGTTGGGTCTTCGCCGCGTTTCAGCCACCAGTCGATGGCGGTCTGCGCCGCTGTTGCAGGGTCTCCGCTGTCGACGCGAATACCGGTCCAGCCAGCCAGCCAATCAGGTGCGTTATCCAGAAACCCTTTGGTGCCATAGGTGTCGGGCAGGATAATGCGCAGGTTGCCTTCGTGTTCTTCGTGCCAGTCGGACAGCACGTCATAGGGTGCCTGAGCAAGAGCCGTATCATCCTTGGCCAAGGCCGCATAGACCATCGGTAATTCGTGGGCGTTTGTGCCGATTGCCTCCATCTCGCGGTTCATGGCGATCTTGCAGTTTGACGTGCCGGTGAAAGCGCCGCCAAGACCTTCGCGCATGGCTTGGACGCACCAGTCCTGCCACAGATAGGAATGTCTGCGCCGGGTGCCGAAGTCAGCAATCGACAGATCCGGGATTTCGCGCAGGGTTTCGACTTTTTCCCAAACGCGGGTCATTGCGCGCGCGTACAGGACCTGCAGTTCGAACTTGTCCATACGGTCCAGAACAGCCCGGCCGCGCAGTTCCATCAAAATGGCAAGCGCCGGAATTTCCCACAACATGACCTCGGGCCATGTGCCTTCAAAGGTCAGTTCGTACTGGTCGCCTATGCGCTCCAGATGATACGGTGGCAGGCGCAGGTTCTCAAACCATTCCATAAAATCCGGGCGGAACATCTGGCGTTTGCCGTAGAATGTATTGCCGCGCAGCCAGGTGCTTTCGCCCCGGCTAAGCGACAAGGTTCGGATGTGGTCCAGCTGTTCGCGCAATTCGCCTTCGTCGATCAATTCGGCCAGAGGGATATGTTTTGATCGGTTGATCAGACTGAACGTCACCTGCGTTTCGGGTTTGTTGCGAAACACCGACTGACACATCAGCAATTTGTAGAAATCGGTGTCGATCAGAGATCGGACGATCGGGTCTATCTTCCACTTGTGATTCCAGACGCGGGTGGCAATGTCGACCATGAAGGCTCCGGTATTTTCGGCTATCGGTTGGTTAAAGCAAAGCCGCAGTGTGGTGGCAAGGCAGATAGCACCTTGTCGGGAAATTCAAACCTGTCAGGCCAGCTCTACACCTGCCGATGTCATGCCATCCAATGCGGTGGCAAGCGAGCCATCCAGATCAATGCTGCGGCAAAGATCGCGGTTTACGGTCACGTCAAAGCCCAGATTGGCCGCATCCACGGCCGAAAAGTTGACGCAAAAATCCAGCGCCAGCCCGACCATGGTCAGGGACGTTATTCCGCGGGTGCGCAGATATCCTTCTAAACCGGTTGGCGTTTTATGGTCATTCTCGAAAAACGCGGAATAGCTGTCGATGGCCGGGTTGTAACCTTTGCGGATGATCAGGTCGGCGCGATCGACCTGCAGGTCAGGGTGGAACGCGGCACCATCGCTGCCCTGGATGCAATGATCGGGCCAAAGCACTTGACTGCCATAAGGCATCTGCGTCAGCGCGTAGGGCGCTTTGCCCGGATGGGATGACGCAAAGGACGAATGCCCCGCCGGATGCCAGTCCTGGGTCGCGATCACAGTCTCTGCATCGGCCATGGCCGCGTTGATACCGGCGACAATCTGATCGCCGTCAGGCACCGCCAAAGCCCCGCCTGGGCAAAAGTCATTTTGCACGTCGATCACGATCAGGGCATGGGTCATGGCAGCTATCCTTATGGCGAAATTTTCACCATCGGTAGGCGTTGCGACGTCAGGCGTCAATCTTTGGGGGCTTGCACGATGCCGCAGACAGGCTTAGATGCGCGGCCATGTATACGATTGCGGCGCTCTATCATTTCACCCGGTTTGAAGATCCGGCGGCTTTGCGGCCTGCGCTGGTGGCACTTTGTGCCCAAGCGGATGTGCAGGGAACTTTGTTGGTGGCTGGCGAAGGCGTAAACGGCACTATCGCAGGACCACGTGCCGGGATAGATGCCGTTATCGCGCATTTGCGCAGCCTGCCCGGTTGCGCCGATCTGGAATGGAAGGAATCCTTTAGTGACAGCCCACCGTTCGGTAAAATGAAGGTCCGCCTGAAGCGTGAGATTGTGACCATGGGCCAGCCGGATGTCGATCCGCGCGCGCGGGTCGGCCACTATGTCAACCCGGCTGAATGGAACGATCTGATTGCGCAACCGGATGTGGCCGTCATTGACACCCGCAACGACTATGAGGTGGCGATTGGCACCTTCAAAGGCGCTGTCGATCCTGAAACGCACAGCTTTGGCGCCTTCCCGGCCTGGTGGGAGGAAAACAAACACCGGTTCCACAACAAAAAGATTGCGATGTTCTGCACGGGCGGCATTCGTTGCGAGAAATCAACCAATTACCTGTTGGGTCAGGGGGTAGAGGATGTGTTTCACCTTAAGGGTGGCATATTGAAATACCTCGAAGAGGTGCCGCAGGATCACAGCACCTGGCAGGGTGAGTGCTTTGTTTTTGACAATCGCGTCAGCGTCGGACACGGGCTTGAGATTGGGCCGCACCGTTTGTGCCACGCGTGTCGCAGGCCGTTGTTGCCCGAAGACATCAAAAGCGCGCAATACGAACACGGGGTCAGTTGTCGCCACTGTATTGACGAGACTTCAGCGGCGGATAAGGCGCGGTTTCGCGAGCGACAAAAACAGATTGAGCTGTCGCGGGCACGGGGCGAGCAGCACTTAGGCGCGCGAAAACCCTAAACGGGCACTGGCACCGGATCTGCGCCTTTCGGGCGGCTACGTATCAATAGCCACAAGATAATCGCGATATTCAAACCATTCCAAAGAATGCCGTTTATGAACGCCAGCTCATATGACCCTGTGAGGTCAAAAATCCAGCCCGACATCCACCCGCCCAACGCCATACCAAGTATCGTCGCCATCAAGACAAATCCAACGCGCGCGCCCGCTTCTTTTGCGGGCATGTATTCGCGAACGATCAAGGCGTAGCAGGGCACGATGCCACCTTGACTAAGACCAAAGACAAGACTGACAACATAAAGCGACACCAAGCCACCACTGGGCAGATATAAAAACAATGCGATGCATTGCAGGGACGACCCGATCAGCAAGGTACGCACACCGCCCAGCCGATCAGCAAGAAGGCCTGAGCTGATCCGCGACACGGCGCCCCCCAACAGAATGAGTGACAACATCTCGGCACCCACGGCCGGGCCATACCCTAAGTCGACGCAATAGCTGACGATGTGGACTTGCGGCATCGACATGGCGACGCAACATCCGATACCGGCCAGTCCGAGCAGATATTGCAGGGCGCGCGGTGATAACCCGGACGTTTGCGCATTCAAAAGCGATTTGGCCTGTGCGGCGGTTTTTACGTGGTGCGGCAGCTGACGCCGCAGCGCCAGTGCCAAAGGAATGACACCCAGCAACGTGACAACTGTCATAACGGCATAGACATAGCGCCAGCCTGATCCCTCTAGCAGGCCTGCCATAAGCATCGGCCAAATCGCCCCGGACAGGTAATTTCCACTGGCTGTGATCGCCACGGCAATCCCGCGTCTGCGCACAAACCAATGCGAAATGTCGGCCATCAAAGGCCCAAAGCCTACGGCAGACGAAAACCCGACCAACAGTTGAGCCAAGGACAATATCGCGATTGAAGGGCTGAAGATTGCCAGGATAAACCCCGCCGCGATCCCACAGGCCGCCACGATAAGGGCCCAGCTGACGCCAAATCGGTCAACGGCACGACCGATTACAAAATTACCAAGTGCAAAACCGATCATTGTCAATGTATAGGGCATCGTTGCTTCGGCGCGGCCAACGCCAAACTCTGCCTGAACCGCCGGCATTATGACAACGATCACCCACATACCTGCATTAGCAATCAGCGCTGTCGCCAGCGTCAGGCCAAGCCGCAACCACGAATATCGGCTGTCGGTTATGTCTGACGCATCCATAAGGGGTTTTCCTTTTGTTGCAAGCATGTGGCGCGAAGACAGCGGCGTGCACAAGACCTCGGGCACACATATTACAACTGTTGTTAATCAGCCTGTAACCGAAATTGGGCTAAGTCTTCATTTGGGTAGTGAGAAGTGGAATGGATATGGCAAAGCCGGGCGAACTTGCGCCAATCATCATCAAGCGCAAAAAAGTTGTTGGCGGCGGCGGGCACCATGGCGGTGCCTGGAAAGTTGCTTATGCAGATTTTGTCACCGCGATGATGGCGTTTTTCATGTTGATGTGGTTGCTGAACGCAACAACCG
>JBAUHN010000244.1:0-33542 GCA_049680295.1 Sulfitobacter sp.
GGCAAATGACCCAGCTCCCTCAAACAACCGATAAAAAGCTCGGGCTGGTGATCGACCTTGATACCTGTGTCGGCTGCCATGCCTGTGTGATTTCGTGCAAAGGCTGGAACACTGAAAACTACGGCGCGCCTTTGTCAGATCAGGATGCTTATGGCGCTGATCCTTCTGGCACGTTTCTTAACCGGGTCCACAGCTACGAAATCCAGCCCGAGGCAACGCCGGATCACCCGGCCCCGGCGGCGCAGCTGATCCATTTCCCGAAATCCTGCCTGCATTGCGAAGACGCACCTTGCGTCACTGTTTGCCCAACCGGCGCCAGCTATAAACGCGCCGAAGACGGCATCGTTCTGGTTAATGAAAGCGACTGCATCGGCTGCAGCCTATGCGCCTGGGCCTGCCCTTATGGCGCGCGCGAATTGGATCAGGCCGAAGGTGTCATGAAAAAATGCACCCTTTGCGTTGACCGTATCTATAACCAAAACCTGCCCGAAGTAGACCGCGAACCCGCCTGCGTGCGGACCTGCCCGGCGGGTGCGCGGCATTTCGGCGATCTGGGTGATCCTGACAGCGCCGTCAGCCAATTGGTCGCAGAACGTGGCGGCATGGATCTGATGCCCGAACAAAGCACCAAACCGGTCAATCAATATCTGCCACCGCGCCCCAAAGACGCATTGCCCGAAATTGATGTTCTGGCCCCCTTCCTCGAACCTGTCGCTACGGAAACCAAGGGTTTCCTCAGCTGGCTCGACAAAGCTCTGGAGAAAATCTGATGCATCCGGCACCTTCTGTCATATTCTTTACCACCTTCAGCGGTCTGGGCTTTGGTCTGCTGGCCTGGATGGGGTTTGGGTTTCCTGCCGTCACCGGCTGGTTCGCTTTTGTGTTTTTTGCCATCGCCTATCTGATGGCCGTGGGCGGGCTGATCGCCTCGACCTTTCATTTGGGCCGCCCCGAACGCGCGATCAAAGCGTTTTCGCAATGGCGCAGCAGTTGGCTGAGCCGCGAAGGCTGGTGTGCCGTTGGCGCATTGATCGTGATGGCGGTTTACGGCGCCGGGCTGGTTTTTTTTGGCACCACCCTTACGATTGTCGGATGGATCGGCGCGATCCTGTCACTGCTGACGGTGTTCACAACCTCAATGATCTACACGCAGCTGAAATCGGTGCCGCGCTGGCATATGCCGCTGACCCCGGTCAAGTTCATGACCCTGTCGATTGCCGGTGGCGCATTGTTGTCAGGTCAGGTTGTGGCCGCCGTTTGGCTGATCCTGTTGGCGGGCGTTGTGCAAATCGCGACATGGACGGTCGGCGACAGGGCGCTGGCACGCTCGGGCACCAACATGGCCTCGGCCACAGGTCTGGGCCACATTGGCGATGTCCGTGCGTTTGAGCCGCCGCACACAGGCACCAATTTCCTGCTGCGCGAATTTGTGCATGTCGTCGGGCGCAAACACAGTGCCAAGCTGCGGGTCATCTCGTTGTTTTTGATGGTGGCGCTTCCAGTGTTTCTGCTGATTTTGTCGTTTTCACACTGGCTGGTTCTGCTGGCTGTGATTAGCCACGTCGCGGGCGTTTTAACCGCACGCTGGTTGTTTTTCGCCGAGGCGGAACATGTGGTCGGTCTGTACTACGGAAAACGCTGACACCCGCAAGCGTCAGGCGCGATTCTTCGCGCCTGACTGCCAGTCTTGGATCTGAACCTAGTTGATCAACCCAGCATGCCGCAGCCCGGCATCGACCAATGCTTTGGTGCTGTCCGACAATCCGGTCAGCGGCAATCGCACCTCATCGGAACACAGGCCCAGTTGCGACATCGCGTATTTGACGCCAACCAAACCCGGCTCGGTAAAGATCGCCTTATGTAAGGGCATCAACCGATCCTGAATCTCCAGCGCTTTCGCATAATCCCCTGCACGCGTCATCGCTTGCATCTGAGATAACAACGCGGGCGCCACATTGGCCGTGACGGAAATGCAACCCACCCCGCCTTGGGCGTTAAACCCATGCGCGGTTGCATCCTCGCCGGACAATTGGATAAAATCCTTGCCGCAGGTCTGGCGCTGATAGCTGACCCGCGCCAGATCGCCTGTCGCATCCTTGACCCCAACGATACGCGGCAATTTCGCCAGCTCGCCCATTGTGTCGGGTGACATATCAATCACCGACCGGGGCGGGATGTTGTAAATAATGATCGGCAGGTCCATGCAATCATGAACGGCCGTGAAATGCGCGATCAACCCGCGCTGGGTTGGTTTGTTGTAGTAGGGCGTCACCACCAGAACACCGTCCGCGCCCACCTTTTGCGCATGCTGCGCCAGCCGCATGGATTCGACCGTGTTGTTGGACCCGGCACCGGCAATTACCGGAATACGGCCAGCAGCCGCTTTGACAACTTCCTCTACCACGCGGTCATGTTCAGAATGGCTAAGCGTCGGGCTTTCGCCGGTGGTCCCGACCGGCACCAACCCATTACTGCCTTGCGCCACATGCCAGTCCACAAGTTTCTTGAGCGTATCCAAATCCAGCGCGCCGTTCTGGAACGGCGTGACGAGGGCAGGCATAGAACCTTTAAACATTTTCACGCTCCTAAATACGTTATGGCCGACATGGACCGGGGTTGGATTTCACATGCTGTCGGCTTCGTGATTGGAAGACCGGCGCAGCTGCGATATGTATGAAAGGCTCTAGCCTTCATCTTAAGGGAAATGCAAGTGATCAGACGTTTAACCATACTTGTTATGCTGATTGTGCTAACGGCTTTGCCCGCATTGGCAGAGCGTCCGCGCCCCTTGGGCTGGGCAATGGATGCAATGCGAAATGGTGATTGGGCGAATGCCGCACGCCTTGCCGCACGCGACGGGCCGGTTGCTGCTGATGTGATCGAATGGCACCGCCTGCGCGCAGGTCTGGGCACATTTGATGAGGTCACAGGCTTTCTGACCCGCAGGCCCAACTGGCCCGGCGAAACCTATCTGCGCAAAAGGTCTGAACCATCTCTGCGCAGCGCCGACAACGAAGATGTCATCGCGTTCTTCAAAAACGTACCGCCACAGACCCCCCGCGGTGTCCTAAGCGAGGCCGCAGCCCTGATCAAAGCCGATAAACGTAATCAGGCCGAAGTAGGCGTGATCAGTGCCTGGCGAACCTTGGCCATGAATGACACCTCGCATGAGATGTTTATCGCGTCCTACGGCGCGCTGTTGAAACCGCATCACGCAAACCGTGTCGATGCGATGATCTGGGCTGGAAAACACAGCGACGCCAAGCGGTTGTTCAACCATCTGTCCAAAGCTGATCTGGCCGTCGCCAAGGCGCGTATTGCTTTGCGCGAAAGATCAAAGGGCGTCGATGCCCTGATCAAAGCAGTGCCAAAGGACCGCGCGAATGATCCCGGTTTGCAATATGACCGGTTTGTCTGGCGTGCGCGCAAAGGTCGAATGGAAGACGCCAAAGCGCTGCTGCTATCACAATCCACCAGCGCCGAAGCTCTGGACAGACCCGAAGAATGGGCAAACCGCCGGCGGTCACTTGCCCGCAGTGAAATGCGCGAGGGAAACGCCGAACGCGCCTATCAGATCGCATCGAGGCATTTCCTAAGCGAAGGGTCCAGCTATGCCGATCTTGAATGGCTGTCGGGCTATATTGCCTTGCGCAAACTGAAAGACCCAAAAACGGCACTGGCCCATTTCAAAAACCACGATGACGCCACCTTGTCGCCAATCTCGAAGGGGCGCGCGGGCTATTGGCAGGGCCGCGCATTAGAGGCGATGGGCGATGCAGCCGGTGCCGATCAGGCCTATACACGGGCCGCACAATTTCAAACCTCGTTTTACGGACTGCTGGCAGCCGGTCGTGTGGGTTTGCCATTTGATATATATCTGGCCGAAGACACCCCAACAGGCGATTGGCGCACAGCTTCATTTGCCCAATCCGCCCTGTTTGAGGCCGGTCAATTGCTGCAAGCCTCGGGCGAGCTGGACGTAGCTGAACGGTTCTGGACCCACCTTGCCGAAAGCCTTGATGCCAATGACGCCGGATTGCTGGGACAAGCCGCCATCGACGCAGGTCAGCCGCATCTGGCGGTGATGATCGCCAAACGCGTCGCCCGGCGCGGTATCGTTATTCCCGGCGCCTATTATCCCTTGCATCCTCTGGTCGACCAAAAACTGCCCATGGCGACAGAAATGATCCTGTCGATTGCCCGTCGCGAAAGCGAATTTGACCCCTCCGTTCAAAGCGGCGTGGGCGCGCGCGGATTGATGCAGATCATGCCGGGTACCGGCCGCGATGTCGCAGCAAATCTGGGGCGCAGCGCCAAACACACCACCGCGCGATTGATCGCGGAGCCGGAGTATAATGCCGAACTGGGGGCCGCGTATCTGGCCACGCTAGCGGGTCTGTTTGACGGCAATGTGGTGATGATGTCCGCAGGGTATAACGCCGGGCCGGGGCGGCCCAACCGCTGGATGAAACTGTTTGGCGACCCACGCACCAACGCCGCCGATATGATCGACTGGATTGAACATATCCCGTTTCGCGAAACCCGAAATTACGTGATGCGCGTCGCGGAAAGCCTGCCGATCTACCGCGCGCGTCTGGGCCGTGAGGCACTGCCGCAATCGTTCCGCCGCGAGCTGACGGGATCAACGTTGCAGGCGTTCGCGCCAAAGCGTAAATAGACCTGCCGCCACGATGATCCCTGCCCCAAATACAACATTCAAATGTAGTGTCTCGCCAAAAATCATCACGCCAAGGGCGGATGCAAACACCAGGTGGAAATAGGCAAAGGGCTGTAGCGCACTGGCCTCGGCCAGCTCATAGCAGCGGATCAGCAACCAATGCCCGGTCACACCTGAGATGCATAAAACTCCCATCCACAGCCAATCCGCGCCAGCCATCGGTTCCCAGAACCACATGCCCACAATCGTCATGGCAACACAGCCAACGGTTCCTGTCCAAAAGAAACTGGTCGCCGTGCTGTCACGCCGTGCCGCGAACCGTGTCAGCAACCCGTAGATCGCGAACATAACCGCCGAGATAAACGGGATGATTGCCCAAGGATCAAAGACACCGACGCCGGGCTGCAGGATGATCAAAATACCAATGAACCCAACGCCAATCGCGCTCCAACGTCGCCACCCGACACGTTCGCCCAGGATCGGCCCTGAAAGTGCCGCGATCAACAGGGGATAACAGGCAAAAACCGCGTGGCTTTCGACAAGCCCCAGAACCGTAAAGCCATAGACCGCCACACAAATCTCGGTCACCAGCAGCAAGCCGCGTGCCGCTTGCAACATCGGCTGCCCGGTTGCAGCCGCCGCACGGATGCCCCCCGCCTTTCGCCGTGCAATCGCGATGACGAAAGCCGCAAAAAACCAATAGCGGATCATCACGATCATATAGACGTTATACTGCCCGGCCAGATGCTGCGATACTCCGTCCTGCAAGGCAAAAACCACCATCGTCAGGATCAACAAAACGATCCCCAGTCGCACATTGTTTGGCTGTTCGTTCACGCCTTGACGCCGCGCGTCATATGGCGTTTGCGCCCGTATCCTGAAACACGGCTTACTTCAAATCCTGCATCCTGCAACCCGCGCCGCACAAACCCTGCCGCCGTATAGGTGGCACAGGTTCCATTTGGGCGCGTATGAAGACCAACCTGGGCCATCAGATCGCCCGACCAAAGTTGAGGATTTTTTGCCGGCGAAAACCCATCCAGAAACCAGGCATCTGCGGCACCTTGCCATGTCGTCAGGGTGCGGCGCGCATCACCGTGAATTATCCGCAGCCTGAGCCCCGGCAGATCAATCGCGCTGACCCCGGCGTGATAACCCGCCAGAAACATATCGCGCCTGCCGTCGAATTCAGGGAATACAGCATGCGCATGAGCCATGTCAGCGGGCGTCACGGGGAACAGCTCAAAACTGGTGAAACTCAATGGGCCGCAAACGCCACATCGCACCCACGCATCCCAGGCAACAAGCATGTTCAGCCCGGTGCCAAATCCCAGTTCCGCAATCTGGAAACCGGGTGAAAACCGATGCGGCAGATCATTGCCGCCTAAAAACACGTGCTCCGTCTCGGCAACGCCATTCTCAAGGCTGAAATACGGATCATCGAAACGCGTGGATACCGGAACACCGCCCTCTCTCCAGATCACATCTGCTGTCTGGTCGTCCACGGGCGCGCCTTGTATGGTTGAGATGTTTCAGCAGAGACACTGCTGCAAGGGGATAGCTTTGGCAATGGACGATATCACTGTTCGGGGTGCAGGAATATTAGGGCTGTCGATTGCATGGATTTGCGCCCAGCGCGGCGCAAGGGTGCAGGTCATCGACCCTATGGGTGCAGCTTCTGGCAGCAGTGGCGGCATCGTCGGCGCGCTGGCGCCGCATGTCCCCGAAAACTGGAACCCGAAAAAGGCGTTTCAATTCGACAGCCTATTGATGGCAAAGGATTTCTGGACACAGGTTGACGCAGAAGGCGGCGGCGATGCAGGCTATGCGCGCGGCGGGCGTGTACAGCCCATTGCCAACGCGCGTGGGCTGGAACTGGCCCGTGCACGGGCCGAGACCGCAAAATCCCTGTGGCAAAGTCAGGCACAATGGGATGTGACCCAAAATGCCGATCCTGATTGGCACAGCGATAGCCCGACAGGGTGGTTTGTCCGTGACACCCTGACCGCGCGTATCCATCCCCGGCGGGCCTGCGACGCAATTGTCAAAGCACTGCGTGCCAAAGGAATTTCTGTGGTGCCGGATGGTCCCGACTGTGGTCAGGTTTTATGGGCAACCGGTACCGCCGGTCTGCATGATCTGAGCCGCACATTTGACCGCCCGGTCGGCAGCGGCGTCAAAGGTCAGGCCGCATTGCTGGAATTTGCGGCACCCTGTGCCACACAATTGTTTGTGGATGGCGTGCATATCGTACCGCATAACGATGGCACCGTGGCCATTGGCTCCACTTCCGAGCCCACGTTTGACGATCCCATATCCACCGACGCGCAATTGGATTTTGTCATCGAAAAGGCCCGCGTTGCCGTTCCTGCATTGCGCGGCGCACCCGTAGTCGCCCGCTGGGCCGGGGTGCGCCCGCGTGCCAAATCCCGCGCCCCGATGCTGGGGGCCTGGCCGGAACGCCCTGCGCATTTCATCGCCAATGGGGGGTTCAAGATCGGCTTTGGAATGGCCCCAAAGATCGCCCATGTGATGGCTGATCTGATGCTGGAAGGGACAGATACAATCCCTGACGGGTTTACGATCGCCGCCTCACTGTAAGCGGCCATGAAAAAGCTACCTGCCGATTTCAGCCTTAAGATTGGCCATAAGGGCGGTGACCGTCTTGGCATAAATGTCACTGGTCAATTGGCCATTTTCGTCAAATTCCTTTGAACTGCTGGCCAAGTGCACCTCTGGTCCTTGCAGAATTCTGGGCTGAAACGCCACGACAAATCCGCGCAATACCATTTGCGCACGTTCCCCGCCTGCCCGGCCCGCCGCCGCCGACATCACCGCCAGTGGTTTGCCCGCCCAGGGGTTGGTTTTTGTGCGGCTGACCCAATCGAGGGCGTTTTTCAAAACACCAGATGGGCCTTTGTTATATTCAGGTGTCGAAATCAACACGGCATCTGCCGCTGCAATCTGATCGGCCAAGACCTGAACCGCCTGCGGAATACCATTCGACGCCTCATCATCGCCATCATAAAGCGGCAGCCTCAGATCGGCATGTACATAAGTACAATCGCCAAACAACCGCGATGCTTCGCGCAGCAATAAGCTGTTGGTCGATCCCTGCCTCAGAGACCCCGAAAGTCCAAGTAGAGAATATGTCGGCATCGGCGGCTCCTTGATCAACGCTGGCACTTAACATGAAACCAAATTGCAAAAAGACAAGAGGCCACAGAGATTTCTCTGCGACCTCTCAATTCGTCTATGAGCCTGTCCGGCTGTCAACAACGCATGGATTTTAGGCGTTGGGCAGGATCACAATCTCGACCCGGCGGTTCTGCGCCTTGCCTGACGCGTTCAGATTGCTGGCCACTGGCTGGCTTTCGCCACGGCCAAAGGTCTGCACCCGACCCCCCGGAACTCCGGCGTTGATCAACACACCTGCCACAGCGTTCGCACGCCGCTCGGACAGTTGCTGGTTATAGGCCGCGTCACCATCGCTATCGGTGTGGCCGACGACCTGAATGGTCGAGTTTGGATACTGACGCAGGTTGTTTGCGACCCCATTCAGATCATTTTGCAGATCAGAACGCACCGAGAAACTGTCGGTGGCAAACAGGATGTCTTGCGGCAATGTTACCACCAAACGATCACCGGTGTTGGTGATCACGACGTTGTCATTGCCAACCTGCTGGCGCAGGTCCGCCTCTTGTTTGTCCAGCGAATAGCCGATGCCGGCACCAACCGCGCCGCCAATGACAGCACCTTTAAGCGCCGCATCACCACGGTTGCCATCACCTTTGGACAGCGCGCCCAGCAAGGCGCCTGCACCGGCACCAATCAATGCGCCGTTCTTGGTTTTGGGATTGTTCTGGCCGTATTGACCGGGATCGGTACATGCACCCAGCGCCAAAGCGCCTGTCAACGCCACGATAGTCGGGAATTTCATTACATTCATTTTTCTGCCTTCGCGTTACTGCCCCGTTCGGGCAGGGCGTCTTAGTATGAACGCAATATATATGCAGCAAGACCCATGGCCAACCACGGGGAATTTTCTGTCGGCAGCATCCCGCGCATGTCAGCCACCCGCGCGCGCCGTCTCAAAGGCGAGCATGGCGCGCTTCATCGGTAATCCCCAATGATACCCGCCCAAACCCCCAGATTTCCGCAAGGCCCGGTGGCACGGTATAAGCCAGCTGATTGGATTGCGCCCGACAGCCGTGCCCACGGCGCGCACCGCACGCGGATTGCCAACGGCACTGGCGATCTGGGAATAGGTGGTGACCTGGCCTGAGGGGATATGCAGCAATGCCTCCCACACTTTGATCTGGAACGGAGCGCCGATCAGATAGATCGGAGTATCGCTAACCCGGTCTTGTTCTGCGCCAAAAGCGGCCATAACCCACGGCCTCAGCATTTCTGGATTTTCAACAAATGTGGCATTTGGCCAGCGCGATGTCAGATCCGCTTTGGCAGCGTCATGGCCCATCTCGGCGGCAAACCCGATCCCGCAAATGCCTTTTGCCGTGCCCATCGCGATTGCCGGACCAAAGGGGCTGTCAAACCACCCCCAGTTGATCGAAAGACCGCCACCTGCGCGCGCAAATTCGCCCGGGCTCATCGCTTCCCATCGCACGAACAGATCATGCAAACGCCCGCTGCCCGACAGACCCAGCGAATGAGACGCACCCAGTGTCGTGAATTGTTCGCGCAGCAGTGTTTTGGCATGGCCCAATGTCAGATATTGCTGATACCGTTTCGGCGACACGCCCACCCAGGCTGAAAACACGCGTTGGAAATGGGCCGTACTCATCCCCATGTGACCCGCGATCTGATCCAGCGACAACGGATCCTTTGCCTGATCAATCAGATCAATCGCGCGGCGCACGACCTGAAAGTGATAGTCATTGGCGCGTTCGTCGGGAAATGTGATGTGCTGTGTCATGCCCCTAATCTAGGCTCTGCACTCGAATGACGCGACCCGAAACATGCGGGTTCAATGCCAATCAGCTGTTTTCCAGTGCAAGGTTCAAAATACCGGCGTTTTGTCGGGTCGATTGACGCCGCATGGCTTGCCCAACCCGCACAAACCCATCATACCCTCGGCCATGGCAAAACAGCTTTGTTATCATACAATACGCGAGATTTTTACGCGCTTTCAGACAGCAGACCCCGAACCCAAGGGCGAGCTGCACCACGTTAACGTCTATACACTGGTCGTTGCCGTTGCCCTGAGCGCGCAATCCACCGATGCGGGGGTCAACAAAGCCACCGATGCCCTGTTCAAAATCGCAGACACGCCGCAGAAAATGCTGGAACTGGGGTTGGATGGGCTGATTGAGCATATCAAGACGATTGGATTGTTTCGCCAAAAAGCCAAGAATGTTATTAAGTTAAGCCAAATCCTGGTCGATGACTACGACGGTGTGGTGCCCAACAGTCGTGCCGCACTGCAAGGGTTGCCGGGCGTGGGTCGAAAAACCGCCAATGTCGTACTGAACATGTGGTGGCGGCAGCCTGCACAGGCCGTTGATACCCATATTTTCCGGGTCGGAAACCGATCCGGCATTGCGCCAGGCAAAACGGTGGACGCGGTAGA
Source organism: Sulfitobacter sp. (assembly GCA_049680295.1). Classification (GTDB taxonomy): domain Bacteria; phylum Pseudomonadota; class Alphaproteobacteria; order Rhodobacterales; family Rhodobacteraceae; genus JBAUHN01. Next base: position 10,269 of record JBAUHN010000244.1, read on the forward strand.
ACGCGCCATCGAGGATAATATTCCGGCTGATTTTCAACTGCATGCCCATCACTGGCTGATTTTACACGGCCGTTACCATTGTAAAGCACGTAAACCGATGTGCCCGACCTGCATCATCCGTGACCTGTGCCATTTTGAGGATAAAACCCTATGAAATCTTACGAAATTGTTGGCATCGGAAATGCCGTGGTCGATGTGATTGCGCATGCCGACGATTCTTTTTTGGACCATATGGGTATCGAAAAAGGCATCATGCAATTGATCGAACGCGACCGCGCCGAAGTGTTGTATGGGTCGATGAATGACCGCTTGCAAACGCCCGGCGGGTCGGTTGCCAACACCATTGCCGGCGCCGGTTCGCTGGGTCTGTCTTCGGCCTTTATCGGGCGCGTTCATGACGATGCGCTGGGGCAATTCTACGCGTCATCCATGATCAATGGCGGCACTGATTTTGTGAATGACCCCGTCAAAGGCGGCGATCTGCCGACCTCAAGGTCGATGATCTTTGTCTCGCCCGATGGCGAGCGGTCGATGAACACCTATCTGGGGATCAGCACCGATCTGGGGCCAGCTGATGTGCCCGAGAATGTCGCGGCGTCGGCACGCATCATGTTTCTCGAAGGGTATCTGTTTGACAAGGATCAGGGCAAAGAAGCGTTCTTGCAGGCCTCGCGTCTGACCCGTGCCGCCGGTGGCAAGGCTGGGATCGCTATTTCCGATCCGTTTTGCGTCAACCGTCACCGCGCGGATTTCCTGCGGATGATCGGCGAAGAGCTTGATTATGTCATTGGTAATGAGGCTGAAATCAGATCACTGTTCGAGACAGATGATCTGGAAGACGCATTGACCAAAACGGCGCAGATGTGCCCGATTGTTGTCTGCACCAGGTCGGGCGATGGCGTCACCCTGATCCGGGGCGACGAACGTGTGGACGTGCCTGTGCAAAAAGTCGTGCCAGTGGACGCAACCGGTGCGGGCGATCAATTCGCCGCGGGCTTCCTTTATGGTCTGGCCACGGGCCGTGACCTGGAAACCTGCGGGCGGATGGGCAATGTCTGCGCCGCCGAGGTCATCAGCCATATCGGCCCTAGGCCTCTGGTCGATGTCATGGCGTTGTTCAAGGCGAACGGTCTGGTCTGATCTATGCTATCTGACGGATATCACGACATTCCGGCAGGCAAGGTGGCGATGATCGTGACCCATCTGGAAATGCGCAGCCCGGCCTTTATGCGCCCCATCCCCCTGCCGGAAGGTGTCACGCTGCACCGTTTTGACCCGGATTTCGACGCCTATCGCGACCTTTACACCCGCGTCGGCGCGCTGGAATGGCTGTGGTTTTCGCGGCTGGAATTGTCGCGCGACGCTTTGATGTCTACTTTGCGTGATCCATTGGTCGAAATCTACACTCTGCGCAAAGACGGGCGCAATGAAGCCTTGCTAGAACTTGATTTCCGCGCGCAAGGCAGCTGCGAACTGGCGTTTTTCGGCCTGACCCCTGCGCTGATCGGAACCGGCTGCGGGCGCCTATTGATGAATGAGGCGATCACCCGCGCCTGGGCCAAACCGATCACGCGCTTTCACGTGCACACCTGCACGATCGACAGCCCGCAAGCACTTTCGTTTTATCGGCGCAGCGGGTTTACCGCCATTAGGCAACAGGTTGAGATCGCCAACGACCCACGTCTTTTCAGTGACTTGCCCGAAACTGCCGGGCCGCATGTGCCAATTTTTCGTCCCTAATTTGTGTGCAAATACGCCTGAAACTCAGCGACAACCGCTTGGTAAACGTCGCGCTTGAACGGCACGATACTGTCGACCAGATCGGCGGATGGAATCCAACGCCAAGTTGAAAATTCAGGATGTTCAGTAGCGATGTTGATTTGATCGTCAGTGCCCTGAAACCGCAACAGATACCATTTCTGCTTTTGGCCGCGGTACTTGCCCTTCCACAGCTTTGGCACCAGATTATGCGGCAAATCATAGGTCAGCCACTGGGTGCTTTCCGCCTGAACCGTGACCAGATCGGCGGTTACGCCAGTTTCTTCCCACAATTCGCGCAAGGCGGCATTGCGGGGCTCTTCGCCCTTATCAACTCCGCCCTGCGGCATCTGCCAGGCGGCGGTGTCATTGTCTTTGCGTTGCCCGACGAAAACGTGGCCCGCCCCGTTCAACAGCATAACGCCAACGCAAGCGCGGTAGGGCAAAACCTCGATCATTTCAGGGGTCATTTGGCGGGCTCCTCATGCTGGGTTGACCCCTACTTAGCGCGGTATCGCAGCGGCGCAAGGCAGGTGACGTCGCGTTGCACGTGACACCGGCCAGCGGTTAGGGTGTTCTACGCGTCATAAACCCCGGGGAGAATTTATCCAATGACCAATTATCCAAATCTGATGACGCCACTGGATCTGGGCTTTACCACGCTGAAAAATCGCGTGCTGATGGGGTCAATGCACACTGGTCTTGAAGAAACCAAAGATTGGAACCGCGTGGCTGAATTTTACGCCGCACGGGCCCGCGGTCAGGTCGGATTGATGGTCACAGGCGGCATCGCCCCCAACAAGGAAGGGGCCGTCCTTCCCGGTGCATCGGCGATGATTACACAACAAGACATCGACAATCACAGCGTCATCACTACCCGCGTCCACGAGGCAGGTGGCAAGATCGCCATGCAAATCCTGCACGCCGGTCGCTATGCCTATTCGCCCGATTGTGTGGCCCCCAGCGCGGTCAAATCACCCATATCGCCTTTTGCCCCGCGCGCATTGGACGAAGATGGCATCGAAAAACAAATCGCAGATATCGCCGCCACCGCCCAGCGCGCCCAGACCGCCGGATATGATGGCGTCGAGATTATGGGCTCGGAAGGGTATTTTCTGAACCAGTTTCTGGTCACCCACACCAACAAACGCGACGATGGCTGGGGCGGGTCCTATGAGAACCGGATGCGCCTGCCGGTCGAAGTGATCAGGCGCACGCGCGCGGCCGTGGGACCAAATTTCATCATCATCTACCGATTGTCGATGATTGACCTGATCCCCAACGGATCGACCCATGACGAAGTGGTGCAATTGGCCCATGAGATCGAGCAAGCCGGGGCCACGATCATTAACACGGGCATCGGCTGGCACGAAGCGCGCATCCCGACCATTGCCACATCCGTCCCCCGCGCGGCCTTTGCCTGGGTCACCAAAAAACTGATGGGCAAGGTTGGCATTCCGGTAATCACCTCAAACCGGATCAATACCCCGCAAGTGGCCGAAGATGTCCTGGCGGAGGGTTGCGCTGACATGGTCTCGATGGCGCGGCCGATGCTGGCGGATTCCGATTTCGTGATCAAGGCAATGGACGGCAAGGCCGATCAGATCGCCCCCTGTATTGCCTGCAATCAGGCCTGTCTGGATCACACTTTCAGCGGCAAGCTGTCCAGTTGTCTGGTCAACCCCCGCGCCTGCCATGAAACCGAACTGCTGATCAAACTTGCTGAAAAGACGAAAAAAATCGCCGTTGTCGGTGCGGGTCCGGCCGGGTTGTCGGCAGCCCTGACCGCCGCCGAAAGAGGCCACAGCGTTACGCTGTTTGACCGTGCCGATCAGATTGGCGGGCAGTTGAACATGGCCAAGGAAATCCCCGGCAAGGAAGAATTTCACGGGCTGGTCGATTGGTACCGCACGATGGTCGCGGCGCATGACATCACCCTTATTCTGGGGGTCGAGGCCGGTGTCGACGATCTGTCGGATTTCGACGAGGTGATTATCGCCACAGGCGTCATTCCCCGCGACCCCGGCATCACCGGACAGGACGCGCCTTCGGTGGTCAACTACATCGACGTGCTGCGCGACAAGGTCGCGGTGGGCGACCGGGTGGTCATTGTGGGCGCCGGTGGTATTGGTTTTGACGTGGCGGAATTTCTGACCCAATCAGGCGACAGCCCAACCGAAAACCTGCCCGACTGGTTGCGCGAATGGGGCGTGGCTGATCCTGCCCTTCACCGCAGCGGGCTGGCCCCGGAAGGCCCGCAACCAGAAGCTGCCGCGCGGCATGTCACCCTGCTGCAACGCAAGGCAGAAAAACCCGGTAAACGGTTGGGCAAAACAACCGGATGGATACACCGTGCAACGCTGAACATGAAAGGCGTCAAGATGATTGGCGGCGTCAACTATGAACGGGTTGAGGCAGGCGGCCTGATGGTTTCATTTGGGCAAGCCCGCGAAAACCCGACGCTGATCAAAGCCGATACAATCGTGATGTGTGCAGGCCAGTTGCCAAATCGTAGTCTGGCCGATGCACTGGACGCAAAAGGCGTAGTCTGCCATGTGATCGGCGGCGCAGACGTTGCAGCCGAACTGGACGCCAAACGCGCAATTGATCAGGGTACGCGGCTGGCAGCGGCATTGTAAGTGGTGCGCAATGCCTTGCTGGCCTGCCTTGACCGGCGGGTCATAAGGTTTGTGATCTGACAGGTCAAACGCGATGATTTCGCCCCAGACAACGGGAACAATGCGGAGTTCGCATTTTTTGGTTGGGTGGTTGTCAGCTGTGGTCCAAAACGACAAGCTTTTTTCCTGAAAGAGGTGCGCCATGGCAATCTGCGTTTTCGATGTTTTCCCGGATGGAACAGCCACCGTTCCCGGTGATTTTCACTTGACGGGTCCTGGAACATTTCGCTGGTGGCACTTTGATTTGTCAGATCCCGATCTGGCGATCTGGGCGCAAAAAAACTTGCCCGAAATCCCGGCTAAATCGCTTTTGCAGTCGGAAACCCGTCCACGCTGTGATGAATTCGACACCGGGTTAATCCTGAATCTGCGCGGCATCAACTTGAATGCCGGACAGCCCGCTGACCAGATGGTGTCAGTGCGTATATGGGCGGCGTCTCAGGTACTTGTGACGGTTCGGGTACGAAAAGTGTTTGCGCTGGACGAGATCAGGCAAGCCATTTTGGACGGACACCCACCGCTTGAAGTCGCGGGTTTTCTGGGTCAACTGACCTATATATTGACCAAACGTGTGCAGGTTCATGTGCTCGATCTGGCTGCGTTAACCGATGACTTTGAGGAAAGTATCGAGGAAGATACCGGTCAATTACCTGCGTCATTTGGCGAAACCAGGCGCAGCGTCATCAAGCTGCGTCGCTATCTTGAACCACAACGCAATGCGCTGCATCAACTGGCGACCCTGGACGTGAGTTTTATTGCTGAAAAGGATAAGTTGACGCTGCGCGAACTTTCTAACCGCTCAACCTTGGCGGTGGAGGAACTGGACGCGCTGCGCGACAGAATGGCGACCCTTCAAGCCCACCACGATTCAGTGGTTGCAGCACGTCATGGACACAACGGGTATGTTTTGTCGGCTGTGGCCGCCATTTTTCTGCCCCTTGGGTTTCTTACCGGGCTTTTCGGCGTCAATGTCGCCGGTATGCCCGGCATCGAATCACCGTTTGCTTTTGCAGTTTTATGTATTTCAATGGCGCTGCTGGCTGCGCTGATGGTATGGTTTATGCGCTGGAAACATTGGTTATAGGCGATTTTTTGCCGTTGAGGGGGTTATCCCCACCGTTTGACGCGCCACACCGATCCTTGCAAAGACCGCGATACGGTCTCACCACTGCCCCGTTCCTGCCCGATTTACTGTTCATACCTGCCCTCTACAGCAGATTGAATTGAAGGGGACGGCATGGACCGCCTGACTGAAATGGAAGCTTTTGCCACGGTTGTGGACCAAGGTGGGTTTACAGACGCCGCCAAAAAGATGGGGATTTCCAAATCTGCCGTGTCCAAACATGTGTCCAGCCTTGAGGCACGTCTGGGCGCACGCCTGTTAAACCGCACAACCCGACGCGTCAGCCCAACCGAGATCGGTCTGGCCTATTACGACCGGGCCCGCCGCGTTCTGAATGACGCCGGCGAAGCCGACGCGCTGGTCACCTCTATGCAAAGCGCACCATCAGGTCTGCTGCGGATCAGCGTTGCAACAGATTTCGGCGTCAATCACCTGTCGCCCGTGCTCAGTGATTTTCTGTCAGATTTTCCCGATATCACCGTCAACATGGTCCTGAACAACCGCTACGTCGAACTGATTTCCGAAGGATTCGACATGGCCGTGCGGATAGGTGAGCTGGAAGACAGCTCACTTCGGGCGCGCAAACTGACCGAGACAACCAAACGCATGATCGCAGCCCCCTCATATTTCGAGAAATTCGGACGCCCGTCAAAGATCGACGATCTGAACGATCACAAATTGCTGCATTATTCCAACCAATCCAGCGGCAACGTCTGGAAACTGACGGCCCCGTCGGGTGAAAAACGTCAGGTCCGCACCGCCGGCTGGCTAAGTGTGAATGACGGTCAATCGCTGTTGAATGCTGCGATTTCAGGCCTCGGCATCGCCTACCTGCCCAGCTATCTCTACGCCGACGCGATGGCGAAAGGCCTGATCGAAGATGCAATCCCCGATCTGCCGATAGAAACCCAAGGCATCTATGCGGTGTACCCACCAGGCCGGTTCACCCAGCCCAAAGTCCGCGCTTTCATTGATTTTCTGGTGCATTCCTTTGCCGAAAAAGGCCCGTCCGCCTGGTAACTGGACCCGCGCCAAACCGTTGCCGATCACCGCACGGATCTCACTGCAGAACGGCTATTCCTCAGACAGAACAATTGCCTCAACCCGGCGGTTGGCTTCGCGCCCTTCTGGGGTAAGGTTTGACGCGACCGGTGAAAGATAGCCGTTTCCTTCCGCTTCCAAACGGTGTGACGCAATATCATAGGCTTGAACCAACCTGTCGCGAACCGCCTGCGCCCGGCGTTTCGACAACGCGATATTGGCACTCAACCCACCAACGCTGTCGGTGTGGCCCACCAGTGCAATCCGCAATTTGGGACGCGCGACCAGTGTTTGCGCCACCCGCTCAAGCGACGCAAACGGACCCGCAGCCAACTGCGATTTGCCAGATGCAAAATCGACATCGCCCAGAACCACATGCCCGTTTTTGATAAGATCCGGCTGGTTCCCCTGCGCGGAGCTGGAGACAACAGGCTCAGTTTGGGCCTGCACGGTGTATGTCACAGGATCACCAGCCGCCGTTTGAATCTCCTGCACGAAAACGGCTGAAGATGTCGCGCTGACCAGCAGAGCAATTGCCTCTGTCGGTGCGTCTTCGGGGCCTAGCAGCGCGGTGAGATATCGGTAGTCGCGAATATTAACATACATGTTCGGCGCCGGAAGTGTCTCAACCGCGAACCGAAAATCAAACCCGCCACAGGTGTTGGTTTCGCATTCGAACACGACATCAAAACCCGATGCTTTGATTTGCGCACGCAGCGGCGCCATAATCTGCAGCGTTGTTACACCCTGCGAGGGAATGCGCCATGCGCTGCGGTTTACCGCGCCTTCGATCAATTGCGTCGGCACCGCCCCGTCCACGAACACACCAATTGGCGCGTCAAAACTATCGGGCGAAGTATCGCGCTCGGCCAGTTGCTTCGCGTTTGACGGAAACGCCAGTTCCAAAGCATGCCCAGAGGTGCCAAGCAGCAAAAAAGCGAAAGTGGCGACCCAACACTTCATCGCGACTGCGCGTGGTATTCATCATTTGGGCGCATATCAGTCGCACTGGCCACACGGTTGGTCATATTGAAAAATGCTGCCACATTGGCGATGTCCCAAATGTCGCGATCATCAAATCCATGGTCACGAAGGTTTTGCCGGTCCTGTTCTTCGATTGTCGCACTGGCTTGCGTCATTTGTGCGGCAAAATCCAACATGGCACGTTGGCGGCCATCAAGATCCGCGACACGGTAGTTCATCACCAGCATTTCGCCCAGCTTTGGGTCACCCGACAACGCCCGAACGGCCGCACCATGTGCGACAAGGCAGTAAAAACACTTGTTTATGGACGATACCACAACCGCAATCATCTCGCGCTCAAGCTTGCTTAGGCCGCTGGGGCCAAGCATCAGATCATTATAAAGCGCCGTAAACCCATTTAGTTTTTCTGCATCAAATGCATAAGCTTTCAGGACGTTTGGGACCATGCCCAACTTGTCCTGACACACATCAAAATACTTTTGCGTGGCCTCTGGCAATGGGTCCATCATTGGCAAGTTCAAAGCGGTGGGTAAGCTGTCTTTGGTCATGGGTCGTTGATCCCTCAATCCTGGATTTGTCTGTAATGATAGTGGCCTGCGATCTCAAAGCCCAGACCTGTGTAAAGACGGTTGGCCGCCACATTTTCCCGTGTGCACAGCACCGCCACAGAATCGGCACCGTTTTTCGCCGCCCAAAAACCCGCCGCCCGCATGATCCATTGCGCAACGCCCTGCTTTCGTTGGTGCACCAACACCTCGACCGCATGTACCATGCAGATATTGTCATGCATGGCGGCAAAAGCCGTTCCCGCAGGCTTTTCATTCCAGCGTGCCAGAACACCCGTTTTCACTTGCGCACGGGCCATAACATCCAGGCGTGCGGGGCCAATGCCGCCCTTGTTCCAGATTTCTGCCATGATCGCCAATGGCTCCCAAATGCAAAACGCGGTGACGCGAGGGATCGGGATATCGGTGAGGCGCGACACAGGGATAGCGTACATGTTGACCGGATCGACCACATCGTAGCCGGATGCTTCGAGGGCCAGATCCAAAGCCTCCTCGCCCTCACGGACCATGAACAAAGGCGTTTGACCCATGGCCCGCATCGCATTTTCTGCAGCAGGAATATCGCCCGTCGTATCAAAACTGGTGGTCGTAGCCGCCGATACACGTTTGCCGCCACCCTGCCCTTCGCGAATTGTCCAGCCTGCAATCTGGCTGACCTGCGCCGCAGGCCATGTGTGATCACAGACATCAAAAAGCTGCGCGGCTGTCGGGGTCACGCTGGAAACACCGCGATCAGTTTTTCGGCAACCAGATCGACCTGGGCCTGATCTGTGCCGCGAATGACGATATTTGCACCAAATACCCCGTCTTTCTGAAACGGATAAGACCCAAGGCTTAGACCCGGAAATTCATTTGCCAAAGCGCCCAGCGGCCCGGCAATGTCACCTTCGCCGCGCTCAATGCGCACTGTTCGGCTCAGCAATGGATCACCCCCCGTCAGGCCCGGCAAAACAGTTGCAACCATCGCCTGAAAAATGGCTGGAACCCCCGCCATCACATGGACATTTCCTAATGTGAACCCCGGCGCGATAGACACCGGGTTTTCGATCAACACAGCACCATCGGGTATCCGCGCCATGCGCAACCGCGCGTCGTTCAGCTCGGTTCCGGATTTGGCATAATGGGCGGCCAGCAAAGCCCGCGCATCGGCCCGCACATCAATCGGCGCGCCAAAGGCGGCAGCAATGCAGTCGGCGGTAATATCATCATGGGTGGGGCCGATACCGCCGCTGGTAAAGACCGTATCATGGCTGTCCGACAACGCCTTGACGGCTGCGATGATGTCGCCGGAATTGTCACTGACAATGCGCACTTCGCGCAGGTCGATGCCCGCATCTGTCAGCTGACCCGCAAGATAGTGCATGTTCGCGTCACGGGTACGGCCCGACAAAATCTCATCTCCGATCACCAGCATTGCCGCCGTTGGGTTTGGCACTAAACCATCTCCTTGCACATCTCTTTGGGAAGGGTATAGGCCTGCTATCATGCGCTTTCAAACTGATCTTGTCCCTGCTCGCCTGATCCGCCGCTACAAACGCTTTTTGGCCGATTGCACGCTAGAGACGACCGGACAGGAAATCACCGCACATTGCGCCAACCCTGGCTCGATGATGGGGCTTGCCACGCCGGGGACGCGCGTCTGGTTAGAATCCAACGACGACCCGCGCAAAAAACTGAAATACGGCTGGCGGCTGGTCGATCATGAAAACGGGCACTACATTGGGGTGGATACATCCGTACCAAACCGGGCACTTCGGGATGCACTAACGACCGGGAAAATCCCGCCACTGTCCAACTACCGAACGGTGCGCGCCGAGGTGAAATATGGCAAATCCAGCCGCATTGATTTCCTGCTCACTGAACCCGGCCTGCCCGATGCCTATGTCGAGGTCAAAAGCGTCACCCTGTCACGCACCCCCGAATTGGCCGAATTTCCCGACAGTGTGACGGCGCGTGGCACTAAACATCTGGCCGAATTGACCAATATGGCCGCACGGGGCCACCGCGCCATTATGCTGTATCTGGTGCAACGCACCGATTGCACACGCTTTGATCTGGCAGCCGATATTGACCCGACCTATGCTGAGGCCTTTAAGATCGCGCGAAAGGGCGGTGTTGAGGTATTATGTTTCGGCACAGATATCAGCCCCCATGGCGTCGATCTTGCGGGGCCGCTGGACATCGCGATTTAACGGCCTCTGGCCCTTTGTGTCTACCCGCGCTAAACAGCGCGGAAATCTGAAAACGGAGACATCGGTGAACGAAGACCTTCGCGGCCGTCAAACCAAGGACGGCATTCGCATCTATGAAAACGCTGATTTTGCTGGCATGCATGCTGCCGGTGCTTTGGCCGCGCGCATTCTGGATGACATTGCCGAGCATGTTTTTGTGGGCCAGACGACCGGCGCAATTGACAAGATCATCACAGACAAAGTCACCGAAGCCGGCGCCAAATCCGCCACGATTGGGTACAAAGGCTATCAGCACGCCAGCTGCATCAGCGTCAACCACGTCGTCTGCCACGGCATCCCCGGCGACAAGGTGCTGAAAAACGGTGATATTCTGAACATTGATGTAACCGTGATCGTCGATGGCTGGTTTGGCGACACCAGCCGCATGTATACGGCCGGAAAGCAATCGCGCAAAGCCGAGCGATTGATTGAGGTTACCCATGACGCACTGATGCGCGGCATCGAAGCGGTCAAACCCGGCAATACTTTTGGTGACATCGGCCACGCGATACAGTCGTTTGTCGAAGGTCACCGCATGTCCGTGGTCCGCGATTTCTGCGGCCATGGGCTGGGCCGGGTGTTTCATGCGCCGCCAAATGTGCTGCATTATGGCCGCCCCGGAACCGGTGCAGTTCTGGAAGAGGGCATGTTTTTCACAATCGAACCCATGGTTAATCTGGGCCGCCCCGAGACAAAAACTCTGGCCGATGACTGGACAGCCGTGACCCGCGACAAGACGTTGTCAGCGCAGTTTGAACACTCGGTAGGTGTGACGGAAACCGGGTTTGAAATATTCACCCTATCGCCCGCCGGGCTGTTCCACCCGACCTCTGCCAAGACTTGAAGTTATGCGGTAAGCAGCGTCACATGGGTGTCGCCATATTTGCGGCGATCCACCAGTGAAAACCCGTCGGGCGGGTCCATTGGTGCGTTTTCTTCCCAGACGATCATCGCGTCTTTGGCGATCCATCCGCCCGTTTGCAGGACAGTAAGCGCCCGTTGCCCCATTGATTTGCCGTAGGGCGGGTCCAGAAACACCAGATCAAATGCATCTGTCCCGCAAGGCCCCAACTTTTGCGCATCGCGCATAATTGTCGATGTCACATCCCGGACCCGCAATTTGGTTATATTCTGCCGGATCAACGCTTGCGCGGCCCGGCCATTGTCAACAAATGTGACATGCGACGCACCGCGCGACAGCACCTCAAGCCCCAGCGCGCCGGTGCCTGCAAACAGGTCCAGAACCCGTGCGCCGTCAAAGACATCATGATGGGTCAGCACATTGAACAGGCTTTCGCGCACCCGGTCCGTGGTCGGCCGCAAATGTGCACCAACATCACCCTTGCCGACCGAGGCCAATGCGACACTGCGAAATTTACCTGCGATGATCCTCAAGCTTTCAACAAACCCTTCAAATCAGACTCCGTGTCGGCAATGATTGCAGCGTCTGGCGATTTCCCCGCCTAGATCAGTCGTTTACAGATCATGTAAGCGCGCGGATCATTCATCGCATCCACCGCCAGCAACGTACCATCACGGTAATACCAAAACGATACCGTCTGGCCATCGCCCTGCCGTGTCACCACATCTGTGTAGCCTGTGTTCAGCCCGGCGATCTGCAGCTTCACATCATACTGATCCGACCAGAACCACGGTTTCGCCACGTATTCTTGTGCCGTACCCAATACATTGATCGCGACACATTCGGCCTGTTCGATGGCATTCGGCACACTTTCCAACCGAATGCGGCCATCGCGATAGGGAAAGGACGCACAATCGCCAGCAGCCCAAATATGAAGGTCAGACGTGCGCCCAAAGGCGTCGACTTCGATGCCGTTGTTCAAAACCAGATCGGCCGTCTTGGCCAGTGACGTGGCGGGCGCGATACCGACGCCGACGATCACAAAATCCACGTCGATTTCCGACCCGTCCGTCAAACGCGCGCCGTTGACCGAAGTGTCGCCCAATAGTCGGTCCAGTCCCACACCCTCGCGAATATCGACACCGTGGCCTTTGTGCAGCGCGCGAAAATAGGCGCTGGTTTCGGGGGCCGCCACCCGCTGCAAAATACGGTCTGCCATTTCGACAAGCGTCACTTGCAGACCCAGCTTTGCCGCGACCGACGCGGCCTCAAGCCCGATGTATCCACCGCCGACGATCAAGACACGGGCACCCGACTGGAACCGCGGCGCCATCGCATCAACATCCGCCAGATTGCGCACCACAAAGACACCGTCCATTGCCCCGCCAATCGCGGCAGGCAATCTGTGCGGCACTGACCCGGTGGTCAGTACCAGATCGTCATATTGCAACGCCACATCGCCCAAGTGAACAGTCTGCATCTTGGCATCAATTGAGGTAACCTCGGCGCCCATGCGCAGATCAATGTCGTGATCGGAATAAAATGTCTCGGGGCGCAGGAACAACCGCTCCAGTGTCATGTCCCCCATCAAATAGGCTTTGGACAACGGGGGGCGCTGGTAGGGCGGAACCGGCTCTGCCCCGATCAAAGTGATCTGCCCGTCAAAGCCAGAGTTGCGCAATTTCGCGACGCAAGAAGATCCAGCCTGACCAGCACCGATCACAATAACACGACTCATAGCGTTCTCCCTTAGAAATCTGTAGGTCTTGGGTCGGACAAACCCTATATCGCGACATAGGACAAACATTTTTTCAGAAAGGTCGACAGTATGACAATAACCGCAGGCGATACGCTTCCCGACGCAACGCTGAATGTCATGGGTGATGACGGGCCATCCACCGTGACACTGTCAGACAAATTGAAAGGACGCAAAGTTGTGATTTTTGGCTTGCCCGGCGCCTATACTGGCACCTGCCATTCCGCGCATGTGCCCAGCTTTATCCGCACCAAGGATCAGTTTGATGCCAAAGGCGTAGATGAGATTATTTGCCTGTCCGTCAACGACCCTTTCGTGATGAAAGCCTGGGGCGAAGCCACCGGCGCGACGGCGGCCGGAATCACGATGCTCGGCGATGCCGAAAGCGCATTCACCAAAGCGATCGGTATGGATTTCAGCGCGCCGCCTGCCGGCCTTGTGTCGCGATCCAAACGTTATGCAATGCTGGTTGATGACGGCAAAGTCACGCTGTTGCAGCAAGAAGAAAGCCCTGGCGTGTGCGATGTGTCCGGCGGCGAAAGCCTGCTCGCGTCCATGTAGGATCTGCTCTCACTTTGGGATCAAGGCCGGGCTGCGACACCGCGACCCGGCCTTTTCATACTCATTGACGCGAAACGCTCCAATCCACCGAAACCTATCCAGCTAAACTGTCCATTTTTCGGGCCAGTTTAGCGTCACGCGCGCTTAGCCCATCTACGTCATGCGACGTCAAAACCACCTCGACGCGGTTGTATACGTTGCGCCATTCCGGGTGATGATCCCACTTGTCAGCCCAGATTGCCACGCGCGTCATCCAGCCGAACGCATCTGCAAAATCGGCGAATTTGAAGGTCTTTCTTATGGCGTCACGACCATCCTGCATTGCCCATCCGTTGCCGAACAGCGGCTCCAACAGTGGCCCGCGTGTTTCCTCGCTTAGTCGCTCGCTCATTCCTGCTCCTCAATCTGGACCCGTTTGAAGGGCCCGTATTCCGTCAGTATTTCGATCTCTTCTTCAACAGCCGCACGTTCAGCTTTCAGATAGCTGCTGACAGCATCCGAAAAGCCCTTTTCGCGCATCCAATGCAATGAAAATGTCGGGTGCGGCAAGTATCCTCGCGCCAGCTTATGTTCGCCTTGCGCGCCAGCTTCTACCCGGTCCAGTCCACGTGCAATGGCTGCATCAATCGCCTGATAGTAACACAGCTCAAAATGCAGGCAGGGATGGTGTTCGCTGCATCCCCAATATCGGCCATAAAGTGCCTGCGCGCCAACAAAGTTCAGCGCCCCCGCCACCCAGCGCCCGTCACGTTCAGCCAGAACAAGGATAATGTCGTTACGCAATGTGTCCTGTGCGATATCGAAAAATTCACGCGTCAGATAGGGCGTTCCCCATTTGCGCGCGCCGGTATCTTGATAAAACCGCCAAAATGCATCCCAATGCTCTGGGCGCAATGCGTCGCCCGAAAATTGTTGGATTGTCCCGCCAAACCCTTGCGCCTGGGCGCGTTCCTTGCGGATGTTTTTTCGTTTGCGTGAACTCAGCGTCGCCAGAAAATCGTCAAAACTGCCGTAGCCGTTGTCGCGCCAGTGAAACTGCTGCGTTTTGCGCACCAGCAGCCCCAGGTTTTCTCCGATCTCAGCCTCAGCCTCGGTGCAGAACGTCGCATGGAGCGACGACAGGTTGTTGTTGCCAGCCAGTTGCACCGCGCCCTGAATAAGGGCCGAAATCCCGGTTTCCAAGAAATCCGGAGCGACCAGAAAGCGGCGGCCCGTTGCCGGTGTGTGGGGCACTGCGATCTGCAATTTCGGATAATAACGGCCGCCTGCGCGCTCATAGGCCTGCGCCCAATTGTGGTCAAAAATATATTCGCCCTGCGAATGCGATTTGGCATACATCGGCGCCACGCCGATCAATTGATCTTCGATGCAGGCGGCCAGATATTGCGGCTGCCATCCGGTTCCAGCGCCAACACTGCCGCTGTCCTCCAACGCCTTGAGGAACCTGTGGGTTGTAAACGGATCGTCAGGCCGCCCACCCGTTGCCGCCTCTGGGCACGCACAGGCATCCCAGTCGACCGCCGCAATTTGGCCAAGCGACGTCAGAACCCGTATCTCGACCGCATGTTCGTGCATCATATTTCCTAGTTTGACCCTGTCTAACCTGTGGTCAAACACCGCCGCTTCAAGTCGGAATCTCTGCGAGATAGCATTCAAAAGTGATATTGTCGGCAATTCGGCGGGCCGCGACCTCTTGTGCTGCGGATTTTACCGTCCAACACAGAATCTTTGCCCCCGCGTCCCGCAATTGTGCAATCCGGTTTCGGTACAGATCATCGACTTCGTGGCTGACGAAACTGGCGCCACAGCGGTCATAATCAGGTATCTCGCGCAGCCGGTCGCAAGTTGCCGCAGGTAACGGCCAGGCGTCATAACGATAGGCACTTGTGACCAAACCGCGCGGAACGTTAGGCAACAGTTCAGCCATCAGCGCCACACTGTTGGGATTGAAAGACATCAGCGCCACGGGCCCAGTGTAACCCATAAGCGCCGTCGCTGTCGCCTGTTCCAGCGGCCCGATATCTGTTCCCATACCGCCATCCTGATCCTTTATTTCGATCAAAAGCGCTGCCCGTCCGTCCACCAGATCAAGAATCCCGCGCAAGTCGGGGACACCCTCTTCGCCGCCCGTTAACGCAATTTGTGACAAAGCACCTGCAGCGCGCGCCCTGACGGCGCCCTTTTCCGTCGTCAGCCGTTCCAGCGCGTAGTCGTGAAAAACCATGGCCTGATTATCGGCGCTAAGCTGCACGTCAATTTCAATGCCATACCCGGCTGCAATTGCTGCACGAATAGCCGCGCGACTGTTTTCAGGGCGGCTATCCGTGACATCGTGCAACGCCCGGTGCGCCAACGGAGCAGACAGGAATTCAGCCGGTAGTTTCGGGCTCATTTGATCTCAAAGATACCTTCGATTTCGACCGCGACGCCAAACGGCAAGGACGCGGCAGACACGGCCGAACGCGAATGACGACCCGCATCGCCCAACGCTTCGACCAGAAAGTCCGACGCCCCGTTTATGACTTTGGGTTGGTCTACAAACGCGGCCGTCGAATTCACAAAGCCTGTCAGTTTGACCACGCGCACCAGCCTATCAATGTCTCCGCCACAGGCTGCTTTCAATTGCGCCAACAGACTGATGGCACAGGCTTTGGCGGCCAAAGCGCCATCCTCAATACTCATCGTATCGCCCAGCCGCCCGACGATTATCCCGCCCGCATCGCTGGAGATTTGGCCCGAGACGAAAACCATATTGTTTGAAACGACATAAGGCACGTAGTTGGCCGCGGGTGCCGGAGCGTCTGGCAACGTCACGCCCAAGGTTTCCAAACGTTTAGAAATGCTCATCAGCTAGGGTCCTTTAAGAAATTGATTCTCAACGGACGCTAACGGGCTTGGGCCGGGACGAAAAGAGCAGGCATCAGGTTTCGCGAAATGCTTTTGCAAAATAGTCGATCAACGGCTTTGCAAGATACGCCAATGGAGATCGTTCACCGGTTCGAAAATAGACATCCACCGGCATTCCGGGAATGAGCGGCGCGCGCGCCGGTAGTTTACTGCGTTCATCGGCATTCAAAGCGATTTCAACCCTGTAATAGTTCTCCTTTGTTGACGGATTCTCGATCGCATCGGCAGATACGCCGACGACCCGCCCGGATAATTCCGGCGTCTTGGATTGATCAAGCGACGACAACCTAAGGATGACTGGTTGATCACGGCTGATTTCGTCGACATCGGTAACGGCGACCCGCGACACAATGATCAAAGGTCGGTCTTGCGGGACAAGATACATGATCGGTTCTGCGGCGCGAACGACGGATCGCGGCGCGAACACCTGCATGCCATAGATCACGCCCGAAACCGGCGCGCGAATCTCCAACCCCTGCAATTCTGATTGTAAAATGCCACGCTGTTGGCGCAGTTCAAGTTCGCGATATCGCAAATCTCTCAGCCGGGTGATCGCTTCTTCGCGGGCGACTGTCACAATCTTAAGACCTTCGACCTCGATCTCGGATATTCGGACCTCAGCCTCGGCGCGGTTGGCATCCAATTCTCCCATTGATCCTTTGAGTCGCGCCATTTCTCGTTGCAAATCCATGACCGTTACCGACTGTATCAACCCGATACTCAAAAGTTTCCTTTCGCTTTGCAGGCGTTTTTCGATCAAATCCACCTGTTCGCGCAACGCCGCGTGCTGCGCATCCATGCCGACAATCTGGTTTCGAACCTGATCGCGCCTTTTGATAAGTTGCTGGTGTTTGCGCGCATTCGTGTCGCGCCGCGCTGCAAACAAATTTCGCTGCCCTGTAATTTGCTCAAGAACCTCGGCGTTTGCCTGCCCTGCTTCGATCAAATCCGCTGGAAATTTGATGTCGGGCTTTTGGTCACGCTCCGCAATCAATCGACTGCGCCTTGCCATGAGTTCAAATAACTGGCCGTCGGCCGCCTCCAAACGGGATTTGACCCTAGAATTGTCAAATCTTATCAGCAGTTCGCCTGCTTTTACCGTGTCGCCTTCGGTTGCAAGTATATGCGATACAGTGCCGCCTGTTTCGTGCTGAATAATTTGGCGGTTCCGCTCCACCTCAATCCGGCCAGAAGCAACGACCGCGCTGGATATGCCTGCTAAAACTGCCCATGCGCCAAAGCCTACGACCAGCACCGCCAGTGCGGCGAACCCAAGGGTGACCGGGCGTCGAGCGGAACAGAATAGATCACTCATGCGACGGCAACCTGCGTCGATGGCGGTGTCTGGAACTGCTGGTGGTTTTTTACCATTCCTGCCAGCACTTCATCTTTGGGGCCAAACGCCATGCGCGCGCCATTGTTGAGCACCAGCAACTGGTCGCATTCCTGGATCGCCGCAGGTCGGTGCGCCATAACCAAAACTGACCGGCCATCGGCTTTCAAAGCCCGGATCGCCTGGTTTAGGGCCTCACTGCCCACATTATCGAGGTTTGAATTTGGTTCATCCAGCACGGTGATCACCGGATCATCATAAAGTGCGCGCGCCAGGCCAATCCGCTGCATCTGGCCGCCCGACAATCGCACCTGCCCACATGAAACCATGGTATCGTATCCTTTTGGCAGGCCCAGGATCATGTCATGGGCAGCAGCAGCCCGGGCCGCAGCAACAACCTTTTCGTCGCAAGGGTTTGCGATCATCCGTGCGATATTTTGCGCAATTGAGCCGTCAAAAAGCTGGACCCGTTGCGGCAGATAACCGATGTGCTGACCCAGAACCGTTTGATCAAACTGATCAAACGCAGCACCATCCAAACGCAATGATCCGCCTGCGGGTGGCCACACCCCGGTCAATGCCCTTGCAAGTGTCGTTTTCCCCGATCCCGACGCGCCGATCACACCAACCGCCTGCCCCGGAGCCACGTCAAAACTGATCGCCTTGATTGACGCATGCTTTTGACCCGGTGGTACGACGGTCAGTGATTTTGCCGATAGGTTTGCCTTTGGTTTGGGCAAAGCCGTTTTGCGTGTTTCGGGTGCGACGGCGCCCAAAAGCTCGGATAAGTTTGCCCAAGCTGTGACAGCGCGCTGGACAACCGGCCATTGGTTCGCAACCTGTTCAATCGGGGCCAATGCGCGACCCAAAAGAATCGAGCCTGCAATCATCGCGCCCGCCGACAGTTCACCCTGCAGCACCAAATAGGCGCCCAAACCCAGCATCGCAGACTGCAAAAACATCCGCAGTGTCCGGGTCACTGACGAAAATGCACCCGTTGTGTCCACCGCGCGCAACTGCGCCCGGCACGCAGTTGACCTCGCCGTTTGCCAGTGATCAAAAACGGCCATCCGCATGCCCATGGCCTGAACTACCTCGGCTTCGATACGCATTTGGTCGGCAATCACCGCCGCTTCCTGCCCGGCTGTGCTGGCCTCTGATTGCGGATTGCGCGACATCGCCTGACTGAAAATTGCGATGGCAAATAGCAAAAAACCCCCAGCGACCGCCAATGCCCCAAGAACCGGATGAAACAGAAAAATCCCTGCAAAAAATATCGGCATCCACGGGAGATCAAAACCCGCCAGCAAAGCGGGTGACGCAAGAAGACGTTGCACAGCTTCCAGATCGTCGAGGCCCGATTGTGTTTTCACATCAGGCGCTACCGCAGATTTGCGCACCACCGCGTCGAACACGCGGCGATCAAGATCCGCGTGAAATCTGGCACCCACGCGCGCCATGATGCGGCCCCGCGCATAGTCCAACACCCCCATGATCCCATACATAAAAACAACCAGCCCCGACAGGGCGATCAATGTCGCAATGGACCCCGATCCAAGCACCCGATCATAGATCTGAAGCATATAAAGCGGGCCCGTGAACATCAGTAAATTCGCAAAAAGACTGAACAATCCGACCGTCCAGAACAAGGGGCGACTGCGTCGCCGCACCGACGCGAGTTCGCGTTGACCAATTTCTACAAACGCTCTATGCATGGGCACCTTTCCGCTGGTAACTTTTGCGTCAAGTATTGGCGGATGCGCCGACCTTTCCCTTCTGTCACTATTGGGCAAACGGGGGTTTCAACGAAGTGTAACATTGCAACAGCAACCTAAGCGTGTCATCTGGGCTTTGCTGCGAATTAAACTAGATATGCCAAAATTTGTTTAACGGGGGCTCGACTTTGCCAACTCTTGCATCTTTTATCAGGTCCGCCCGGAGCGCCGTCATGTTCGGCCTCTTTGCGCTTTTGGCAGCCTGCGCCACATCAAATTCAGATGTCACCCGCGCGCAGGGCATCCACGACCCCTTTGAGGCAGGCAATCGCAAAGTTCACGGATTCAATAAAGGTCTCGACAAAGAAATTATTCGGCCCGTGGCATACGGCTATGCCGCCGTGGTTCCTTTTGAAATCCGGTCTGTTATCGGGAATTTTGCCGAAAACCTCTCGATGCCATCGGTGGTGGTCAATAGCCTGCTTCAGGGTGACCTGCGCGGCGCTGGCCTAAGCACCGTCCGGTTTTTGTTTAACTCGACCATTGGCATCGGTGGTTTGGTAGATGCCGCCACTGAATTCAAAATTGACGAACACCAAACAGATTTCGGAGAAACTCTTGCCGTTTGGGGCGTAAAGGAAGGCGCTTATCTTGAGCTGCCACTGATCGGCCCATCGACGCAACGGGCCGCGGCAGGAAAAGTTGTCGATCTGTTCACCAACCCGCTGAGCTATCAACTCAACAGCCCCGAAAAATACTACGGGCTCAGAGCGTCCGCGATGACGCGGCTAAGCGATCGGGCACGGTTTGGCGATACAATTGATTCCGTGCTTTATGAAAGTGCCGACAGCTATGCTCAATCGCGTCTGATCTACCTGCAAAATCGCCGTTTTGAGCTGGGTACAGCGTCCGAAGGGGCAGACCCCTATTCTGATCCATATGAGGACCCTTATGCGCAATAGTCAGACACGTCGCACTTTTGTCGCAACCGCGGCCGCTTTTCTTTGCGCAGGCACCCCAGCCCTGGCGCTTAGTGAAAATCAGGCCCGGTCTTTGGTCGATTCTGTCGTTGCAGAAATCAACCGTGTAATTTCGTCCGGCAAGTCAGAATCCGCAATGCTGCGCGACTTTGAGGCCTTGTTCAGTCGCTACGGCGATGTCCCGATCATGGCACAATATGCGCTTGGCAACGATGGGCGTTCGGCATCAGCCTCGCAAAAGAAAGCCTTTGCCAAAGCGTTTCAAGGCTACATTTCACGCAAATACGGCAAGCGGTTTCGCGAATTCATCGGCGGTCAAATTGAGGTGCAATCTGCGCGTCAGATCAAATCCGGGTATGAGGTCAAAACCAAGGCTATCTTGCGCGGGTCGGCCCCATTCGAGGTTACATTTCTGGTGTCCGATAAATCCGGGCGCGGAAAATTCTTCAATATGTTCATTGAAGGCGTGAACCTACTGCTGACGGAACGCACTGAAATCGGGTCGATGCTGGACCGACGCAAAGGCAATATTGACCAGCTTATCGCCGATCTGGCCGCAGCGTCTTAGACAGCCTGCAAACGCTTCAGTCCTATCTGTTAGTGCCGTTATTGTTTGCGGGCTGTGTGGACGTGCCACTTGTCCGTCCTCCACCCAGAATATCACGCAGCAGGTTTTCGATCAGTCCGCCCTGATTGCCATTCTGATTTTGCGGCACAGCGCCGCTTCCGTCCAGATACGTACCAGTGTTAAGAGGCGCCGTCATCGGCAGCGGTTTCACAGGCACACCTTCGTGCACCCGTGTCATCGCTTCATGCCAAATCTCGGCAGGAAGGCCACTGCCCGTGACACCCGTCAGCGGCGTATTGTCGTCATAGCCCATCCAGACACCGGCAACATAGTCGGCGGAAAACCCAACAAACCATGCGTCCCGCGCAGCCTGCGTGGTTCCGGTTTTGCCAGCGATTTCGCGCCCGCCAATTGCAGCGCGTTTGCCGGTGCCTTGCGACACAACCTTTTCCATCATGTAGATCAACTGCCGGGCGGCGTCTTCTTGGATAACACGCTCGCCAATACCGCCACCCGTTCCCATCAACGGCTCCTGATCGCCCTGCAATCGCAGATCGACCAAACCGTAAGGCGTCACTGACGACCCGCCATTCAAGATACCCGCATATGCCCCTGTCATTTCCAGCAACGTGCTTTCAGATGCACCCAGCGCTAACGCTGGACCAGCAGCCAAATCGCTTTCGATACCAAACTCACTTGCCACCTGTCGCACCACATCGCGCCCGACACTTTCAGAGACTTTCACCGCCGGAATATTAAGCGAATCCCGCAACGCTTCAGTCAGTGAGACCTGTCCGCGATAGCTGTTAGAATAGTTCTTCGGCGACCATGGCCCTGATCCGGGGATATCAATGGTCAGTGGCGCATCGTTAACCAGATCATTGGGGGAATAGCCCAGATCCAGCGCCGCCGCATAAACAAAGGGTTTAAACGCCGATCCGGTTTGCCGCAAAGCCTGCGTTGCGCGGTTGAACGCGCCCGAGACCTTGGTTTTGCGCCCACCAACCATCGCACGCACGGCACCATCTGCGGACATGACCACAATCGCGGCCTGAGCTTCGGACCCTTGGCGGACTTTGTTTTCGAATATCCACTTTAACCCATCTTCGGCGGCACGCTGTATCCGTTGATCAAGCGTCGTCTTGATGATCACGTCCTCGGTGGTGTTTCGGGTAAAGAACTCTGGACCGCTCGACATCACCCAATCGGCAAAATAACCCCCTGCGCGGGCCTCGGCAGCGGCAGAAAGCACTGCTGGGCTGGCCTGCGCCTTGTCTGCTTCTGCTTTTGTCAGATATCCCTGTTCATTCATCAACCGCACAATTGTCGCTGCGCGCTTTTGTGATCGGTCCAGATCGTTCGTCGGGGCAAAACGCGTTGGGGCCACCAATAGCCCTGCCAGCATCGCTGCCTCTGCCGGATCGACATTGGCCGCTGACTTGCCAAAATAGCGCTGGCTTGCCGCCTCGAACCCGCGTGCCCCTGCACCCAGAAACGCCCGGTTCATATAGACTGTCAGGATTTCATCTTTGGTGTATTTCAGCTCCATCGCCATCGCGTAAATCGCCTCTTTGGCTTTGCGCTGGATCGTTCCGCGACGGCAATCCGCCTCATATTCCGCCTCGGTCTGGCCCGCTGCCGGATCATAGGGCACGCCCAGACACAAAAGTTTCGCAACCTGTTGCGTGATCGTTGACCCTCCATGACCCGACAGCGGCCCACGGCCCTCACGCAGGTTGATCCGCACAGCCGATGCAATACCGCGCGGGCTAACCCCGAAGTGTTTGTAAAACCGCTTGTCCTCGGTCGCGACAATCGCGTTTTTCAAATAGGGCGAAACAGTTTGCGCCGTCACAACCCCGCCAAACTGATCCCCGCGCCAGGCATAAACCTTGCCCTCGTTGTCCAGCATGGTGACCGATCCACGCGCCCGTCCGTCCAGCAACGCGCCTAGATCGGGCAATGTCGTCGCATAATACCCGACAATCAACGCCAGCAAAGCGGCACCCAACACTGTTGTACGCCAGGTAATTTTCCAGATCAGACGCAATATCCAACGAAAGATGCCCGAAAAGAACCCGACAATTCCACCCCGCCGGGCTTTGCGCGCCGGCTTGCGCTTGGTGGTTTTCGCACGGGTCCGTTTTACAGCGGCTTTCGCCTTATATCGCTTGTCAGCGACCAACGGCCGTTTTCGTTTTGACGTATTGC
>JBAUHN010000245.1:0-1517 GCA_049680295.1 Sulfitobacter sp.
ATTGAACGCCGCTTCCGAGATGCTTCCGATCAGCTGGCCGGAAGTCAACGCCATTCATCCTTTCGCCCCCAAAGATCAGTGGCTGGGCTATCTGGAAATGATTCAGCAGCTGGAACACTGGCTGGCGGAATGCACCGGATTTCATTCCGTGTCGCTGCAGCCAAATGCTGGTTCGCAGGGCGAATACGCTGGCCTGCTGGCGATTCGTGAATTCCACAAATCGAACAATGAGAGCCACCGCAACGTGTGCCTGATTCCGTCGTCTGCTCACGGCACGAATCCCGCAAGTGCTGTGATGGTCGGAATGAAGGTCGTGGCTGTCGACTGCGACGACGACGGCAACATCGATGTGTTGAGCCTGAAGGCTCGAGCGGCCGAGCACGCCGAGAACCTCGCCGCATTGATGGTGACTTACCCATCAACGCACGGCGTGTTTGAAGAAAGCATCAAAGACATCTGCGACATCGTTCACGATCTCGGCGGACAGGTGTACATGGACGGCGCCAATCTCAACGCTCAGCTTGGGCTGTGTTCGCCCGGAGAAATCGGAGCGGACGTTTGCCATCTCAACCTGCACAAGACCTTCTGCATTCCTCACGGCGGTGGTGGTCCGGGCGTGGGGCCGATCGGCGTGGCTGAGCATCTCGCTCCGTTTTTGCCGGGGCATCCAATTCACCTGAACGACGACATCGGCCCTGTAAGTGCTGCTCCGTACGGCAGTGCCAGCATCCTGACCATTTCGTGGATGTACATCGCGATGATGGGCGCTGACGGGCTGACCGAAGCGACTCGCGTAGCCATCCTGAACGCCAACTACATCGCTCACCGACTGCAAAAGTACTTCCCGATTTTGTACCGCGGAGCCAGCGATCTGGTCGCTCACGAGTGCATTCTGGACCTGCGGCCCTTTAAAGACGAGGCGGGTGTGGAAGTGGAAGACGTTGCGAAGCGTCTGATGGACTACGGTTTCCATTCGCCCACCATGTCATGGCCGGTCGCCGGCACGCTGATGATTGAACCAACGGAAAGCGAATCTCAGGCGGAACTCGATCGATTCTGCGATGCGATGATTTCGATTCACGGTGAAATCATGGACATTCGTGATGGTCGAGCGGACGCGGCCGACAACCCGCTGAAACACGCTCCTCATGCGGCCGATGTCTTGCTTTCGAGCGATTGGAATCACGCGTATTCTCGCGAGCAGGCAGCGTACCCGGCGGAATGGCTGAAGGATTTCAAGTACTGGCCACCTGTCAGCCGTGTGGACAATGTCTACGGCGACCGCCACTTGGTGTGCACCTGCCCGGACATGGCATCATTGGCTGAGTAGGCCTGTTCTGCCGGAATGGACTCTCGCCGCCGGGCAGGATTCAGCGTAGCCGTCATCGCTCCGCGTGACGAGCCGGCAGGGTTGGATCACTGCGACCAAGCGACTGCATCGGAGCCCGGAGGTTCACTTAGGAATTGTCCCGAAATAAACTTCCGTTTTGCATTCACGGCGTGTGCTGTTGCAATGT
>JBAUHN010000246.1:0-3682 GCA_049680295.1 Sulfitobacter sp.
ATATTGAGTCTAGGGCAGTGTCAGAAGATCGACGAGAGGCAATTTTAAAAGCCGCATTTGACGTGCTTTGCGAACAAGGGCTGCCGTTTGTTTCAAATGACGTCATTGCCCAACGATCTGGCGCCTCACGACAGCTCATTCGGTACTATTTTGCTGAGAAAGAGGACCTCATGATCGCTTTGTGCGACATGATGGCCGAAGCCTACCGCGATGCGTTGGTTGGTTTGGCACTTAATGCGAAAGCGCCTGATCGACTGTCAAAAATGCTGGATTTCTACTTTGATATGTTGGACGGCTCACCTAAGCCGCGCGATGACAAGGTTTATGACGCTATGCTCTCTTTGTCCGCAGGCTCCGAGGCGGTTCGGGGGAGCTTGCGAGCGGGTTACAGTTTGCTGGGCAATGTTGTGTCACATGAGATCAGCGTAGACTATCCAACAATGCCTGTCCAAGATGCCAACCAGCTCTCCTATCTGTTTGTTTGCCTGATGTACGGGCATTGGAAAATGGTGGCTTCACTGGGATTTGCCGAAGAGCATAAGACTGTGACACGAACTGCAGTTGATCGGCTGATCGCCTCATACGTTGCGACGCCGTCAGAACGGGTTGATCAGACCAAAATCTGGAGCCGCACCTAAGTGGATTTCGGATCGGCGAAGCCAACAGACTGATGCGGACCGAAAATGGGTGCCTCAGCACACGTCCAGATTCTACTTTGCGAAAGTGTTGCGTCAACAACGCTCACCGCTAGGCGTTTTGACCTGGGGTCCGAACCCAATTTCGACAGGTTACGACCGAAAAAAGCGCTTGCAGAGGTACCGCCTGTCGCGCAGTTTCAAACCATTGAAATACGGGCGTGCTGCTCTCTTTTGCACTACCATCGGCCACGATTCACACGTTTCACGCCATATTTGCTGCCGATGGTACAACTACACAACCCAACACGAGGTACCCGAATGACGAAGATTGCAGTTTTTGGTTTGGGTGCAATGGGATACGGAATTGCCGGTTCCATCCTCAAAGCGGGCCATACTACCTACGGGTTTGATGTGGTGGCGTCTCAAATGACGCGCTTTCAATCGCAAGGCGGCGCTGAAGGTGCCCTTGCCGACATTGCATCTGAGCTGGACGCCGCTGTTGTGGTTGTGTTGAACGCCGCCCAAACTGAAGACGTACTGTTTGGCGATGCGGGTGTCGTCCCAAAATTGCGCAAAGGTGCCGTCGTTTTGGCCTGTGCAACGGTTCCACCAGAGTTCGCGCGTCAGATGGAAACACAATGCGCAGAACATGGTGTCCTCTATCTCGACGCACCGATTTCCGGCGGCGCGGGCAAAGCAGCTTCTGGTCAGCTTTCGGTTATGGCATCCGGAACGCCCGCCGCGTTTGCAACCGCAAAGCCAGTTTTGGATGCCGCCGCCGAGACGGTGTTTGCGTTGGGCGACAGTGCCGGTGCCGGCTCGGCAATGAAGGCCGTTAATCAATTGCTTGCCGGGGTGCATATCGCAACTATGGCCGAAGCCCTGACCTTTGGAATGACCCAAGGTGTTGCGCCGGACAAATTTGTCGATGTGATCTCAAAATGTGCGGGGACAAGCTGGATGCTGGAAAACCGTGCGCCACATGTTGTTGAGGGTGACTATACGCCGCTCAGTTCCGTGAACATCTGGCTGAAAGACCTTGGCATTGTGCTTGATATTGCGAAGTCGGCTGAGTTCAGTGCGCCGATCACCGCCACTGCTCTACAGCAGTTCATCGCAGCCACAGGCATGGGACTGGGCAAAGAAGACGACGCGGCGGTGGCCAAAGTCTATGCGCGAAACGCGCGACTGACCTTGCCCGGAGAGAAAGAGACCTGAAATGACAACCATCCTGGGCTGCATTGCAGATGATTTCACCGGTGCCACCGACCTTGCCGGATTATTGGCCCGAAGCGGCGTAGCCGTCTCGTTGCGTATAGGGATACCCGATACACCACCGATGGACACCGCAGCCTTTGAGGTCATCGCCCTAAAATGCCGCACGGCACCTGTATCAGAGGCGGTTGCAGAAACACTGGCCGCGTTGGATTGGTTGAAAACCGCAGGCGCACAGCGGTTCTTTTGGAAATACTGCTCAACCTTTGACAGTACAGCAAATGGCAACATCGGCCCGGTCGCGGAGGCGTTGATGGACGCGTTGGGCGCATCCCAGACTATCTATTGCCCAGCCTTTCCAGAAAACGGGCGCTCGATATTTATGGGAAACCTGTTTGTAGGTGCCCAGCCATTGGCCGAAAGCCCGATGAAAGATCACCCCCTTACCCCGATGCGAGACAGTAATCTGATGCGCCTTCTTGAGCCGCAAGTTACAAAAGACGTCGGCCTGATCAACCGCTTGACCGTGGCGCAGGGCGCAGACGCGATCAAGTCAGCGATGGCGACGCTGGCCGCGCGAACATGCGCTCACGTGGTAGTTGATGCCGTTGCAAACGAAGATCTGGTGACCATCGCAACCGCCTGCCGCGACATGTCGCTGCTGACCGGAGGGTCTGCACTGGCAATGCCGTTGCCACGTCTCTATTGCGACGACGGCATGTTGGACCTAGAGGCGAACAAGGCACATAGCAAAGCGCCTGAAGCCTCGACCATGATCTTGTCAGGAAGCTGTTCGGCAATGACCAACAAACAAGTGGCGCGATACCTTGAAACCGGGGCGCCTGCGTATCGACTTGACCCGCTAACACTTACAAAAATTGGCGCGGGCCCGGTTTTGGACTGGCTTGCACAGCAGGACCTGTCCCAAGCCCCACTCATATATGCAACTGCCGATCCTGCGCGTGTGAAAGCGGCCCAAGATCGCCTTGGCGTGGCGCAGGCCGGCGAAATTGTCGAAACTGCGCTGGCCGCTTGCGCTGTCGCCGCACGCGACGCAGGCGCGCGCCGGTTTATCGTGGCGGGAGGGGAAACCTCGGGCGCAGTTACCCAAGGACTGGGTGTTACCGCGCTGGAAATAGGACCGGAAATCGCGCCCGGCGTCCCCTGGACATTTTGCAAAAGCGATGGCGTAGACCTTGCGCTCACATTGAAGTCCGGCAATTTTGGCGCCGAGACCTTCTTTTGTGATGCGTTGAGCGTATTGGATGCAATGTGACCCCTGAAACCCAGTTACGTGAACAGATCTGCACTTTGGCCAAGTCCATGTTTGACCGGGGATTGACCGGCGGCAGCACGGGAAACATCTCAGCGCGCACTCAAGATGGCGGGTTGTTGGTTAGTCCCACAGGGACCAGCTTTGGCCATCTCGACCCGGGCCGACTTAGCCGCTTTGATGCCGAAGGCAAGCATGTTGACGGCGACACACCGACCAAGGAAATGCCCCTGCACGTTGCCTTTTATGATACACGCAGCAGCGCAGGTGCAGTCGTTCATTTGCACAGTTGCCATTCCGTTGCCCTGTCGATGATGCCCGATGTCGACCCAGACAATTTTCTGCCACCGCTGACACCTTACGGCTTGATGAAACTGGGCCGTGTTAAATTGCTGCCTTTTTTCCTGCCCGGCGATCCAGAAATGGGTGCCGCCGTGCGCGGGTTGGCTGGTAAACGGTCTGCGGTGATGCTGGCCAACCACGGCCCTGTGGTTGCAGGCAAGGATATTGAGGCCGCCTGCAATGCAATCGAAGAACTGGAAGACACCGCCCGGCT
>JBAUHN010000247.1:0-15836 GCA_049680295.1 Sulfitobacter sp.
CGTATTGGCCCGCGATTGTTATGACGCTGCTTTGTCAGTCGCCCCGGACCTGATTGTGATGGTTCTGTCGGCCACCGCACAGGAAACCGCCGTGCGCGCTTTGGGCTGTGCCTGGGCCGGAGAGATTTTTGCCGATCGTGCCTATAACGATGACGCCACCCTTGTTGATCGCAGCCTGCCCGGTGCGGTCATTCACGATGCGGCGATTGCCGGCCAACGGATGGTCGCGATGGTCCAAGCGGGCGCAATTATTACTGAAAGCGGCAAACATATCGAAACCAATGTCGATACAATCTGCCTGCATGGTGACACGCCCACTGCAGTGCAGATCGCATCCTCGGTGCGCCACGCCTTGGAAAGGGCGGGGGTGAATGTCACTCAATTTGACGGGCGCAATGCGTAACATCTGATTGATTGGTCCTTGCCCATTTCTGCGCGACAGGTCAGTTTCGCAGGCATGACACGCACGCTTCTTTCACTGGGTCATGGGTTTAGCGCTCGCGCACTGGCTGATCTGTTGGTCCCTCAGGGATGGCGGGTCATTGGCACCACGCGCAGCGCGGAAAAAGCCAGCGCAATCGAGACTACAGGTGTCATCCCCATAATCTGGCCGGGCACGGACATTGCGCCGCTTATTGCGCAGGCTGAATATCTGTTGATCTCAGCCGGTCCCGGACCAGATGGTGACCCGGTTCTGTCAATGGCGAAAGAAGCGATCGCGACAGCAGCCCCGCATCTGAAGTGGGTCGGGTATCTGTCAACAACCGGCGTCTACGGCGATCACAACGGCGGCTGGGTGGATGAGACAACGGCCCTGACCCCGACAACCCAACGGGGCCGCAAGCGGGTGCAGGCCGAACAGGCGTGGCAATCCATCCCAGACCTGCCGCTGCATATTTTCCGGCTTGCGGGGATATATGGCCCCGGACGCGGCCCCTTTGCCAAGGTGCGCAAAGGCACGGCGCGGCGGATCATCAAACCGGGTCAGGTGTTTTCACGCATCCATGTCGAAGACATCGCCCAGACCTTGGCGGCATCTTTGCAACATCCAAACCCCGGCGCGATCTATAATCTATGTGACGATGATCCTGCCCCGCCGCAGGACGTCATTGGCTATGCGGCCGGACTTTTGGGCCTGCCCTTGCCACCGGCTATCGCTTTTGAGGATGCGGATATGACGCCGATGGCACGCAGCTTTTATGCTGAAAGCAAGAAGGTGCGCAATGATCTGATCAAATCGGAGTTGGGTATCACGTTGAAATACCCGGACTACCGCAGTGGGTTGCAGGCATTGTTGGACAGCACTGGCTAAGCGCGCTGTTCGCCGATACGCGCGATGCCCAAGACGTCCAGAACCTTGGCTTCGATCTGCGGGGCGTTCATCCCAGCGACCGCATACATATCCGCCGGGCTGGCCTGATCAATAAAGATATCCGGCAACACCATTGAGCGGAATTTCAAGCCGTCATCAAACACGCCCTCATCCGCCAGCAATTGCGCCACATGACTGCCAAAGCCACCGATGGCGCCTTCCTCGATGGTGATCAGCGCCTCGTGATTTGCGGCCAGATCCAGGATCATTTCCCGGTCCAGCGGTTTGGCGAAACGGGCATCCGCGATGGTTGGAGTGATGCCTTTGGCCTTCAGGTTTTCAGCGGCTTTTTCGACTTCGGCCAGACGGGTTCCAAAGGACAGGATCGCCACGCGTGCGCCCATTTCGATGATCCGTCCCTTGCCGATTACCAGGGCTTTGCCCTGTTCGGGCAGGTCAACCCCGGTGCCATCACCACGTGGAAAACGGAACGCGATGGGGCCGTCGTCATGGGCGGCGGCCGTGGCGACCATATGCACCAACTCAGCCTCATCTGCCGCCGCCATCACCACCAATCCGGGCAGGTTGGCAAGGTAGGCGACATCAAATGCGCCCGCATGCGTGGCGCCATCCGCGCCCACCAACCCGGCGCGGTCAATGGCAAACCGGACCGGCAGACGCTGGATCGCCACGTCGTGTACCACCTGATCATAGCCACGTTGCAAAAACGTCGAATACATCGTGCAAAAGGGTTTCATCCCGCCAGCGGCCAGCGCCGCCGAAAACGTCACGCCGTGCTGTTCGGCGATGCCCACATCAAAGCAACGGCTGGGATAGCGTTCCGCAAAAAGGTTCAGACCGGTACCATCGGGCATTGCCGCCGTGACGGCGCAGATCTTGTCGTCTTTCGCGGCTTCGGCCATCAGGCTGTCGGCAAAGACACGGGTATAGCTGGGCGCGTTGGAGGGGGCTTTTTTCTGCTCGCCGGTGACAACGTTAAACTTGGATACACCATGCCCTTTGTCACGTGCGGTTTCGGCGGGGCCATAGCCCTTGCCTTTTTTCGTCAGCACATGGATCAGGATAGGGCCACTTGCCCGGGCTTTTACCGTCCGCAATACTGGCAGCAGCTGATCCATGTCGTGCCCGTCGATTGGCCCCAGATAGCTAAAGCCCAGCTGCTCAAACAACGTGCCACCAACCGCCATACCTTTGAGAACGTCATGCGCGCGTTTGGCGCCCTGGCGAAAGGGTTCCGGCAACATGCTGACTGCACCTTTTGCAGCGGCTTTAAACTCCTGAAACGGCTCTTCTGCGTAAAGACGGCTGAGATAAGCAGACATCGCGCCAGTGGGCGGCGCAATCGACATTTCATTGTCGTTGAGGATCACGATCAGCCGCTTTTTCAAATGGCCTGCGTTGTTCATCGCCTCATAGGCCATGCCCGCGCTCATTGATCCATCACCGATCACGGCAATCGCATCGCCCAGACCTTCGGGGATCACGCCGCCCAGATCACGCGCCACGGCAAAACCAAGCGCCGCACTGATCGAGGTAGAGCTATGCGCCGCCCCAAAAGGATCGTAGGGCGATTCGGCGCGTTTGGTAAAACCGCTTAGCCCATCTGCCTGCCGTAACGTGCGAATGCGGTCGCGCCGTTCGGTCAGAATTTTATGCGGATAGCACTGGTGTCCGACGTCCCAGATGATTTTGTCACGCGGCGTGTCGAAAACGGCATGCAGGGCCACCGTCAGTTCGACCACCCCCAATCCCGCACCCAGATGCCCACCCGTCACTGACACGGCGGACACCGTTTCGGCGCGCACTTCGTTTGCCAGCTGCGACAATTGCGCGTCCGTCAGCTGTTTCATATCTGCAGGACGGTGGATGTTATCCAGCAAAGGAGTGTTCGGCATATCAGTCATCTACACGTCCTTCATGGCGCTTTAGCTTTGTCGGGCAATAACGAAAGCAGCCGCTTGCCGCAAGGTTTCGGCGTCTTTGCCATAGGCCGCGAGACTGTCGCAGGCCTGATCCACCAGATCATTGGCGCGGCGTTTTGCGCCGGCCAATCCCAGCAATGACACGAAGGTCGCCTTGCCGGCAATTGCGTCTTTGCCCGTCGCCTTGCCAACGAACGCAGCATCGCCCGTCAGATCCAAAATGTCATCGGCGATTTGAAATGCCTGTCCCAGCGCCTGCGCGTAGGCTTGCAACGCGCTGACATCTGAACCGGCAAGACGCGCGCCAGCGGTTGCCGCCCATTCGATCAAAGCGCCGGTTTTTCCCTGCTGCAAAGCGGTGATCTGATCCAAACTCAGCGGCGTGGACGAGGTTTCTGCCGCAATATCCAATGCCTGACCCAACACCATGCCACGTGCACCGCTGGCAATCGCCAGATGGTGGGTCAAGGCGGCCCGCACCTCGCCCGAGCCTGCATTCGGATGCGAGGCTAATTCAAAAGCCAGCGCTTGCAACGCGTCACCGGCCAGAACGGCAGTGGCCTCATCCCATTTACAGTGCACCGTGGGCTGCCCCCGGCGCAGGTCATCATCATCCATGCAAGGCAAATCATCATGCACAAGGCTGTAGGCATGCAGCGCTTCGATGGCAGTTGCGGGCCAGATTGCGGATGCCGCACCTACCCCATGCAGCCGCGCCGTTTCCAGCACCAGAAAACCGCGCAACCCTTTGCCGCCGCGCGTCGCATGGGCCATGGCCTGCACCACAGGTTCAGGCCGATATCCGGCCAAAATGATGTCAAAACACGCCTGAACAGAACCCGCACATTCAGCAAGCCGATCTGGAAACACCGCTACAGCCCTTCGACAGCTGTTGCCCCCGACGGGTTGCCGTCACCGTCCAGCGTGATAGCGGCGACTTTTTCTTCGGCCTCTTTCAGCTTTGCCTCGCAGCGCGCCTTTAGGGCCGCCCCGCGTTCATAAAGCGAAATACTTTCGTCAAGGGCCACATCGCCTCGTTCCAACTGGCCCAAAACCTGTTCCAGTTCGGCCATGGCTGTCTCAAAATTCATCTCGTCTACGGGCGTGTCGCTCATCTGTAAAACCTATCTTCTTAACTGGGTCGTGTCCGGGTTGCGGCGACCATAACGCCCCTGCAATGGCGATACCAGATCACTGGCAGGGCTGTTTTAATCCGGTGACAGCATATAGCCCGACCCGCGCACAGTTTGCAGATACCGCGGCTGTCTTGGGTTGCTTTCAATTTTGCGCCGAAGACGGGTGATCTGCACATCAACGGCACGTTCTTGCGCCTGTCCGTGGTCACGGCCCAGTTGCTCTACCAGTTTGCCGCGGCTGATCGGCTCATGGCAGGTGGTTGAAAAAATCTTCATCAGCTGCATTTCCGTGGCAGTCAGCCGGACCAGAGCATCCCCCTGCCACATCTCGCCCCGTTCAATATCATACCGGATCGGGCCAAGATTCAGGATTTTTGGCGTGGTTTCTTCGGGTGCGGTTTCGGGAATGCGCCGCAAAATCGCATTGATCCGCAGCAACAGTTCTTTTGGTTCAAACGGTTTAGGCAGATAGTCATCGGCCCCCGCTTCAAGCCCTTCGATGCGGTTGTCGGTTTCACCCTTAGCCGTCAGCAGCAGGATCGGCGTTTGCATGGTTTCGCGCAAAGACCGCGTAAGCGCGATGCCGTCTTCGCCGGGCATCATCACGTCCAGCACGATCATGTCAAAATCCAGACCGGTCAAAATGCGACGGGCATGCCCTGCATCACGCGCAGCCGTTACCAAAAAGCCAGCCCGCATCAGGAATTTTTGCAGCAGGGTTCTGATCCGTTCATCATCGTCAACAATCAGCAGGTGGGCGTCCATATCGCTCATGACACTGTATCCCTCAATTTGGCGTAAACCTTGCGCATATCACCGTCCATCATTGCTTCTAACACAGTTCGAAACCCTGCAACCGCTTCTGGTCCGGCATCGCGAAAAGCGGCACGTATCCGCATTCTTTGAGCGTCAGAAAGCGTTTGCTCCAACGCGCGACCAGTCTCTGTCAAAAACAAATGCCGCTCGCGCCTGTCGCTCTTTCCTACTTTGCTTTCGACAAGACCATCCTCGATCAACGCGCGCAAGACACGGTTCAGCGACTGCTTGGTAACGCCCAGAATATTCAACAGATTATTGACTGTCGTGCCGGGGGCCCGGTTGATAAAATGAATGGCGCGGTGATGGGCACGGCCATATGCCATTTCCGTCAAAATTCGGTCTGGATCAGCAGTAAACCCGCGATAGGCAAAGAACATTGCTTCGATCCCCTGACGCAGTTGTTCGTCAGTCAAAAACAGCAGACTTTCCCCGCTGTGCGCTCCGATTGATCTTCCGTCTGCCATGTTCTGCCCTACCGACATAATTTTGCCTTGGGTGCCAGTATATGTCAGTGTTGTTGACATTCCAAGGCTGACGGTCTATCGAATCAAAGGTTTTGCGTAATTTTATGTCCAATTCGGACCTATTTCGCGCAACATATGAAAACATTGCTACGGATATCGAAAAGGAAAGACCATGGCAGCAGCATACAATGATCGGGACGGTTTCATCTGGATGGATGGTAAAATGGTCGATTGGCGCGATGCGAATGTCCATATTCTGACCCACGCCATGCATTATGCGTCGTCTGTCTTTGAAGGCGAACGCGCCTACAACGGTAAAATCTTCAAATCACGCGCGCATTCAGAACGCCTGAAACGCTCGGCCCAGATGATCGACTTTGAAATCCCCTATACCGTTGATGAGATTGAAGCGGCCAAGGTCGAGGTTCTGGCAGCCTCGGGCTTGCAGGACGCCTATGTCCGAGCCATCGCGTGGCGTGGTGCCGGAGAAGATATGGGCGTCGCGTCGGCCCGCAACCCTGTACGAATGGCCATCGCGGCCTGGGAATGGGGTGCTTATTATGGTGATGCCAAGATGAAGGGCGCCAAGCTGGACATTTCCAAGTGGAAACGGCCGTCGCCGGAAACCATCCCAAGCCATGCCAAGGCGGCAGGCCTCTATATGATCTGCACAATGTCGAAACACGCCGCCGAAGCCAAAGGCTGTTCGGATGCGATGATGTTTGACTATCGCGGCTATGTGGCCGAAGCGACGGGTGCCAACATCTTTTTTGTCAAAGACGGCGAAGTTCACACACCTGACCCGGATTGTTTTCTGAACGGGCTGACGCGCCAGACGGTGATCGGGATGCTGAAAGATCGTCAGATCAAAGTGCATGAGCGTCATATCATGCCAGAAGAACTGGAAGGCTTTGAGCAATGCTGGCTGACCGGCACCGCCGCGGAAGTCACGCCGGTGGGCCAGATCGGTGATTTCAATTTTGAGGTCGGAAGTCTGACCCGCGAAATCGCGCAGGGCTATGAGAAATTGGTGCGGTTGTAACCTCAGGTCAGGCCCCTTGCCCACTCGACCACCCCGTCAGGGCGGTGACACCGCCCTGACCTCAAGCGTTTGATCCGCATCAGCACGCAGACAGCTTGTGACTGGTTTCCGCACTTTCAATAACGCTCAGGTGGTTCCGGAGGGCGGGGAATTCGGCTTCGACTTTGACCGGTCCACGCCCAATTGCCATTCGCGCCAGATGATCAGCACGCCACCTGCAATAACCAACGCGGCACCAATCAACATGCTTTGCGTCGGCAGTTCGCTAAAGACAAAGTATCCGATCAGGCTGGCAAATATCATTGACGAATAGTCGAAAGGCGCCAGCATCGACGCACCGCTGAACCGATAGCATGATGTGATCATGATTTGGGCAACGCCACCAATGATTCCTGCCACAATCATCAGCCAAATCACGGAAGCACCGGGCACAACCCATAGCAGATATGACGCCTGCGTGACCCAACCCAGCGGCAAAGTCAGCAAGGCCAGCACCGACGCGGTCGCAGAGAAATAAAACACAATTGCGGCCGTCGAATCGGTCTGCACCAGTCGGCGCACGTGGATTTGCACCAAAGCGCGCAATATCGACGCTACCAATACCATGATCGCACCCCAAGTGGCGACCTGGCCCATTCCGCTGTCGGTGACGGACAGCCGTGGAGAAATGACGATCATAACCCCGATCAAGCCCAGTGCTACCGCAGAAAGACGTATCAAACGCACCCGTTCGCCCAAAAGTATTGCGGCAAAAATCACCGTGAACATCGGCGTGGCATATCCGATGGCAGTGACTTCGGGCAATGGCAGCATCCCAAGACCGGCAAAGGTCAGGCCCATTGCGGTGGTGCCAAACACGCCGCGCCAGACATGGCCCAAAAGGTTGCTTGGGATCAGCCCGTTGCGCAACTCTCCGCGCTGCCACAGCCAAAGGGCAATCACCGGGATCGCAAAAAAAGACCGGAAGAAAACTGCCTGTCCCGGCGGAACAGCATCCGAAATCGACTTGATAATGGCCGCCATCACCATGAACAAAAACACGGCACATAGCTTTAGAATGATCGCGAGGCCGGGCTTGTTCTGGGTCATATTGGCGGACATATGCACTCTGTGCGCCGCACCACTGGAAAGATCAAGCGCGCGATCGAAATTTCGCTGTTAGCTTAGGGAGGCAACACCCAGTGGCACGGAAAATTTCAAACACCAGATGTAGAGTTCGTTGAAATCATCAACATTTACCGAGGCCGGTACCGTGTAGGTTTGCGCGCCATTCAGCATCTTCAATTCACCCAGATCAGTCGCATTTACATATGCGCCATCTTTGCCAAATCCCACGCGTGGGTCCGGCGCGCCATCCAGTGAAAAATCTGCGCTTAAAGTGACGGTGGCGGTGCCATCCGCGTTTTTGACCACAGTTACCGAGCCTGTTGTGATGTGATTGCTGGCACCGGTGAATTGGCCCGTACCGTCGGCAAAAGACGGCGCCGCACCGAAAACGGCCAAGACAGCAAAGGTGACTGCAAAAATGGAAGACAAAAGAAATTTCATTTTTTTGGTCCTTATTGGGATCATTTCGTTTGCGGGCAACGGGGACATCACCGCTGGCGTATACAGAGACTAAAGTTCGGAACCGAAGAGTACAAAACACATGTGCGTGAGTTGTGTATCAATCAGTTCCGAACTATAGATTTGGCAAGACAAGGAATGACGAAATGGCCCGCCCAAGAGAATTCAATGTAACTAAAGCCATCGAAAAAGCCACGGATGTCTTTTGGGCGCAGGGGTATCAGGATGCGTCATTGCCTGACTTGCTACGGGGAATGGGATTGACGCGAGGCAGTTTGTATAAGGCTTTCAAGGACAAAAAAAACCTGTTCCTGATTGTTCTGGATCACTACGAAAAGGTTGCCGTTGACGCAGCCGTCACCCACCTGACCAACTCCGACACAGCAGATGGAAAGGCCCGTATCCTTAGTTTTTTTGCCGGGATCTACCAGGCGGTTTCCCGTGGCGACCAGCGGGGATGTTTGCTGTGTACTGCGGCTGCAGGACCGGAAATGGATGATCCGGATATCGCGAAATCGGTGCATCAAGGGCTGGCCAAGATGCAGTCAGCGCTGCAAACCGCCCTTTGTGCATCCCCCGCACACAGCCGGTTAAATCCTACTGACCGGTTGCTATTGGCCAATGTACTGTTGACACATTATATCGGATTGCGTGTTTTGGCCCGATCCCAATTGCATTTGGGGGTGCTTGAAAACTCGGTCAGCGGCGTTGAGGGGATATTGCGGGCTTAAGGCCCTGACCCTAACCAATAACCCCGCGATTTTCACCGATCTGGCCGCGATGCAGCAACAGATGATCCAGGATCACACAGGCCATCATCGCCTCGCCCACGGGCACAGCGCGGATGCCGACGCAGGGGTCGTGGCGGCCTTTGGTGATAATCTCGGTTTCTTCACCGGACTTGGTAATGGTCTGGCGGGTGGTCAGAATGCTGGACGTAGGCTTGACCGCGAAACGCACAACAATGTCTTGACCAGTGCTGATACCGCCCAAGATTCCACCTGCATGATTGGACGAGTACACCGGCCCGTCTGGACCCATGCGGATTTCATCTGCATTCAACTCTCCGGTCAGCATTGCCGCAGACATGCCTTCGCCGATTTCAACACCCTTGACGGCATTGATGCTCATCATTGCGGCGGCAAGATCGGTGTCAATCTTGCCATAGACCGGCGCGCCCAGACCTGCTGGCACGCCGCGCGCGACGACTTCGATGATGGCACCCACTGAACTGCCGGATTTGCGCAACCCATCAAGGTATGTGGCCCAGTCAGTTGCAGCCTGGGCGTCCGGAACCCAGAACGGGTTCTCGTTGATCTGACCCCAGTCAAACCGGCTTCGATCAACTTTATGCGGGCCCATCTGCACCATATATCCGGTAATCTGGACGCCCGAAACAAGTGCCGCGATCGCCTCGCGCGCAAGCCCGCCTGCTGCAACACGCGACGCCGTTTCGCGCGCGCTGGATCTGCCACCGCCCCGATAATCGCGGACACCATATTTTTGGTAGTAGGTAATATCGGCGTGGCCGGGGCGAAATTTGTCTTTGATATCACCATAGTCCTTAGACCGTTGATCGGTGTTCTCGATCATCAACTGAACAGGGGTTCCGGTGGTGACGCCCTCAAACACGCCCGACAGAATCCGCACCTCATCCGCCTCGCGCCGCTGGGTCGTGTACTTGTTCTGCCCCGGTTTGCGCTTGTCCAGCCAATGCTGGATCATCGTTTCATCAACTTTGACCCCCGGAGGGCAGCCATCGACCGTGGCCCCAATGGCAGGCCCATGGCTTTCGCCCCATGTGGTCACGCGAAAAAGATGGCCAAAACTGTTGATCGACATGAATGGTGCTCCTTTGTCCCGGTGGTGTAGCGGTGGCGTCGGTCTGTCTCAAGCCATTTCAACTTGCCTATGCCCCGCGCGCGGCCTAGATACAGCCTTACCTCGGGGGGCCTTCATTGGCGTTACGGGATTTTATTGAATCAGGTTTCGCACCAAGATTGTGCAAAACCAGCTACAAGATGATTTTTTGATTTCCCAAAGCGCCATGGCTGAGATGCAATTCTGCGGACCCGTTGAACCTGAACCGGTTAACACCGGCGGAGGGAAGGTCTGGACAGCTATCCAACACCTCTCGACGCCGCATTATGGAGGATACCATGAAGTATCTTGCACTTGCTGCTACACTATCTGCGTCTGCCGCTTTGGCAGACACACCTGTTCTGACGGTCTATGCGGGGGATTATTTTACCTCCGAATGGGGGCCCGGCCCGATCATCGAAAAAGAGTTCGAGGCGGTCTGCGGCTGTGATCTGCAATTCTCGACCGGTGATCTGATGCCGCGTCTGTTACTGGAAAGGGAACGCACCCGGGCGGATGTTGTCATTG
Organism: Sulfitobacter sp.; assembly: GCA_049680295.1. Classification (GTDB taxonomy): domain Bacteria; phylum Pseudomonadota; class Alphaproteobacteria; order Rhodobacterales; family Rhodobacteraceae; genus JBAUHN01. The sequence continues at coordinate 10,671 of JBAUHN010000247.1, forward strand.
GTCTGACGTCTGATCTGACGGCAAAGGCGCGCGCAACTGATTTGTTCGCACCGCACGGGCAGGACAACAGCGCCTTAACCTTGCCAATCACATGGGAAGACGACATTTTCTTGCCGTTCAACTATGGCCATACCGCATTCATCTATGATGACACCCGCACGCCGGAACCGCCCAAAAGCTTTGCTGAATTGTTAGAGATGCCAGACGATGTCAAAATCGTTATTCAGGATCCGCGCACCTCAATCTCGGGTCTGGCACTGGTGCTTTGGGTGCAGGCGATCTACGGCGATGAGGCCGAAAACATCTGGTTGAAACTGGCTCCGAAAATCCTGACCGTGACCAAAGACTGGTCATCAAGTTACGGCCTGTTCACCGATGGCGAGGCGGACATGGTGCTTAGCTACTCCACGTCGCCCGCCTATCATATGTTCGCCGAGGAAGATTTCACCAAACATGCGGCGATTTTCCCGGAAGGGCATTATTTCATGGTTGAAACCGTGGCCAAGATCGCAGCCACCGACCAGCCTGAATTGGCTGATGCGTTTATGGCTTATGTCATGTCCGAGGCGTTTCAAAGCTTGATCCCGACGGCGAACTGGTCACTGCCATCGGCGTTGCCACAAAATCAGTGGCCCGATGGATGGTCTGATCTCCCCTTGCCGGACAAGGTACTGTTTTACGACGAGACCGAGGCGGCCAACCTGCAAGACAAAGCGATTGAAGCATGGCGCAGCGCGCTGACCCGGTAACGCCACGCGCGGGCCTGATCGCCGCAGCCCTTACGGTTGCGGCGGTTTTGGCGGCGTTTGCGGGCATTGCGCTGCGCGTTCAGACCAGCAGCGGCCTTGGGCCAGCCGAATGGGCTGCGATCCGGTTTTCGGTGGTGCAATCGGCACTGTCGGCAATTTTTTCTGTTGCCTTGGCAATCCCCTTGGCCCGCGCCCTTGCCCGGCGCAGATTTTGGGGCCGCGAGGTGTTGGTAATGCTTTTGGGCGCGCCGTTTATCTTGCCGGTGATTGTCGCAGTGCTGGGATTGCTGACCGTGTTCGGGCGATCCGGATGGCTGAACACGGGGCTTGAATTGGCGGGCTTTCGGGGGGTTTCGATTTACGGCTTGCATGGCGTCGTACTGGCGCATGTGTTTTTCAACCTGCCGCTGGCCACGCGGCTTTTGTTGCAAGGCTGGCAGTCCATCCCGGCGGAGCGGTTTCGACTGGTGGCACAGTTGAACCTGCCGCCGCAATCGGTTTTCAAATGTCTCGAATGGCCACTGATCAAGCAGATTGTCCCCGGTGCGCTGGCGCTGGTTTTTGTGATCTGCCTGACCAGCTTTGCCGTTGCGCTGACTTTGGGCGGGGGGCCAAAAGCCACCACGATTGAATTGGCGATTTATCAGGCGTTCCGGTTTGATTTCGATCTGGCACGGGCGGCTTATCTGTCGGTTGTGCAACTGGTGTTGGCGGGTGGTGCCGCGGCAATAGCACTATGGCTGATCCCAACTGCGCGGTTTGGCACCGGGCTGGACCGCCCGCTAATAAGATGGGATGCCCGCGGCGGGGCGCAAAGCCTGGTGGACATATTGGCCATCGCCGCAGGGGCCGCATTTTTGCTGTTGCCCTTGGCTGCGATTGTTTTTGCCGGGATTGCCGGGCTGGGCCAGGTCCCATTCAGCGTCTATCACGCCACCGGATCATCGCTTTTCGTTGCCGCCATCAGTGTGCTGGTATTGCTGGCGTTGGCCTTGCCAATGGCGGGGCTGATTGCCACCCGAAAACATGGCGGGGTCGAGGCGATTGGCCTGTTGGGTCTGTCTGCTTCACCGCTGATGATCGGCACCGGCTGGTTCATTCTGATCAACCCGATTGCCAATCCTTTCGCTGTCGCATTGCCTGTAACAGCCCTCGTCAACGCCCTGATGGCTCTGCCCTTTGCTCTGCGTATCTTGGTGCCGCCGCTGCGCGAAACATTACTTGATTACAACCGGCTGCGGTCGTCCCTTGGCCTAAGGGGTTGGCCGGTCTGGCGTTGGCTGATCCTGCCGCGCATCCATGCGCAAATCGGTTTTGCGGCCGGGCTGACCGGGGCGTTGTCGATGGGGGATCTGGGCGTGATTGCGCTGTTTGCCGACCCGGACCGCACCACCCTGCCCTTGCAAATGTACCGTCTGATGGGCGCGTATAAGATGGAGGCTGCATCCGGTGCGGCCTTGATCCTCTTAATTCTGGCGCTTGGGATTTTCTGGGCATTCGACAAAGCGGGGCGCTGGCATGCTGAGGCTTGAAACTACGACAATCGTTCAGGGCACATTTTCGTTGCGCGCGGATTTCACTGTCGCGCCGGGTCGAAAGGTCGCTGTGATCGGACCATCTGGGGCAGGAAAATCCACGCTGATCAATGCGATTTGCGGTTTTGTCCCGTTACAATCAGGGCAGATGTTTTGGCAGGATCGTGACATCACCAAAACAGCGCCCGGTGATCGCCCGATGGCGATGCTGTTTCAGGACAACAACCTGTTTTCGCATCTGAGTGTTGAGCGCAATGTCGGCCTGGGCCTGCGCCCCGATTTGCGCCTGAGCGACACAGATAGGGCCGCCGTCGCATCGGCCCTGACTCGGGTAGGCCTGTCCCAGTACGCCGCAACCAAACCCGGTGCCCTTTCCGGCGGACAGCAAAGCCGTGCGGCGTTGGCGCGGGTATTGGTGCAGGCCCGCCCCATGATCCTGCTGGACGAACCTTTCGCCGCCCTGGGTCCGGCGTTGCGCAACGAAATGCTGGATCTGGTCAGCGACCTCGCGTCGGAAACCGATGCCACCCTGATGATGGTCACCCATGCCCCCGGCGACGTGCGACGCATAGCGGACGATGTGATTTTCGTCGAAGGCGGGCACGCGTTGGCCCCACAACCGGCAGAGGCCCTGATGGACAATCCGCCAGCCGCTTTGCGGGATTACTTGGGCGCCTGACCTTGGGGCTAAGCCGCCTTTTCGCGCAATGCCGACCGCGTGCGCAGAATGTCTAAAGCCGCCTGTGCTGCTTCCTGGCCTTTCAGGATAAAGTGATCTTTGAAGACAGCCCTGTGGTGGTCTGTCTCATGATATTGATGCGGCGTCAGTGAAACTGACAATACTGGTATGCCACTATCCAGGCTGGCGCGCATCAATCCGTCCACCACGGCGCCAGCAACAAAATCATGGCGATAAATTCCGCCATCGACAACAAATGCGGCACAGATCACCGCATCATATTGACGCGTTTGTGCCAGATCACGCGCCATCAACGGCATTTCGAACGCGCCGGGGACGTCAAAAACATCCACCTGCCCTGTCGGGATAACTTCGGTGAACCCCTGCAAGGCACTGTCGACGATATCCGCGTGCCAGCGGGCTTTGATAAATGCAAAACGGGTGAGTGTCATAATGTGATCTCCTTTTGGTTCAGACACGTCCACCCAAGGCGATCACGACCGTCAAATCGCCCCCGTTCACCGGGGCGGTCTGGCTATCGCGTTCTCTTTCATCCGGACTATGACCGTCGGCTCTGGCATCTCACCAGATCTGCTGACACCCCGACGCATGGGGCCGCTCGCGGGCTGGTGGGATCAAGGCCCCACATACCGCCGGTGGGGAATTACACCCCGCCCTGAGAACAAAGCCACGTTGCCAAGCCAGTGCAGTTTCTGCAATACAAAAAAGACAATCCTTCAGAAAAGACAGCCCCGTGCACCCAAATCCGATTTTCCATACCCAAGATGATGTGACCAATCTCGCGTTCGCGCGGAATCGGTCCTTTGGGGTGTTGGCAACCAATGGCACTGACGGGCCGTTGCTGGCACATGTTCCTTTTTTGCTGGATGATGAGGCGCAGCATGTCTGGCTGCATCTGGTCCGCTCAAACCCCATCGCCCGCAGCCTGAAAGCACCGATGCCCGCAAAAATCGCCATTTCCGGTGCCGACAGCTATATCTCGCCCGATTGGTACGGTGTCGATGATCAGGTGCCGACGTGGAACTATGTGGCCGTGCATCTGAGCGGCCTGCTTGAGCTGCGCCCCCAAGACGAATTACGAGGGCTTTTGGATCGGCAATCGAAACTGTTCGAAAACCGCCTTTTGCCCAAACCCGCCTGGACCACAGGCAAAATGACGCCCTCGGTTTTGGACAAAATGATGCGCGCGATTGTGCCCTGCCGGATGCAGATCACTGGCATTGATGGCACATGGAAGCTAAGCCAGAATAAGCCCGATCCTGTCCGGCTAAGTGCGGCTGAACACGTTTCTAAGAATGGTTTAGGAAACGATATTGAAATATTATCTGCGCTGATGCGCGGCGCTGATGGATCGGCGCGAAAGCTCTGATAGGGTTACCTCAACGTTAACAAGGATATTGCCATGAAACTTTTTCACTCGCCCTCGTCGCCATTTGTGCGCAAGGTTTGCGTTGTTCTGCACGAATTGGACAAATGCGACGCCGTTGAACAAATCCCCGTGGCCACGACGCCATTCACCTCGGCCGAGCCATTGGTGGCCAGCGCACCGTTGGGCAAAATCCCATCGTTGGAACGACCTGAGGGGGCAACGCTGTATGACAGCCGCGTCATATGTGCCTATCTGAACGATCGTTTTGATGGCACGCTTTATCCGCAGGGCGACAGACGATGGGAAGCCCTGACGCTGGAAGCCACAGGCGACGGCATTATGGATGCGGCGGTGTCGATGACCTATGAGGTTCGGCTAAGACCTGAAGATCAGCAATCTCCCGACTGGATCGAGGCGCAATGGGCCAAAGCCTCCCGCACCATTGCCGCCATAAACACCCGCTGGATGAGCCATCTGCACGGGCCTTTGGATATTGGTCAGATTTCGGTGGCCTGCGCGTTGTCCTATGTCGATTTCCGACATGATGCGCGCAACTGGCGGGTGGGGAATGATGCGCTTGCCAAATGGCATGCAGAATTCGATTCGCGTGCCTCAATGCAGGCCACACTGCCGCCAACCTCCTAGAAATTATGCTCATCCTGCTACGATGCGTTGCGAAGTGCGGCAAATCCGACCTAAACAACATACACCTGCGACGGTTTGCGCACCTAAGATCACTGGACGGCGGCAAGCCACAGCGCTACACACCTGCCTGAGAGCGCCCGCTTTGTCGGGTGGCAAAGATATCGGATC
>JBAUHN010000248.1:0-2580 GCA_049680295.1 Sulfitobacter sp.
CCATAGACCTATACTGATAGGCCATGTTGATGAACACCATGACTACCAGGATGATCGAGGCGAGGTTGATCAGAGTTCCAACAGTTGCTGCCACGGATCCGAACTGGGTTTCGGCAGCAGTGTTCAAATAGCCTTCGGCTGTTTCCACAAAGTACGTAACGACACTCATCTAGGTTTCCTCACCAGTTGCCTTGGTGCTCACATATTGGCTTCGCGATCTTGCGGTGTTCATTGGCAAGATTGCGATACTCCTCCGTCCGTTCGGTCGCGCCCCAACGGTCTAAGTCGGCATAGGCTTCGAGGAACGTAGTTTCGACATTTTCCCAAGTGGGAAACCTGGTCTCACAAGAGCAGTCCCCGGATTCCGCGACAGCTTGCATGCTCTGGGCGCGATACATTTGCTGGATCAGCACTTTATTGTGAGCTTCACGCAAAGGGATGCGATCAACCCATTCGGGTTGGGGTGGTTGATCTGGGCAAACCCTTGGCGTCTCGCTTCCAATCGTTATCGTGACCTGAGCCGATACCGGTGTGACACTAACGAACCCAGCAATAAGAGCGGTTGTCACAAAGAAACGGATCATGCCGCTTCTCCGCTGCTCGTTGTAAGCTCAGCGATTTCGCGCTTCAGGAAAGCTGTAACGCTCCGTGAGTGCATGTCGGACGGCACAACGGAAACTAGCTCGTAACCTGCTGCACCCCACTCTGCGAGTGTTGCGCGCATTTGGGCGAGACCCTTTTTGCTGGCCATATCAAAGACCAGAAATTCATGCTCAAACTGCTTCATGTTTTGTCTCCTTCTTCAGGCGTTCCGGGTAGATAAAACTCCGTAATCCCGCGATCACCTTCATGGCGACCTGCTTGAATGATTACATCAATCGAGCTTTCGATATATTGTATCATGTCCCTGTAAGTCATTGGCACATCAGTTTTAAGTGCGGCAATTGCTAAGCGCTGAACCGCTAGTTGCGGGGTTTCTGCATGAAGCGTCGTCATTGACCCGCCGTGACCGGTGTTGATTGCTTCTAGGAACGTCATGGCTTCCTGGCCACGCACCTCCCCCAACACAATCCGGTCAGGCCGCATCCGAAGGGTTGAGGTGAGCAACGTGTCCGCCGATTGTGCTGGAACGTCTCGGCTTGAAATCAGCGTGACCGCATTAGGCTGCGATGGCAGCAATTCGGCAGCTTCTTCGATAGTAATTATCCGCTCGTCGTCTGGCACGTAAGCGAGGATCTTCCGCGCGGCGACGGTTTTCCCCGTGGAAGTGCCGCCCGATACGATCATGTTCAGCTTGTTTTCCACACAGAATTGCACGGCAGCGTAAATGTCGCCGCCTTTTACGACTTCTCGCAATTCACGGTTTCTGGTCTGCCGATCCACTTCCAAACTGCGTTCTGCGCCATAGAGAAACTTGAGTTCAATGTCGTCCAGCGACAGGGTGGAAAAGAAGCGCAGAGCGATAGAGTAACCATCCCTCACAGCAGGCGGTTGGATCACCTGTGCGCGAATTGGACGCCCGCGATAAGTCACGCTTACAGAGACAATCGGTTTGTCTTTACCCATCGTCGTGCTGGCGGCAGATGCAATCTGGTTTGAGAGGTCTCTGATTTCCGTCTGGGTAAGAACGGTTTCAAGACGACTCATGAAGTGGTCGCCGTGAAATTCGCCCCACACAGTGCCATCAGGATTGACGCAAATTTCAATCACATCATCCCGCTTGGCGTCCGGAAGCTTGTCCAGGCTTTGTTGGAGATAGTTTGATGCCACTTAGAAAATCTCCAAATCGCGATCAACCATGACTGTGATGCGCGAACCCTGATCCACATAGATCACAGGGCCAAGGGCGAGATAATCGCCAATCACGCTATCCGTTGCATCGGCAAGATCGTCACCGACGTCTTCCAACACCTCGGCGGAGGTTTCGTCTTCAACCTGCGCTGCCGCCGCGCCCGGTAGGGCGCTTATCAGTGAAATTAATGCCGCCGAACCGAAGCGTTCGCTAAACCGAGTATCCACGAAGCCGGTTGCGCCGGACCGGCCGAGCTCATCACCGCCGAATGCGCTAATCACTACCGTCTGGTTGTTTGGCATGATGATCCGGTCCCATGCGATGGTGACACGTTTTTGCGCAATCTCAGCACCTGATTGGTATCGACCGATCAGCCGTGACCCGCGCGGGATCAAGACCCTAGATCCATCATACGAGTGAACATCCTCAGAAATGATTGCGCGCACAGCGCCGGGAAGGGAGCTGTCCAATGCCGTTTCTGTCACTGCTTGGATCATCGTGCCTTGGACGACTGTGTTTGACGGGTTGGCGATTACTTCAGCTTGAGTGACGGGTGACGGCAATGCCCCGTTAACAACGAAGTCCTGCACTCGGCCGAGCGTTCTTTCTGTCAATTCAGACGAGCCATCAGCACCAGCACCACCTCCGAAGGCGATGGTAGGTGATTCGATTCGAGCCTGTTGAAATGCCATTTCGGCTTGGCGGCGTCTTTCTAGTTCTGCGAGTCGGCGCGCTTCAACGTCGTCCATAGTCGATAGTATCGGGGCAGGGGTGGGAGCCTGCAGTTG
>JBAUHN010000249.1:0-2187 GCA_049680295.1 Sulfitobacter sp.
ATCTGGGCCATTACGAACGGTTCACCGGGGTTGCGGCGCGTAATACTGATTCCATTAGTTCTGGCCGGGTCTATTCGACCGTGTTGGAAAAAGAACGGCGTGGCGATTATCTGGGCAAAACCATCCAGGTGATCCCCCACGTCACCAATGAAATCAAATCCTTCCTCGATGTCGGCGGCGATGAGGTTGATTTCATGCTGTGCGAAATCGGCGGCACGGTGGGCGATATCGAAGGTTTGCCGTTTTTTGAGGCCATTCGCCAGTTCAGCCACGACAAACCACGCGGCCAGTGTATTTTCATGCATCTGACATTGCTGCCTTATCTTGCCGCCTCGGGTGAATTGAAAACAAAACCGACACAGCATTCGGTCAAGGAATTGCAATCCATCGGGATCGCGCCTGACATTCTGGTTTGCCGATCCGAACACACCATTCCAGAAAAAGAACGCGAAAAGATTGCGCTTTTTTGCAACGTCCGCAAAGAGGCGGTGGTCGCCGCTTATGACCTGAAAACCATCTATGATGCGCCGCTGGCCTATCACGAACAGGGGTTGGATCAGGCGGTTCTGGATGCGTTTCAGATATCGCCTGCGCCCAAGCCCGATCTCAGCGTCTGGCGCGATGTGTCCCAGCGCATTCACAACCCCGAGGGCGAAGTAAAAGTCGCGATCGTCGGCAAATACACCCAGCTTGAGGATGCCTATAAATCCATCGCCGAGGCGCTGACCCCTGGTGGCATGGCCAACCGGGTCAAAGTGCGCGTCGAATGGGTCGATGCGGAAATATTTGATAAATCCGAAGATGTGGGCCCCCATCTCGAAGGCTATCATGCGATCCTTGTACCCGGCGGGTTCGGCGAACGTGGCACCGAGGGCAAAATCAAAGCCGCGCAATACGCACGCGAACATCAAGTCCCGTATTTGGGGATTTGTCTGGGGATGCAGATGGCGGTGATCGAGGCGGCGCGCAATGTCGCGGGTCTGACCACAGCAGGGTCCGAGGAATTCGACCACGAATCCGGCAATAAGCGTTTTGAGCCAGTGGTTTACCACCTCAAGGAATGGGTCCAAGGCAATGCCAAAGTCAGCCGTAAGGTGGGTGACGACAAGGGCGGTACCATGCGGCTGGGGGCCTATGACGCGGTTTTGAATGCCGGCTCGAAAGTGGCCGAGGTTTATGGCACCACCACAATCGACGAACGTCACCGTCACCGCTATGAGGTCGACATCAAATACCGCGATAAACTGGAAGAGGCAGGTCTGTGTTTCTCGGGCATGTCACCGGATGGAAAACTGCCCGAGATTGTGGAATGGCCGGATCATCCGTGGTTTATCGGGGTGCAGTTCCATCCAGAGCTGAAATCAAAACCGTTCAAGCCGCACCCATTGTTCAAGGACTTTGTGCGCGCCGCCAAGGAAATTTCGCGTCTGGTCTAGGTAAGGAAAGCCAATGAAAGAGCTTGATTTCGAAGTATGGGATGTCTTTACAGACGCGCCGTTTGCGGGCAACCCGCTGGCGATTGTCACCGGTGCGGACGGGCTCAGCACGGCGCAGATGCAGACCTTGGCACGCGAATTCAATCTTAGTGAGACGATTTTTCTGATGGCTCCGCGTGACTCCAAACACACGGCGCGGGCACGTATCTTTTTTCCGACCGGCGAAATACCCTTTGCCGGGCATCCTACTGTCGGCGCTGCCTTGATGCTGGCGGGCAAAAACAGCCTCAGCAATGTCACGCTGGAAGAAGAAGCAGGGCTGGTGCCTGTTGCAATCACACAAGGCGTGGCGCGGTTTCAGGCTCCGGTGACACCTTTTGCCCATATGGTCGAAATTGATCCTGAACTTACAGCAAAGGCGTTGGACATCGCCACTGATGATCTGGGGGCACACAGCATTGGCGTGCACGAAGGCGGGCCAGTATTCCTATACGTACCGGTCAAAACCCGCGAGGTATTGCGCGACGCCCGGCCGATTGAACCCTTTTGGTCGCAATTGCAGCACGCCAGTGGCGCTGATGGCGCCTATCTCTATACCCCCCAATTCAATGCGCGGATGTTTGCACCCTCCGCCGGTATTCCCGAAGATCCGGCAACGGGTTCAGCCTCGGCCTTGCTGGCGTCGCAACTGCTGGTCAATGGCGCCCTGTCCGAGGGCGAAAATCACTTTGATCTAACTCAGGGTGAAGAC
>JBAUHN010000250.1:0-6206 GCA_049680295.1 Sulfitobacter sp.
CCAATGCGCCGTGTAGTTTCAAATGTCGGACTTGCGCGCCAACGCTACGCGCCATGCCAACAGAGGCCGCAACCTGATAGCGGATCATGTTTTGCAACGTGCCGCGTGGCATCTGTATCCTTTGGCGGCCAAATCCATGCAGGTCGGCAAAGCCCGGATGCGCACCGATACCAACGCCATTTTCGTGGGCCATCCGCAATGTCGCTGCCATAACGTCCGGGTCACCGGCATGACCACCGCAGGCAATATTGGCCGAAGTAATCGTTTTCAGCAAAGCGGCATCATCGCCCATTTTCCAAGGCCCATAGCTTTCGCCCATATCGGCATTCAGATCGACGCGGGTCATGGTTTTTGCTCCTTTACAGTGTTTCGCGATGCGCTTGGTGCGTTTTAATCGGCCTCATAAGGATCGGCACGGGCCGAGATCGCGCCCCCGACCAATTGATACCCCAGTAAGTCGCGGATGTCGTGCGGATCGCGGACAAGTGCGGTGATCCGTGACGACAAAGATGCGACCTCGGCACGCGCGCGCAGTTCAATTTTTGCGGCGTCTTCGGGCGTTACAAATTCAAACGATATCTCGGCTCCGGCAGGGGCTTGGGCGACGCGCGGTAAATCGCACGGAATGACGGTGCCAATGCGGGGGTAGCCACCTGTTGTCTGGCATTCGCACATCAGAACAAAGGGTGCGCCGTCGCCGGTGATCTGGATATCGCCGGGGACAATGACTTCGGATACGATGCTCAGGACGTCATCAGCAAAGAACCCGTCTTCCGGCTGATCCATCCGTACACCCATCCGGTTGGCGCGCGGATCGCGGCGAAATGTCGTAGCGGTAAAACGGGCTCGCGTCGCTTGCGAAAAACACGTGGTTTGCATGCTGGGTACGATCCGGATTACCCCGCCGTCGAAGCGATTGTCCGGCGCAAAGACCCGCCCCGCAGTTTGCGCATTGCCGGGCAGGATCGGCAATCTGTCACCGGTCTTTATTGGCTGCCCCAATCCAGCGTTCAGATGAGCCGCCCGCGCGCCCATCAGCACGGGCGTATCAATGCCGCCGCCAAGGTGGAGATAGGAATAATTGCCCGACGTCGCGCCGCCAATCTTGAGCTTGGCGCCCGCGGGCAGAATATGACTGGCATTCCAGACCACTGGCGCACCGTCGATAGACGCGGTCATTGCCCCACCGGTCAGCGCGATGACGATGTCCTGGGTGGCTTCAAACGTGCCGCCTGCGCCGATCATTTCCAAGGCGGCCTGGCCATGGCCTTGACCCAGCAATGCAGCCCCTTCGCGTAATGCCAAAGTATCTGCTGCCCCCCCTCGCGTCATCCCTTGCGCCAGATACCCGGTGCGGCCAAAGTCCTGAACGCTCAGCGCGGGACCCGCCGCCAATATGATCATCTCGGCGCTCATGTGATCTGCTCAGCCTGCGCGCCGCCATTGCCGGACGTGTCCTGCCGTTGAATGTGCAGCAGGTCATCGCGACTGACTGACGGAAAGGTTAATTCATCCCCCGGCGACAAGGCAAACGGCTGGCACGCTGCGGGACGAAAGGTTTCAAACGCCGTTTGACCGATGTGGCGCCAGCCGGTCGGAGAGGCGGCGGTAAAGATGATCAGCTGACGGATCGCGACAATCAGCGCGCCGCCCGGAACCCGTGGCGTCAACCCGGTCTGGCGCGGAATATCCCACGTCTTGCCAAGCTCACCCATATAGGGCTGACCGGGTGCAAAGCCGATGGTCAGAACGCGCACTCGGGCCGATGACAATTGCCGGATCGCCTCGTCCGGGTCCAGCCCCGCCACCTTTGCGGCCTCCTCCAGCTGTGGTGCCAGATCGGTGCCATAGACAGTTGGGACATGCCACAACGTCCGACCGTCCGGCAGTGGCGCATCGAACCAGTTCTGTGTGCCCAGTAAGTCGGTTAGCCGTTCTTTCATCTCAGCAGCCGAAGTGATTGCCAAATCCACCGACAGAAAAGTTGAGACCAGCGATGTTGAAGTCTCGGAAACCTCGGGCCAGTCCTGCCGCTCGACGGCTGCGCGAAAGGCCAGTGCCGCACGGTTTGCAGGTTCCGACAGAGCCGCGCCAAATGTCACCAGCAAACCTGACAACCCGACTGTGCCAATGCGCGGCCAGGCAGGTGTATTTATCTGGTGTTGCAATGTGTCTGGACCTTTCTGCGCGCGCTGGGCGGCATTCAGATTAGGTGAATCTTTGCGGATGATAGGCTGACATGTCGATGTTTGTGGGTTGATCGGTGATCAATCCCGCCACCAAGCGCCCGGTTTTTGGTCCACCGGTCAGACCGATGTGCTGATGTCCAAACGCGGCGAAAACCCGGCTGGTGCCAATCTGACCGATCAACGGCAGGCTGTCTGTCGGGGCAGGGCGGTGGCCCAGCCATTCGACTTCGCTTTTTGCCTGTAACTGCGGAAACGCTGCTTTGGCATGTGTGCGAATAAACGCAAGCGGCGCTTTTGACGGCCCAGCGTCCAACCCGCCAAATTCGACAACACCCGCACAGCGCAACCCTTGCGCCATCGGGGTCGCCACGAATTTACCGCTGGCAATCATTGTCGGGCGCGTTGGACCACCTGTGGCACCCTCAAAAACGATATGATACCCGCGCTCGGATTCCAGCGGAACTTTGACACCCAGCTTGGCCATCATCGGTTTTGACCAGACGCCAGCGGCCAGAACCACATCATCGCAAGGCAATGATCCCTGATCCGTTTCGACCGATGTGACAACACCATCTGTCAGCTCGAAATCCTTCACATCCGCCTTGATGATCGTGCCGCCCGCCTGCTCAAACGCCTGTGCCAGAGCGGCGACATATCCGCCGGGATCCTTGATATACCCGTGGTTTTTGAGTGAGGCCATGAACTGATTGTCGTGGCTTAAGTTGGGTTCATAATCGCGCAGGTCTTGTCCTTCGATAAAACGCGGCTCAAACCCTGCCTCCCGCCGCAGCGCCCATGTGTAGGCTTCGGCGTCAAAATCAGCGCGGCTTTTGTATGCAAAGTTATAGTCGGATGAAGTGATCCAATGATCCAGCTGCAAATCCTGAGCCAATGACTTGTGCTGCTCGACACTGTCTGACGTGATCGGCGTCAGACCTTTTGCGATGCGCCGCGTATCCGCATCGTTGGCGTTTGACAGATAACCCATCAGCCAAGGCAACAGCCTGGGCAAATAGGACCATCGCATAAACAATGGAAACTTGTCTGACATCAACATACCCGGCGATTTGGCGATCAGGCCGGGACCGGTAACCGGTACCATTGCGACAGAGGCCAGTATCCCCGCATTCCCGTGCGAGGTTCCCTGACCGGGTCCCAAGCGGTCAACAATCGTAACCTGCACGCCCGAGCGCATAAGCCAGATCGCCGACGAAACGCCCACGATACCAGCGCCGATGACGACAACACGGCGGCTCATATCCTTTGGCTTTCGTGGGATGTTTGTACGATTGCTGACAATGTTTCATCGACTTTCACGATACGGCAATTGCCATTTGTATCTATTATGTTCGTTACGTCAATAAAATGTTGATAAAATATCATTGTTTTCACTGCGTTCGTTTCCCGTAAGGATTTTCTAGCCGGCCAGCCGATTTGAATGCGCCTGTTATCGTCAGATTGGGTCTATTGTCGCGCAAGGTCAACGTATGGTGGCTTTGCCGCGCGGCATTCAAATGGCCTAAGGCCGGGCACTGTTAGTGAATGCTGCTAAATGGCTTCTTTTAGCCATCCATCGTCGAATGTGACCTGCGTCACACCGGCCAGTTTGGTCAACTTTGCCAATTCGCGCTCAAAGGCCTTTTGACGTCCCGCTGTCCACTTCACCCCGCGCTCTGGCCAAAGCCCGTGAATGCGCAATGTATCGCGGTCACGAAAGGCCTTCATATCGACCCGCGCCAGCAGCCGTTCGCCCTCCATGATGGGAAAAACGTAGTAGCCATAGGTTCGCTTTGCGGCGGGGACAAACACCTCAATGCGGTAGTGAAACCCGAACAATCTTTCGGTCCGGTCACGGTCGCGCAAAGCCGGATCAAACGGGCTAAGGACGCGCAACCGCTTGGTCGCAGGTGTCGTGAGGGCAGGATCTGATGCAATACCCGGACGCGCGAAACATTCGCGCAGGCTGCCATCAACGCAAGTAATCTGGACCGGGTCCAACGCGCCGGTCGCCACTTGGGCAGCACACCATTCCTTGGCCTCGGGCAGGGTAATATGCTTCCAAAAGGCGGCCAATTCGCCGGGCGTCGCAAAGCCCAACCGGTCCAGCGCACCGGCACAACACCAGTCAATTGTCTGCTCACGATCAGGCACCGATGCGGGATTGCACAGGCTCTGGTCCAGCACCCGCTCGGTCAGGTCGTATTGTTTTTGGAATCCATTGCGCCCGACAACGCATAACGCGCCGCTGCGCCATAAGTATTCCAACGCCGTTTTAGAGGGATGCCAGTCCCACCAGCCACCGCTGCCGCGTTTTTCGCCCTTGCCAACGTCGGCAGAACATAAGGGTCCTTGTTCGCGGATTTGATCCAAAACGACTTGGAATTTTTCTTCAAAACCTTCGCGCCTGTCATTGCGCCAATGCCTGCGTAACCGATCCGCATCGCGTTGCTGGCGCAGATGCCACCACGGGTAATAGGCCATCGGAATAACAGCCGCATCGTGGGTCCAATGCTCAAACAACTGCCGGTCATTTTCGTAGAGTTTCTTCAACGCCTGTGGCCGATACCGCGGACGCCGGGCGAACAGTGTCAGATCATGCGCCCGCGCCAAAGTGTTAATACTGTCCAGTTGCACAAACCCCAGCCGCTCAATCAACTTCAGCAGGGCAGCACCCTTTGCCTCGCCCTGTGCCGGTTCAAGCAGCGCATGGCGATCCAGAAACAACCGTCGCGCGCTCAGGTTGCTCAGGACAGTGCCGGTCGTCATTTTGATTGGCGTATGATCGTATCACCGTATGAGATTTTGGGCTCCAGAGTGATCTGCTGGCTTGATGCAGGCGCGTCCCCATCGGCATCGAGCTGGTCAATGATAATCTGTGCTGCTGCGCGCCCGATCTCAATTCGGCAGGCATCCATCGTTGCCAGTTGACGCGGCAGACCTTGCAGCAATTCGACGCCATTAAACCCGGCAAGGCCAATTTTGCCGGGAATATCGATGCCTTGGTCCAGCAGATACAACAACCCACCCGCCCCGATCATGTCATTGGAATAGTACAGAAAATCCAGATCAGGGCTGCGTTTTAGCATCGCTTCTGTCATTTCGCGACCCTTGGCCAGTGCGGACCCACCAGAATAGAAATCACGGTCTTCGATTTCGATGCCGGCCTTTGCCAGGCCTTCGGTCAGCCCCTCGAACCGCTTGCGCGCACGGTGGTCCAGCGGCATTTTCGTGCCCATGAACCCGATCCGCCGATAGCCTTGTTTGATGATTTCCTGCGCCATCTCGCGCCCGGCGCGACGGTGCGAAATCCCCACCATCGCGTCGATGGCCGTACCGTCAGAATCCATGATTTCCACCAGCGGAATGCCAGAGTTTTGCAACATCGCACGCGTCGGCTCAGAATGCTCCAGCCCGGCAATGATAACCCCGGACGGTCGCCAGGACAGCATTTCATACAAAACACGCTCTTCTTTTTCGGGCAAATAGTCAGTCACACCGACAACAGGTTGCAACGGCGTATCCTCAAACGTCTGGTTGATGCCATTGAGAACTTCGGGGAACACCATGTTAGACAGCGACGGGATGATCACGGCCACCAGATTGACACGCTGCGACGCCAGCGATCCGGCGATCTGATTTGGCACATATCCCAGCGTTTTGGCTGTTGAGAGAACTTTCTCACGGGTGGCAGCAGACACATCACCCCGCTTGCGCAAAACGCGGCTGACGGTCATTTCGGATACCCCGCATGCCTCAGAGACATCTCGGAGGGTCAGCGGACGATTGTTTGGGCGTGTCAAATGTCAAATCCTGCAATTGTTATTCACACTTCGTAACGCAAGACTGGTCACCCTATCAAGCATTGTAAAAACACTGCTCGTATAACGGTGACATTTGATGAACACTCATCTAGATATGCCAAAGCGCCGGCCCCGTGGCTCAACTGGATAGAGCAGCCCCCTCCTAAGGGGCAGGTTGCAGGTTCGAATCCTGCCGGGGTCACCAGCTTTTCTGATG
>JBAUHN010000251.1:0-2304 GCA_049680295.1 Sulfitobacter sp.
ATCAGTTAGCGATAGAAAGGTCTGTATGATCGCGATCGGAAAACCCAAATCTCGGCACCGCCGCACGAACCTGAGTTTGGCAATTTCGTCGTTTGAATACAGCCTGCGCCCTCCAGCGGAGCGACCAGGCTTCGGAACAATCCCCTCACGCTCATAGTACCGGATCGTTTCGACGTTCACGCCGCTTTGTTCCGACGCTTTGCCGATGGTAAACATTTCGCTTGCTCCTGTAGTGGCTACAGGAAGTAGAAAAGCAAAATGGACTTGAATGCAAATCAACAAGCGGTGGCAGAATCCGGCAGTGCCGCCGGGCTTGTGATGCCCTTCGCGGCACTTTTGGCGCTGTTGTCGGCGTCGTGTTGTGTTTTGCCTATCGGCCTTTCGATATTGGGTCTCGGCGGTACATGGCTCACCATGCTGGGGCCATTCATCGCGTACCGAGGGTTCATCCTTGTCGGTCTAGCGATTGCTCTCGTTTGGGCTTGGTATCGGGTGCTTTGGCGCAGGCCATGTGGAGTGCGTCGGCGGTCCGCAATTATCTGGACCTCATTCGCAACCATCGCCTTTTTGATCGCGCTGTCTTCGCCGCTCTGGGAGGCGTCAGCGCAGCGTTTTATGTGGGATTTGTGGAGATCGACACGATGAAAAACAAACTACTGGCGCTCGGGGTGGGCGGCACGATCTTGGCCGCGCTCTGTTGCTTTACGCCGTTGCTGCCGGTCGTGCTGACCGCGCTTGGTCTGACAGGCCTACTTGGCGTCATCTACAACGACGCTGTTTTGCTGCCAATATTGGCAGGATTTCTCATACTGACGGGGTACGCGCTATGGCGACAGAAGCAGCAAAAGTAGTCTTGGAGTCGAAGCTCACGTGTCCATCTTGCGGACACGTTGAAACCGAGACGATGCCGACTGATGCATGCCAATGGTTCTATGAATGCAAGTCATGTCAGACCGTCTTGAAGCCGCTTGAGGGGGACTGCTGCGTTTATTGTTCCTACGCGACCGTAGCATGCCCACCCATCCAAGAAGGCAAGTCCTGCTGCTAAGAGCGTTTGCCGCCAAATCAATGTTCTCGGTGACAAAGATTATGATCAGCCAGTGACGCCAGCACATAACAATCCTCAGATACGCCATCACCTTCACATCCCTTGGACATTCGAACGAGTTCTTTCTCCAAAGCGCGCAACTTTTTTATTTTGGCACGCACATCCGTGAGCTGCGATTTCGCAATCTCCGTAGCACCTTGGCAAGAACGATCCGGGTGTTCCTGGAGTTCGATGAGGGACAGAATAGCTTCTATCGAGAAGCCCAGATCACGTGCGTGGCGAATGAAGCTCAACCGCTCCAATCCGGTTTTGTCATACCGTCTTTGGTTACCACTTGTGCGCTCGGCCTCTGCAAGAAGTCCCATTTCCTCGTAGTAGCGAATAGTTGGAACCTTGACCTTTGTGCGCTTTGAAAGCTCGCCGATAGAGAACATGAAAATACCTCTTGAACCTCTAGTCACTAGAGGCATTACACTATCATCAACATCGGATGAAAGAGAATTCCCCCATGGCAGGTTGCTGCGGACATGACGCCAAGTTTGATGGCGTATCAGACGATTATAAGCGACGGCTCTGGCTCGTCATTGCACTAAACGCGACGATGTTTGCGGTTGAAATGACTGCGGGGCACTTGGCGAAGTCGCAGGCGTTGCAAGCCGATGCTCTCGATTTCGCGGGTGATGCAATGACTTATGGCATCTCACTCGCAGTTATCGGGGCGTCACTTCGCGCCCGCACCAATGCCGCGCTGTTCAAAGGTTTCAGCCTCTTGCTGATGGGGCTGTGGGTCTTCGGATCGACCGTCTACCGCGTCTTCTATGTCGGAGTTCCAACAGCCGAGATCATGGGCGCTGTTGGTTTTCTTGCGTTGCTCACCAATCTTGCCAGTGTGTTCTTGTTGGTGCGCTACAAGGACGGAGACGCCAACGTGCGTTCAGTTTGGCTATGCTCGCGCAATGACGCCATCGGCAACGTTGCCGTCATGTTTGCGGCGTTGGGCGTCTGGGGTACTGTAACCGGCTGGCCTGATTTAATCGTCGCAACAATCATGGCTGGTCTGTTCCTGTCGTCCGCTTTCCAAATCGTGCGGCAAGCCCTCGCGGAGCGGCGGGAAATGATCGATCACGAACATGCTGAGGCATGATGCATAATCTGCTGATTTTTCTGGGTCTAGGGGTTGCCATAATGACCCTAGCAGCGATCCTCTGGTTAATTGCCTTTCCTGCCCGGCGGATATGGCCACCCAAGCGCTATAC
>JBAUHN010000252.1:0-2315 GCA_049680295.1 Sulfitobacter sp.
GATTTGCCCATTTCAGGGTTAACAAATCGTTATCCCGGAACATCCCTGTCAAAAGACATTGCCGCACCGATGCTCTGGTCATATGTTTTGTCCAATCAAGGATAGCCCCATGCCATTTCGCCCCGTACAGCCCGAAAAACTTTCCAGCGCCGTGATCCGGCAGATCGAGCAACTGATCCTGCGCGGCATCCTGCGCCCCGGCGAACGCCTGCCTTCAGAACGTGATCTGGCCGAACGCTTGGGCGTGTCCCGGCCATCACTTCGCGATGCGATTGGCGCCTTGCAGGACGATGGGCTGCTTGCGGCACGGCCCGGCGCCGGCGTCTTTGTGGCGGATGTTTTGGGGTCCGCTTTCTCGCCTGCGCTTGTGCAACTGTTTGCGCGCCACTCAGAAGCGGTGATCGACTATCTGTCGTTTCGCCGTGATCTGGAATCGCTGGCGGCAGAGCGCGCAGCAAGACTGGCATCGGACACCGACCTGAAAGTCGTTCAGACGGTTTTTGACAAAATGGAAACCGCTCACGAAAAAAACGAGCCAAACGAAGAGGCGCAATTAGACGCGCAGTTTCATATGACCATCATCGAGGCCGGTCATAACGTGGTGATGCTGCATATGATGCGATCCATGTATGACCTTTTGCGTCAGGGCGTGTTCTACAACCGGCAAATCATGTTTAAACAAAGCACGACACGCAGCGCGATATTGGACCAACACCGCGCCATCAACGCGGCCTTGCAAACCCGCGATCCCGTGGCGGCGCGCGCGGCCGTACAGGCGCATCTGAATTTCGTGGAATCTGCCCTGCTGGACCAGCAAAAGTCCGCGCGCAACGAAGAAGTTGCCCAACTGCGGCTGGACCATGAAACGCATGACCATTGAGAACACAATAAAGACCCCAGCGTTAAACTGAGGCCTTTTTGCTGAACTTGATAAACGACGTCGAGACTTAGTGCAGTTTTGCGTCAACTTCGGCAATGGCACTGTCGATCAGGCTATTGGCGTCAGCCGCCGTAATCTGCTTGGCCAACACATCGCGGGCGGCAGCCACAGCCACAGCAATAGACTGATCCCGCACGTCCTTGATTGCAGCAGCCTGAGCGGATGCAATCTGCTCTTCCGCGGCGGCCATACGGCGTTCCAGTGACGTTGCAAGATCAGCACGCGCCTGATCAGCAGCCAAATGTGCTTCTTCCTTGGCGGCAGCGACGATCCGGTCAGCCTGCTCTTGCATTTCTTTTTGCTTGCGCTCGTAGCTGGCCAAAAGGCTTTGCGCTTCTTCGCGCAAGGCCCGGGCTTCGTCCAGTTCCGACTGAATGCCATCCGCGCGTTTGTCCAACATACCGCCAATCATTGACGGCACTTTGAAGTAGAACAGCACCGCAATGAACAACAAGAACCCCAGCAGAACAACAAAGTCCGTATTCGCCAGCGAAAAGAACGGACCTGATGCGGCGAATGCCGGGCTGGATGCAACAGCCATGAACGTCGTGGAAAGTGTCAGTGTTTTTGTCAAACGCATGTCGCTTATCCTTTCATCCGGGCTGTCACCGCCGACGTGATGGTTTTGGCATCGGCCTTGCCACCCAGTGATATGACGATTTCCTTTGCGGTGTCTTTGGCAACCACTTTGATTGCATCGACAGCACCGTCGCGGATTTCCGCAATGGCTTTTTCAGATTCTGCGGATTTCGCAGAAATCTCGGCGTCGGCTTTGCTGATTGCAACATCCAGATCGCTTTGAATGTCGGCTTTGGCCTGGGTCACAATCTGGTGGGCCTGGGCGCGTGCATCAAGCAAAGCCTTGTCATAGGCCGCTTCGGCCTCCAGCGCTTTGGCTTTCAGATCTTCGGCCACCGCAATGTCATGCGTAATCGTGCCCTGCCGGTCAGACAACACAGACGCGATACGCGGCAACGCCATGCGAGACAGGATAAAATAGATCGCCAGCAATGCCAGGATCAACCAGAATATCTGATTGCTCCACGTCGAAAAATCGAGCTGCGGCATGCCCGGCGCGGACGCCTCGGCGGCGCTATGAGTTTCAGTTGCCATCTTGGCCTCTCCTTGGAAACTTGCCGTTACAGTCGGGCAGATGCGCCGCACCCGCCCGTTCGTAAGGAATGCAGTCCCGAAGGCTTAGACAGCAAACATCAACAGCAGAGCGACGAGGAACGAAAAGATCCCCAAAGCTTCTGCAAAGGCGATGCCGATGAACAGTGTCGCGGTTTGCGATGCAGCCGCCGATGGGTTGCGCAATGCGCCTGCCAGGAAGTTGCCAGCAACGTTGCCAACCCCGATTGCCGCTGCGCCTGAA
>JBAUHN010000253.1:0-6215 GCA_049680295.1 Sulfitobacter sp.
AGCTGTGCCAGACACAGCACCCGCAGTGGCACGATCTTGGGCCCGGCCGCGGCGTGCGCTGCCATTTTGCGGAGACAAGGCTTTGAATGATCCGCTGCTAGAGGCGCAGAACCTGTCGGTCCGCTACCAGTTGCCCCAGCCAATTGGTGACTGGCTGCAGCGCCGCCAGCGCTATGTGGATGCGGTGATTGATGCGAATTTTACGCTGTCTGAAGGGCAGACACTGGCGATTGTCGGCGAATCCGGTTCGGGAAAATCCTCGCTTGGCCGCGCCCTTGTCGGGCTGGAAGCGGCCAGCGGCGGCAAGGTCCTTTTCCGGGGTGCCGATCCCATGGAAGCCAACCCGCGCGGAACCCCCGCATTCCACCGCGAGGTGGCGATGATGTTCCAGGATCCGATCTCCTCGCTCTCCCCCCGGCGCAACGTGTTTCAGCTGATCTCGGAACCTTTCCGCATCCACGGTGTCAAGACCGGCGGCATGCGGGCCGAGGTTGAACGGCTTTTGGGGCTTGTGGGCCTGCCTAGGGAAATCGCCGACCGCTACCCGCATCAATTGTCGGGCGGTCAGGCGCGGCGGGTGGCCTAACACCGAAACAGCATTCAACGGGCGGCAAGACCCGTTTGGGTCGAACGTCGAAAATGGGACAGCGCGATATCAGGCGGCTTCTCATCATTGGAGCCATGGCTGTGATTCAAGCCGCCGAACGACGTGGTTCATCAGAAAATACATGGCTGACGCGCATGCTTGCGCGCAAGCCAAAGATGCTGGTTGCTGTTGCACTGGCAAACAAGATCGCCCGTACCGCATGGTCTTTGATGGCCCGCGGTGGGGTGTACCGGAGCCCGCTCACTGCCTGACGGCACTGCAGCGGGTACGAAAGGAATGCGGCAGTTCTAAAGCGGAGGTTATGGGCGCAAAGTCGAGAATGGCGAGATCAGAAGAACCCGTGAGGACACAGGCGGCTTAGACCGCGCAGGGCCGATGTGGATCTGATCTTCGAATAAACCATAATGGCCCACGGTGTTTAGCAGCCGTATATGGAGGCCGGACACACGTGAGAACTCGGCCGCATTGCTTGTAATTACTGTTTGAAAAATCGCTTGCATTCCAGGGGGCGTCCACACACGTGTCCTCGAACTCGTTGCGAGTGACCCAAGTCTGATAGCGGTTGTGGAGCCGCTCTTGCGCGCCAGACGCACCATAGTGGAAGCATTTGAGCGCCTCGACCGGCCTTGCATACAACTTGCCGGGCGTGATCCCATCTGTCGGCGGTTGATGACAGTTCCCGGCGTCGGCGTCATTGTCGCGCTGACCTTCGTAACCGGAGTGGATGCCCCGGAACGCTTTGGGCGATCACGCGATGTTGGGGCACATTTTGGACTGACACCCAAGCGGTATAGCTCAGGCCAGATCGACTATGATGGTCAGATCACATCGAGACTAATTCATATGAAAAGTAAACATCTTCGGCAGTAAAGTCGGCGCCGGTTCGGAACGTTACGCCCCCGCGGAGCGTAAACCGCCAGCCATTCTCGCTGCTCAGAATTTCCCATGAGGTTGCCAGAGACGGTTCAATCACCATGCTTTGATTGCGACGAACGAGGCCTTCGCAGACGTTGTTCAAGAATGAAATCACCGGGGCAGAGTTAACCGGATGTGGGTCCATCGTCTGGGGATCATTGTTCGACGCCCAGCGAAAGGTTTCGGGCACTACACTCAAAGCGCTGACGCCAAGCGCAGAACTCAGCAAGCCAGCGTGAAGCAAGTTGCGTTTTTCATCTCTTCTCCTTTTCCTAAGTCTGGAGGACCTCTGTGAACGAAAGCACCCGTTGATTAGACCTCGAATCAATTCCACGACAGCTGATCACTCCACGGTTGCCGATTGCACGGTACCTGAGCCTTGCAGACTTGCTATGATTCCGGTTCCTTTCCCTTCTGAACAGCCTCGTACCGAGCTCGGCTTCCAAAGACCTAGACACAAACAGTGTCGCGGGTTCGTACTTTCTTGACATCACATCCCTGCTTGAGATGTCAGTCAGGTCACAAAGTCCGAATTTCATCGGCACGAGAACAGCAATCCAATTCAGTAGTCACCGATGTAGCGCCAAACCAGAAGATCATGATCATAAATTATTCAAATGAGACGAATCGTGATTTTTTATGACCACGTTCTTCTTGCTTGCCGCCATAAGCAGTTTCTAGGTTGCGGACAGGAAAAGACGTCCGGCCGTGGAGTCGGTCGCAGAGACCCCGGGTTTGCAAAGCTACCGCTTCAACATTCCGGACATACTAGGGCGTTTTGGCACAAAACAGGGAAAAAGAAATGAAGATAATCTCAAGATTTACAAATCGTAAGGGGCAGCCGCTGCCCAAGTCCTTTGAACAATCAGCGCGCAAGGCGCAGTCCGGCAGCGAGGTCGATCGCCGAGAGTTTCTGGCATTGGCCAGTGCCTTTGGGGCAACTGCTACTACCGCCTATGCAATGTTGGGTATGTCCACGCCAGCATACGCAGCATCCCCTGCCAAAGGCGGCACCATGCGACTTGAGGTTGGTGTTCACGCGCTCAAGGACACGCGGACGATGGACTTTGCCGCGATGGCGATGGTGGCCTCGAACTGGCTGGAGTACCTTGTCGAATACAACAATGACGGCACGTTCGGGCCACGCCTGCTGGAAGACTGGTCCGTTAACGAGGATGCTACCGTTTATACCTTGAACGTCCGCAAGGGGGTGACCTGGAACAATGGCGAACCGTTCACCGCGCAGGACGTTGCGCGTAACATCGAGCGTTGGTGTGACGCCGAAGTTGAAGGCAACGCCATGGCCTCCCGCCTGAGCTCGCTTGTCGACAGTGACACCAACAAAGCCGCCGCAGGTGCCATCTCGGTGCTGGATGATCATACAGTCCAACTTACCTGTCGGTCTTCCGACATCACGGTTATCCCAAGTCTTGCTGACTATCCTGCACTGGTGGTTCCGCAAAGCTATACGCCTGAAACCATGCTGTCTAACCCTGTCGGAACCGGCCCGTACAAACCGGTCGAATTCGAAGTCGGCGTGCGCGCCGTGGTCGAACGCAATACCGACCATTCGTGGTGGGGCGAAGGAACAGGCGCATGGGTCGACCGGTTCGAGTTTCTGGACTACGGCACCGACACATCCTCGGTTCTGGGCGCTGTCGAGGCCGAAGAGGTCGACGTGACCTACAACCCACCGAGCGAGCATCTGGAATTGATGGAAGCCTTGGGCTGGCAGGTTAAATCCATCGACACAGGCTCAACCGTTGTGATCCGCGCCAATCAGAATGCCGAAGTTGGTGGCATGAAACCCTATGCGGACCAGCGTGTGCGCAAGGCGCTGCAGATGGCGGTCAGCAATGAGTTGACGCTGGAGCTTGGGTTCAACAACAAAGGCAGCGCCGCCGAGAACCACCATGTTGCTCCCGCGCATCCGGAGTACGCCGATATCGGCAAACCTGTGCATGACCCCGCAGCCGCCAAGACCCTGATGGAAGAAGCCGGTATGGTCGACTTTGAACACGAGTTGATCTCGATTGACGGCGGCTTCCGCAAGGACACCGCTGATGCGATTGCCATCCAGCTGCGTGAGGCGGGCATAAACGTCAAACGCACTGTCATGCCAGGTTCGACGTTCTGGAATGACTGGACAAAGTACCCGTTCAGCATCACCGACTGGAACCACCGCCCCCTCGGTGTCCAGCTTTATGGTATCTGCTATCAAAGCACCGCCAAATGGAACGAGGCCGGGTATTCCAACCCCGAATTCGACAGCCTTCTGGAAAAGGCGGTGGCAATCGCAGATGCAGGCGAACGCAGCAAGTTGATGGCCAAGCTGGAGCAGATGTTGGTGGACGATGCGGTCATGATCCAGCCGTATTGGCGGTCCTTGTTCCGGGCATCACATCCGGATGTCATCGGTGCCGAACCGCATATCTCTTTCCTCCCGCAGCTCTACAAGTGGGGCTGGGCCAGCGTCTGATCGCGTTTGGCCAAACAGTACCGGCCTTCGGGCCGGTACCACTTTGAATCCACAGGTAAATCCATGGCTCATTTCATATTGCGTCGCCTTGGGGTGATGCTCCTAACAACGGTTTGTCTGACATTCATTGTTTTCTTCCTGACGAATCTGACGCCGAACCTTGAGAAGCTTGCCAAATCCGAGGCCAACACCCGGATGAGCGACGCCGAGGTCACAGGCTGGCTGGCAGAACGCGGCTATGATCAGAATGTCATCCTGCGCTACGGTCAATGGCTGGGTGTGGTGGCGTCTCTCAAGCTGACCGACACGGACGGGGTGATGTTCAGCCGCTGCGCCCGCCCGGAACGCCCGGCCGAAATTGCCCCGGATTACTGTGGCATCCTGCAAGGAGAGCTTGGGTTTTCCAGCGTTTTCAAGATCGAAGTCACCGAGGCAATCGCCAACCGTCTGGGCAAGACCGGGTATCTGATGCTGGCGGTGATGTGTGTCATGGTGCCGCTGGCGCTGATGATTGGCATATTGGCGGGGATGCGCGAAGGCTCAATCCTGGATCGCGTGTTGTCTGCATTCGCCATCATCACCACCTCAACCCCTGAATATGTCTCCGCGATTATTCTGATTGCGGTATTTGCATCGAAGAATTCCGGGGTCTCTCCTCATTTGGTCGAATGGGGCATGATCGAGGGGCCGACCCTGTTCAAAGCCTCTGCCGCGACCGCCCTGAATGACATTACATTCGCAAATTTCACCCTGCCTGTGACAGCGCTGACGCTTTACGGCATGGGGTATATCGCCCGCATGACGCGCGCTTCGATGGCCGAAGTCATGACCCAGCAATACATCCGCACCGCGCGGCTGAAAGGTGTGCCATTTCGCGCCATTGTTCTGAAACATGCACTACGCAATGCCATGATTACCCCGTTCACGGTGATCATGCTGCAATTTCCATGGCTGCTGACCGGTGTCGTGATCGTCGAGACGATCTTTAACTACAAAGGCTTTGGCTGGTCGCTGGTTCAGGCCGCAGGCAACAACGATATCGAACTGTTGATGGGGATTTCTATCGTCGCAGTGATCGTCGTCCTGCTAACACAACTGATTTCCGACATTGGATATGTCTACCTGAACCCGCGCATTCGGGTTTCGTAAGGGGCTGCTCGCATGGAAAACCTAACCGGTTTCGATCACTTTTTGAAGGTTGCCGCACGGTTCTGGCCGGTGTGGATCGCGATGGTGATCGTATTGGTCCCGTCTTTCTATACCCGTCGCAAAACCGGGCTTTACGGACAGATCTTCGAAAGCGGCATTGGCGTGATCGGCTTTTCACTTGTCATCTTCTGGGTGTTCACAGCCATTTTCGCCGACGTCGTCATGACCCATGATCCCTATGCCACCTGGGAGGGGCTGAAAAACGCGCTACCGGGGACAGCATTGCGGGAACCGGCCAACGGGATCTACCCCCACGCCTTGTTCGGCGGGGACAATCTGGCGCGGGATGTGTTTTCACGCGTGGTCGAAGGGTCGCGGATCGTGCTGACGATCTCTCCCATTGCGACGCTGTTCGCCTTTATGGTTGGCATCACGCTGGGCCTGCCTGCGGGGTACTTCGGCGGGCGAATGGATACTGTCCTCACCTTTGTGTCAAACCTGATCATCGCCTTTCCTGTCATCTTGTTGTTCTACCTTCTCGTCACACCGGAAATCCGCTCCGGCGGACCTGCATTCAGCTTTGGCGGCGATCACATTTGGCGGGCGTCTGTTCCCAATGTTTTGGCCGCGATGATCTTCATCTTTCCGACTGTGTTCTTCTGCATCCTTTGGCAATCGCGCTTTTATGTCCGTCCCATGCTGCGCAACATTCTGATTGCCGTGACCCTTATCATCGGACTTTGGGGGTATCTGGGCACGGCATTTGACTTTGATCCAACGGGGCTGCTGTTGATTGAACCGGGTCTGAAGAACATTTTTGCCATCGTCGCTATCGTTGGTGCGCCGGCCAAGTTCCGTATCGTGCGGGGCCTGACGCTCGACATCAAAACCCGCGACTATGTGGCGGCCGCCCAAACCCGGGGCGAGCGGCCTTGGTACATCATGTTGTGGGAAATTCTGCCCAATGCCCGCGGCCCGCTGATCGTCGATTTCTGTCTGCGGATTGGCTACACCGCAATCCTTCTAGGGGCGCTTGGATTCTTTGGCCTTGGCCTGACACCGGAA
>JBAUHN010000254.1:0-16229 GCA_049680295.1 Sulfitobacter sp.
CTGCGGTCGGCTCCCCGATCCGCATGATTTCCCATTCTAGCGTGATACCGCTGGAATCGTAAACCTTTTTTCGTACCTCTTCGCCCAATCCTTCCAGATCAGCCGCCGTTGCATCCCCAGTGTTGATCAGAAAATTGGGATGCTTCGGGCTCATCTGGGCGCCGCCGCGTCTGGCGCCGCGCATTCCGGCCGCGTCAATCACTTTCCAGGCCTTTAGATCATGGGTGTCATCGGCCCTGCCGGTACTGGAAAATCCAGCCGGATTGCGAAAAGTTGACCCGGCACTGCGATCCTTTGTGGGCTGCGTCTCGTCCCGTCTGGCAAGCTGTTCGGCCATGCGGGCATGCAGTTTCTCCGGATCATCCCGCGAGGCTTTGAATGTCGCCTGCGTCAGAACCCATCCTTCGGGCAGCGCGCTTTGGCGGTAGGCAAACTGCATATCCTTGGCCGCTAACGTAACGCTGTCACCGCTACGCGTGATCGCCTGCGCGGCGTGAAAAACATCAGCCGTGTAACGGCCATAACACCCGGCATTCATGCGCAATGCTCCGCCTATGGTGCCGGGAATGGTGCGCAGAAACGTCAAATCAAGCCCAGAATCAGCGGCCTTTCGTGCCACATGGGCGTCCAACGCGGCGGCACCTGCTGTGACAAGATCGCCGTCGATCTCGATTTGGTTGAACCCGCGCCCCATACGGATCACCACAGCGTGCAACCCGCCATCGCGTACAATCAGGTTCGATCCGACACCCATCGGAAAAACCGCAATGTCAGGGGCAAGTGCCCTGAGAAACTGAGACAGATCATCAACGTCTGCCGGTTGGTACAAATAGTCGGCCGGACCACCCACACGCAGCCATGTCAGATCATTCAGCGGGCGGTTTGGCGTCAGCTTGCCGCGTGGGCCGGGTGACACGATCATCTGTCGGATTTCCCACGGTCCCGCCGAAACAGCCACCCCAGCCCAAAGGAGGCCAGACCGAACAATACAAATGCGGCAAGTGCCGTAAGTGTTGTGGCCTCGGTCAAGCCAGCACCCAGTGCCAGCCGCACATAGGCCAGAAACGCAACAGTACCGGCGACAAGCACCAGAGCATACCGCAGATATTGGCCCCTGCTGCCCAGCCAGATCCCAAAACAGGCCCAGATCAGCGGCACGATGTAGAACCCGAATGACATTATTGCAGTGTCCGGCGCAGCCATTTACCCAGATAGATCACTGGCCAGCGCAGCACCGACATGCCGCCTACAAGCACCAGCAGACCCAACCATGGACCGTGTTGCCAGGTTACAAACCCGACGATGGGAATACCAACCATGATCAGCACATAGGCATTGCGCCAATGATTGTCGCGGCTCGGCATCATTGCGATGACATTGGCGACGACGGCCCAGATACAGGCTAAGATGATAGAAAGGCTCATTCCGGTAACTCCGGTCTTTTTCCGCGCAGGCGCGACCACAAATACCCCAAAGGGTTACGAAACATTGAAACAAAAGCGAAGGTGGCAAGGATCGCTGGCAACACGCCCAACTCGACCCCGATCAGGAAGATCAGCACAGGTGCGGCCAGCAATAAAACAACGCCGGGGGCATATTGCCGCCGCATCGGCAGCAAGGCGACCGCAAAGGACGCAAAAACCCAAATGATTGAAGCCCATAAAAGCGTCATGCGGCCCCCTTGCGCAATCGCGCAGGCAGATTGTTGGCCCAGGCGCTGATAGAACCGGCACCAAGGCAAATGACCATATCGCCGGGCTGCGCGTGTTCGCGCACCATTTGTTCCAGATCATCTTCATCCACCACAGCGCGGACCTGACGGTGCCCGTGACGTCGCAGGCCAGCAACCAGATCATCACGGCTGGCCCCCTCGATCGGATCTTCTCCGGCGCCAAAAACCTCGGCGATACCAACGACATCGGCATCGTTGAAACAGGCGCAGAAGTCCTCAAACAGCCCGGCCAGGCGGCTGTATCGGTGCGGTTGATGCACCGCGATAACGCGGCCCGTCGTTGATTGCCGGGCCGCCTTTAGGGCTGCAGCAATTTCCACCGGGTGATGGCCATAGTCATCAATGATTGTGACCCCGTCGATTTCGCCAACAAATGTGAAGCGCCTGTTCACACCGCCGAAATTGGCCAAAGCGGTGCGAATTTCGTCCTGCTTCATACCCAAATGCCGGGCGACGGCCACTGCACTAAGCGCGTTTGAGACGTTGTGATCGCCGGGCATCGGCAGGCTGCACCCTTCGATCACTTTGTCCTCGGATTGCAAATGAATGTCGAAATGCGCGACACCCGCCCTATAGGTCAGATTAACCGCCCGCACATCGGCCTGCGCATTGAACCCATAGGTCACCACCCGGCGGTCGGTGATTTTGCCAACAAGGTTCTGGACTTCGGCGTGATCGGTGTTGCAGACCGCCAACCCGTAAAACGGAATGTTTGACACAAATTCCAGGAACCCCAGACGCAGCGCATCGAATGTGCCCCAATGCTCCATATGTTCAGGGTCAATGTTGGTCACGATCGCGATAGTGGCGGGCAGACGGTTGAATGTGCCGTCGCTTTCGTCGGCCTCGACCACCATCCATTCGCCTTCGCCCTTGCGGGCATTAGAGCCATAGGCGTGAATGATCCCGCCATTGACGACGGTGGGATCAAAATTGCCGGCATCCAGCAGGGTCGCAACCATGGTCGTGGTGGTGGTCTTGCCATGGGTGCCCGCCACCGCGATGTTGGATTTCATCCGCATCAATTCGGCCAGCATTTCGGCGCGGCGCACAATCGGCAGGCCCATTTTGCGCGCGGCGTCCAGTTCGGCATTGCCGGTCTTGATCGCGCTTGAAATGACCACAACGGCCGCATTTTCAAGGTTGTTCGCGTTCTGGCCGATGAATATCTCGGCGCCCAGGTCTTTCAATCGGTCGGTGATCTTGGTGGCCTTCAGGTCAGAGCCCTGAACCACATAGTCCAGATTAAGCAACACCTCGGCAATTCCGGACATGCCAATACCGCCGATACCAACGAAATGGATCGGTCCGACGTCGCCGGGCAATTTGGTTGCTGCATTCATGTATCTGCCCCTTTTCCGGCAAGTGCTTCGACCATATCAACAAGCGTTTTAGTGGCATCTGGTTTGCCAACGCTCAGCGCGGCCTGGCTCATCTGCAGGGCCGCTGGCGGATTGTCCAGTATGGATGCGATTTGTTCGCGTATTGCTTGTGGGCTTGCCGCAGCTTCCGGCACCAGAATGGCCGCACCCGCCTCAACCAGACCGCGGGCATTGGCCGTCTGATGATCGCCGGTGGCGGCCGCATATGGCACCAGAATGGACGGGCGCCCGATGGCAGAAATATCCGCCACAGAGGATGCGCCAGAGCGGCTGATCACCAGCTGCGCCTCGGACATGCGCCGGGGCACGTCATGGAAAAACGGCTGCACATCAGCGGTAATGCCGCGTGCACTGTAAAACTCGGCAACCCTTAATGCGTCCTCTTCGCGGGCCTGGTGGCTGACGCGGATATTGCGCAGGGTTTCGATCGGCAAATCAGCGATTGCGGGGGGCACCATATCCGACAGCAGGCGTGCGCCCTGACTTCCGCCGATGACCAGCAGCTCCATCGGATAATCGCCCGGCGGAATATAGGATGCGCCCGCCCGGTCCAGAACTGACTTGCGCACCGGATTGCCGGTGTGAAATGCTTCGACACCCGACGGCACATCCGTCGGCCATATGCCACAAGCCACCGCGTGAACGCGCTTGGAGAACAGCTTATTGACGCGGCCAAGCACGCCGTTTTGTTCATGGATCATACGCGGCAGGCGCATCAGATACGCCGCCCCCAATGCCGGAATTGTCGGATATCCGCCAAAACCCACAACGACATCCGGTTTTTCGCGCCACATCTTTAATGTTGCACCCAATATACCTGCAAATATCCGAAACGGCGCCATCAGTTTCGTGGCGATCCCGCCGCGCGCAAAGGTGGCGCTGGTGATCTGCTCGATCTCGGTCGAATGGGGAAAGCCACTGGTATAGCGCGCACCCCGCGCATCCGTCGATAACTTGACCCGCCAGCCCTTGGCCAGCATCGCCTCGGCAAGGGCCTGAGCGGGGAACATATGCCCGCCCGTGCCGCCTGCGGCAATAACCAAAAGAGGTGGCTTGCTCATCTGATGCGGCTCCGGGTTAACAGATCGCTGATTTCGCCTTGCGGCCTTGTGCGGGTAAAGGCCAGCAGCATACCGACCGCGATCGCACTGGCAATCACCGAAGACCCGCCGTAGCTGACAAAGGGCAGTGTCATGCCTTTGGCGGGCAAAAGCCGGACCGCCACGCCCATGTTGATCATTGCCTGAACTCCAAACATGCAGGCCAGCCCGGAGCCGGCAAGCCGGATAAACGGATCGCGTTCACGCATCAGACGGATCAGCGACCGGGTGACGATGATTGTGTACAAAACGATAATCGCCAGCACCATGACCAGGCCATATTCTTCGGCTGCCACAGCCACGATAAAATCCGTGTGCGCATCGGGCAAAGACCACTTTACCTGACCTTCGCCGACACCAACCCCGAACAGACCGCCTTCGCGGATCGCATTGGTGGCATAGCCCATTTGCGTAGTTGGATCGACGTCCACCGACAAAAACCCATCAATCCGACGCGCAAAATGTTCCGAATGGGAATAGGCAAATGACCCGCCAATTACCACCAAAGCCGCCATTGCGACCAGCAACAGCATCGGCGCGCCCGCGACAAAATACACGACACCCCAGCCAAACAGAACCAGACAAGCCTGCCCAAAGTCGGGCTGCAATGCCAGCATCAACACGATCGCGATGCACAAGGCAAAGGACCACAGCTTGCCCGGCGGGCCGTTCAATTCCAGTGACGCCGCCATCATCCAGGCCGCCGCCACGATAAATCCAGGTTTGAGAAATTCGGAAGGCTGGATCGACGCAAAGCCCAGCGAATACCACCGTATCGCCCCTTTACCAAAATCGGTGCCGAAAAAGGGCAAAAGCGCTATGGCCACGAAGGCCACAATAAATCCCAACACCGCCAGTCGCCGCACAATAACAGGCGTCATCATGGACGTTATCAACATGGCAACCACGGCCAAACCGCCAAAAAGTGCCTGTCTTTGAACGTAGTGAAACGGTTCAAACCCGTTCTTGGCGGCTAAGGGGGGCGACGCTGCAAGGCCAAGCAATAGCCCAATTGCAAACAGCATAAGGACGCACGACAAAACCCATTTGTCGATGGTACGCCACCACTTGGGGAGGATCGGTTCGCCATCGCGAACCGGGACTGCGCCATAGACCATCTCTGTCATGGGTACCTGCCTTAACTGCCTCTGTCCGCCCCTTTTGCAGGGGTCTCGGGTCGAATATAGCGCGATTTTTTACCGTGCGCTACCCACAACCTCGGTCTTGGCCTTGTGTTTAGGCAGATTTCACGCCAGTTGGCAGCGATGCAGGTTGATACAGCAATCATCGGAGCAGGCGCCGCTGGCATGATGTGTGCCGCCCATGCGGGCGGGCGCGTGATGGTGATTGACCATGCCAAAGCCCCCGGCGAAAAGATCCGTATCTCGGGCGGTGGGCGTTGCAATTTCACCAACCTCAATTGCGGCCCCCATGCGTTTTTGTCCCAAAATCCGCATTTCGCCAAATCGGCGCTGGCCAGATACACACAGTGGGATTTCATTGATCTGGTTGGCCGCCATGGCATTGCCTGGCATGAAAAGACACTGGGTCAGTTGTTTTGCGATGTGAGCGCCCAAGAGATCATCGCCATGCTGCGCCAGATGATGGACGCCGCAGGCGCGCAGCTGCACCTGCAAACCTATGTCGAGAATTTCGCCGCCTCAGACGCAGGCTATACATTTACGGCAATATCTGGAACGGGGCGACAAACGGTTCACGCCCGCAACGTGGTGATCGCTACCGGTGGTAAGTCCATCCCAAAAATGGGGGCCACGGGCTTTGCCTATGATATTGCGGCGCAATTTGGCATTCCTATTGTCCCGACGCGCGCAGGTCTGGTGCCCTTCACGTTTTCCGAAGGCCGCTTTGCCGATCTGTCAGGGGTGGCCACGCCGTCGCGCGTCACTGCGGGTGGCCAGGCTTTTGAGGAGGCACTGCTGTTCACCCATCGAGGATTGTCCGGCCCCGCCATCTTGCAGGCGTCGTCCTATTGGCAGGATGGCACGGAGATCAGCGTGAACCTTGATCCGCAAGATACAATCAGCCAGGCACTAAAGCGCCAGCGCCAGACAGCGGGCAAGCGCAACCTGACAACCGAGCTTTCGCGCCACCTGCCCGCCCGTCTGGTCGATTATCTGGCCAGCCAGATCGACCTGTCCGGCAATCTTGCCGATCAGTCAGACGCGCGACTGGCCAGACTGTCTGAGGCGATCGGCGACTGGCGCATGATCCCCGCCGGCACCGAAGGATACCGCACGGCCGAAGTAACCTTGGGCGGTATTGACGCGGATGCCCTGTCGTCAAAAACCATGATGTCGACATCCGCACCCGGCCTTTATTTCATCGGCGAAGCGGTGGATGTAACCGGTTGGTTGGGCGGATACAATTTCCAATGGGCGTGGTCATCTGCGATGGCGGCAGCGCGGGATTTGTCCAACTGACTGGCCTAAGATTGGTCGATATACCGCGCGGCCTGCGCGATGAAATCCTCGCCTCGGCGTTCAAAACTGTCGTATTGATCAAAACTGGCCGCGGCAGGTGCCAAGAGTATCGTGTCCCCCGGCTGCGCCTGCTCAAAGGCTTTGGCCACGGCCACCTCCATCGTTCCGCAGACCTCGGCCTCGACATTCAGGCGCATTGCAAAATCTGCGGCCTCGCGTCCGATGACATAGGCCTTGCACACGGATTTTGTTGCATCCGCCAGCCCGTCCAGCCCACCGTCCTTTTCAAGCCCACCGCATATCCAGCGGATGTTATCAAAAGCTTGCAGGGCCTTTGAGGCCGCATCGACGTTTGTTGCCTTGCTGTCGTTGACAAACAAAACGCCCCTGGCTTCGCCGACAATCTGGCTGCGGTGCGGCAAACCGGGGTAGCTGTGCAACGCGACCTCAATTACTTTTGGCGCCAACCCCACAGCGCGGCACGCCGCATAGGCAGCACAGGCGTTTTGGTGGTTGTGCGTACCGGACAAACCCGCAATGCCGCGCAAATCAATGGAGGCGACCTGTTTGGCTTTGCGGTATTCCGACAAGAACCCTTTGCGGGCAAAGACCTGCCAACCGGGGCCCGTTAACTTGGCGTCAACCGACACGCGGATGACACGGTCGTCACTGCGGCCTTCGCTCAACTGCCCGGCCAGAAACTGGCCCTCTGCTTCATCCACACCAATCACCGCGCGGTCCGGGCCACCTTCGGCGAAAAGGCGACGCTTGGCAGCAAAGTACCCGCCCATTCCCGCATGTCTGTCCAGGTGATCGGCGCTGAGATTGGTAAAGACCGCCACATCCGGCGTCAGGCTCCGGGCCAGATCACATTGATAGCTCGACAGTTCCAGCACCACCACCTCGCCGTCATGCGCGGGATCAATATCAAGCACCCCTCGCCCGATGTTCCCGGCCAATTGCGCCGGTCGGCCGACGTGGGCCAGAATATGGTGGATCAGGGCGGATGTGGTCGATTTCCCGTTGGACCCGGTGACCGCGATCACCTTTGGCACCACGTCAAAATTATCCCAATCCTGCGTCGCAAAAGACTGAAAAAACAGACCGATATCATTGTCGACCTGTACGCCCGCCTGCTGTGCGGCGGCGACAACCGGGTTGGGCGCGGGATAAAGATGCGGGATGCCGGGGCTGACAATAAGGCGGTCAATACTGTCAAAATCAGCGGCGTTTTTCATGTGCCTGCATGCAAACCCTTCGGCCTCGGCGCGGCTGCGGGCGTCGGGATTATCATCCCAACAGGTCACCTGCGCCCCCCCCGCCACAAGTGCGCGCGCAGCACTCAGGCCGGACCGCCCCAGGCCCAAAACGGCGACACTGGCCCCGGTCAGGCCTACGACCGGGATCACAGCGCAAATCCTGTCAAACGACTGTGCGTGAGGTCAGCAATTGGCATGTTCAAACCCTTACCTGACTTTCAGCGTGGCCAGACCGATCATCGCAAGGATCAGCGAAATGATCCAAAACCGGATGACAATCGTGGATTCTGCCCATCCCTTTTTCTCATAGTGATGGTGGATCGGTGCCATCAGAAACACGCGCTTCCCGGTGCGTTTGAAATAGAGCACCTGAATGATCACGCTAAGCGCCTCTACCACAAACAGGCCACCGACGATGGCCAAAACAATCTCGTGCTTGGTGCTGACGGCAATGGCGCCCAGCGCGCCGCCCAAAGCCAATGACCCGGTATCGCCCATGAACACCGCGGCGGGCGGCGCGTTGTACCAAAGAAAACCAAGGCCGCCGCCGAATATCCCGGCGGTAAAGATGATAATCTCGCCCGTGCCGGGCACGTAATGCACATCCAGATATTCGGTGAAATCGACGCGACCCACTGCATAGGCGATGATGCCAAGCGTCCCGGCTGCAATCATCACCGGCATGATCGCCAGCCCGTCCAACCCATCCGTCAGGTTCACCGCATTGGCAGAGCCGACAATCACGATCACGCAGAACGGGATATAGATATAGCCAAGGTTGATCAGCGCATCCTTGAAAACCGGCAGCGCCAGTTTGTTTTGCAGAGCCTCAGGGTGATATTGCGCAGCCCAATAGGCCGCAACGGCGGCAATAATCAGACCCAATGCCAGACGCATTTTGCCCGACACACCATCCACATTCTGTTTGCTCACCTTTGAGTAATCATCGGCAAAACCGATGGCCGCAAAGGACATGGTCACAAACAAAACGATCCAGATGTATGGATTATCCAGCCGCGCCCATAGCAAGGTCGAGGTCAACAGCGCCCCAACAATCAGCAATCCGCCCATTGTCGGTGTGCCCGCTTTGGCGAAATGCCCCTCAGGACCATCATCGCGAATGGGTTGGCCTTTGCCCTGCTTGCGGCGCAGAACGGATATCAGCGGTTTGCCAAACAGAAACCCGAACACCAAAGCCGTCATAAACGCGCCGCCGGCCCGAAATGAGATGTAGCGAAACAGGTTAAAAAAATCGCCCCCGTCCGACAATGCGGTCAACCAATAGAGCATTTTGCGTGTCCTAACTCTGATCTTACCGGGCTTTGAGCGTTGTCGTCATACATCTAAAATCACCTCGTTAACTCTCCGACGGGGGATGGCTCATTTTACGGATCGCGTCAACGATCAGCGCCAATCCCATGCTGAGCGAGCCTTTGGCCAGCACCACATCGCCACTGTCGAGTTTGCGCCGGATGCCAGTGGCCATCTCTTGCGCGGTTTGTGTCCAATCGCCGCGCTGATGTTCGGGCAGCAGGTCATACAGGCTGCGCATCAACGGTCCGATACAATGGATCACGTCCAGTGATTTTGTGGCGTCCAGATGCGCCAGTCCGGCATGCAGCGCGATGTCGTCCGGCCCAAGTTCTTTCATGTCGCCCAAAAACGCGATCCTGCGACCCTTGGACACGCGGCCAAGGTCGTTGGTCACATTTGACGCGGCCAGAACTTCCAGCGATGCGGCCATAGATGTCGGGTTGGCGTTATAGGCGTCATCTATCAGCTCAAGCGTAAGGTCGACTTCAACCGGGTCGAGATAAATCCTCTCGCGCACGCCGCGTCCCTTGTATGGTTTCCAGCGCCCCAGTGCAGCCGCCGCCAGCGCCAGATCGACGCCCAATGCATCTGCAACGGCCAGCGCGCCCAACCCATTCATCGCAAAATGGCGGCCCGGCGTCGCAATCTTGAACACGAAATCTGCGTCATGCGCGCGGGCTTGCACCACGGTTGCATCATCGTGCACGTTGACGGATTTTAATTTGAAATCATAGCCATGCACACCAAAGCCAATGTCGTGTTTTTTGCAATCCACGGCCTTTGCCGCCAAAATCGCGGCCTGATCTATGTCGTGGTTCAAAACGGCGAAGCCGCCGGGTTCCAACCCTTCGAGGATCGACGCTTTTTCCACTGCGATCGCCTCGATATTCTCGAATGCCTCCAGATGAGCGGCGGCAACAGTTGTGATCAATGCCACATGCGGCCGAGCCATTTTGGCCAGCGGCGCAATCTCTCCGGGGTGGCTCATCCCGATCTCGATGATGGCAAATTCGGTGTCTTGTGGCATCCGCGCAAGGGTCAGTGGCACGCCCCAGTGATTATTATAGCTGTCGACCGAGCCATGCGCGCGGCCCTGATCCGACAAGATTGCCAGCAACATTTCCTTGGTTGATGTCTTACCCACACTGCCTGTAACCGCGACAACCTGGGCTTTAGTGCGCGCACGGGCGGCAATGCCCAATGCCTCAAGTGCTGACTGAACATCGCCAACCAACAAAAGCGGCGCGCCCGGTGGCACACCGTCGGGAATGTGACTGACCAACGCTGCCCCGGCCCCGGCTGCAAGCGCACCTGCGACGAAATCATGACCATCACGCAGGTCCGTGAGCGCGACAAATAAGTCACCCTGCTGCACAGTGCGGCTGTCGATTGACACGCCACTGCATGCCCAGTCGCCGATGGCCGTGCCACCGGTTGCTGCAGCGGCGTCCCTGGATGTCCAAAGTGTCATGCCAACCTCCCATCTAGCGCCGCGACGGCAACGCTGGCCTGTTCTGCATCATCAAAGGGCAAAACATCTTCGCCAACGGTTTGCCCGGTCTCATGGCCCTTGCCGGCAATCAACAGCGCGTCACCAGGCCCAAGCGCGTCAACACCCCGCAAGATTGCCTCGGCGCGGTCTCCGACTTCGGTGGCCGAAGGCGCGCCCAGCAAGACGGCGGCGCGAATGACGGCGGGGTCTTCGGATCTTGGGTTGTCATCCGTAACAAACACCAGATCGGCATGTTTTGCCGCTGCATCGCCCATCAAGGGGCGTTTGGTATCATCCCGGTCGCCGCCCGCCCCGATAATCGCCACCAATCGCCCCATCACATGCGGTCGCATCGCCGCAAGCGCTGTGGCGATTGCATCCGGGGTATGGGCGTAATCGACAAACACCGCAGCGCCATTGTCGCGGGTGGCTGCCAGTTGCATACGTCCACGCACCGTCGTCAGATGCGCCAATGTTTCAAACACGCGCGCCGGATCCGCGCCGCACGCAATCACCAACCCTGCGGCCAGCAAGACATTGTCCGCCTGAAATCCGCCAATCAGGTTCAGGCGGGTCTGGTAACTGCGCCCTTCGTAGTCGATGCGAATGTCTTGCCCCGTTGCGTCATAGCGTTGGCCTGCAAGTTGCATATCACCCCCATCACGACCAACCGTGATAACCGACAAACCGCGCGCAGCAGCAATCGCCGCCATGTCCACGCCACGGGAATCGTCGATGTTAATGACGGCAACGCCATCTTCGGGCAAAACCCGCGAAAACAACCCGGCTTTGGCGTCGAAATAGGCCTCAAACGTGTGATGATAGTCCAGATGATCCTGGGAAAAATTGGTGAATCCGGCAGCGGTGAGTATCACGCCGTCCAGCCGCCGCTGATCAAGCCCGTGGCTGGACGCCTCCATCGCTGCATGGGTGATCCCGTTGCTGGCCGCCTGCGCCAAGGATCGGTGCAGGGTGATCGGTTCAGGCGTTGTATGCGCCAAGGGGGCCGTCCACGCCCCTTCGATGCCCGTCGTGCCCAGATTGATTGCCGCAAGCCCCAATTCGATCCAGATTTGGCGTACAAAGGTGCTGACAGAGGTTTTGCCGTTGGTACCTGTGATCGCCACCATGGTGCGCGGTTGCGCCCCAAACCAAAGGGCGGCTGTGCGCGCCAAAACCTCGCGCGGGGCATCCGTGACAATCAGCGCCGCCTCTGACCCCGCCAATTCGGCCTGCGCCAGTGCTGCCCCTTCGGCATCCGTCAGTATAGCCGCAGCGCCCATGCGCAACGCGTATTGAATGAATGCGCCGCCATGCACCTGGCTGCCCGGCAAGGCTGCAAACAAATAGCCATCTTTAACGGCGCGGCTGTCAACGGCCAACCCCTCGATTATCGGATTGGACCCTGACTTGGCCGTCAGTCCCAGTGAAGTCAGTGATTTTCTCAGACCGCCCATATGCCCCAGCCCCTTTTGTGGCTTAGTTCTTAACGAGCGTTATACCTGTATGCGTGAGCGGTTCAACGGCTGGTCGTACCCCCAAAAGAGGTGCCACACGCCGGATCATTTCTGCGGCTACCGGAACAGCGGTCCACCCGGCCGTGCGGCGCGGCTTATCCCCGGATGTCTCGACCGGTTCATCCAGCGTCACGACCAGCACATAACGAGGGTCATGGACGGGAAACATGGATGCAAATGTCGCGATAACTTTTTCCTTATAGTATCCACCTTGCGGCCTTGGCTTGTCCGCAGTCCCGGTCTTGCCACCCACGGCATAGCCATCGACCTCGCCAAAACTGGCGGTCCCTTCTGTTACGACACGGCGCAGCATTGTGCGCGCCATCGAGGCCGAGGCCTCGGACATAACACGCGGTCCCATTTGCGCTCCGGTCTGTTTAA
Source organism: Sulfitobacter sp. (assembly GCA_049680295.1). Lineage (GTDB taxonomy): Bacteria > Pseudomonadota > Alphaproteobacteria > Rhodobacterales > Rhodobacteraceae > JBAUHN01. The sequence goes on from JBAUHN010000254.1 coordinate 12,619, forward strand.
GAATGGTTGGCGTGATCATCCGGCCACCGTTGGCAATGGCAGCGTATCCGGCAGCCAGATGCATCGGGCTGACCGACAATCCGTGCCCGTAAGACACCGTCATTGTGCTCAGCTCAGACCAATTGGGCGGCAATAGCGGCTTGCCAGTTGCCGCCTCAACGATTTCAAATGGACTGGCCTTGAACATACCCAGACTGCGCAGAAAATCCTGTTGTCGCTTGATCCCGATTTGCTGTGCCAAACGCGCGGTGCCGATATTGGACGACTTGACGATAATATCGCTGACCGACAGTTCCTTGCCGTAGTTGCGGAAATCGCGAATGCGGTGTTTGCCCCATTGCAGCGGTCCCTTGATGTCGATGATTGTGCTGGGATTGACCAATCCCAGATCCATCGACTGCGCAACGGCGAAAATTTTGAAGGTCGAACCAAGTTCATACACACCCTGAACCGCCCGGTTGAACAACGGGCTGTCCGAGGCATCGCCTTTGGTCGCAGGGCGCGGGCGGGTATTTGGATCGAAATTCGGCAACGACACCACCGAGACGACTTCGCCGGTGTGCACATCCATCAAAATTGACGTCGCCCCCTTGGCGTTCATCAATTTCATCCCGCCATAAAGCACGCGTTCGGCTGCGGCCTGAACTGTCAAATCCAAAGACAATTCCAGCGGCGCATTTCCATTGGCAGGATCACGCAGATAATCGTCGAAATATTTCTCGACGCCCGCGACGCCGATCACTTCGGCAGCATTCACGCCCTCTTTGCCGTAGCTGGCGCCGCCCATGACATGCGCGGCAAGGGTGCCATTGGGATAAAGACGCATTTCGCGCGGCCCAAACAAAAGCCCCGGTTCGCCAATTTCATGCACCGCTTGCATCTGTTCGGCGCTAATTCGGCGCTTTATCCACAAAAATTTACGCTTTCCGGTGAATTTCTCCAACAGCTCTTTTGCGTCCAGATCCGGAAAAATCTGCACCAAAGCGCGGGCGGCATTTTCAGGTTCCACCATTTGGGGCGGCTGTGCATAAAGTGCGTGGGTTTCAAAGTTGGTCGCCAATAAGCGGCCCTGGCGGTCAACAATATCGGCGCGTCCGGCGCTGATCACAGCACCGGGGGCACCGGCATTGGGTTCTGTCGGATCAGACGTCGCCAACAGCCCCATGCGCCCACCCACAACCGCAAACGCACACAGGAAAAAAAGCCCCAGAACCAGCAATCGCCCTTCCGCACGCTGACGCGATTGGTCACGCATTTGTTCATGACGAATGCGGATATTCTCGCGCTCAATCGCCTGAGGGTTTTCGCCCTTATCACGCGCATCCAGAATGCGCGCCAGCGGTCGTAACGGTTTGCGGATCATTGGGTTTCCTCCGTTGCGACGTCGTCAGTCATATGTCCCACATCCACCGGGTTGGTGATGGGCAACAATGGATCTGCCGGATAGGCCACCTGATCTATCTGGCCAAATTGTTCGGGGCGCAGCGGCAACAGCTTTAGGCGGTCAAAGTTTATTTCCGCCAATTCGCGCAGCCTGTCGGGACGGTTCAGATATGCCCATTCTGCGCGCAACACGGCCAACCGGCTATGTGCATGTCGAATATCGCCGCGCAACGCGTTGGTATCTTTCAATACTTGCTGAGTTGCATAGTTTTCGCGATAGGCCCAAAACGCCAAGCTGACCACGGCGATTGTTGTCAGAATAAACAAAACAGTTCGCATTATTTCACACCCTCTGTCAGGCCCGAGACCATTGGCATTCCGATAGATTTGGCATCGACTGCACCGGCTGGTGCATCGGTGCGCACAGCCACCCGCAACTTGGCTGATCGGGCACGCGGATTTTGCGCTAACTCGTCCGCATCCGGACCAATTGCCTTGCGCGACTTGACGGTAAACTGCGGGGCTGCCTGTTCAATTACCGCCGCAAACCGGTTGGCATTGCCGCCCGCATTGGCCCGGGCCGTCAGGAACCGTTTCACCATGCGATCCTCGACCGAATGAAACGTCACGACCGCCAGCTGACCGCCCGGCCTTAACGCCCGTTCAGCGGCCATAAGCCCCTGAAACAGTTCGCCATATTCATCATTCACCGCGATACGCAGCGCCTGAAAACTGCGGGTGGCGGGATGCGATTGCCCGGGCTTTGATCGCGGCAGACAGCCCTCGATCAGCCCGGCCAATTCCAGCGTCGAGGTGATCGGGGCTGCGCCACGCGCCCGGACAATAGCCTTGGCGATGCGGCGGCTTGCGCGTTCTTCGCCATATTGAAACAGGATATTGGCGATGACGTCTTCGTCTGCTTCATTCACAATATCCGCTGCCGACGGCCCATCTTGCGACATCCGCATATCGAGCGGCCCGTCACGCATGAATGAAAATCCCCGCTCTGCAATATCGAGCTGAATCGAGGACACGCCGATATCCAAAACGACGCCGTCCAGATCCTGCCCATAGTCGTCCATTTTCGAAAACACGCCCTGCTGCATGATCAACCGGTCACCATAAGTACCGGCCCAGTCAGCGGCCATTTCGAATGCCAGTGGATCGCGGTCCACGGCGATCACTTGCGCGGCACCGGCATCTAAAAATCCACGGGTATAACCGCCGGCGCCAAATGTTCCATCCAGCCACACACCTTGCACAGGGGCAACAGCCGCCAGCAACGGGCGCAGCAACACGGGCGTATGGGGGGCTGGATCAGACGTGGGGTGAGGGGCAGCAGCCATCTGCGTTACTCCCCCTTTACGCCATCCAAATAGACCATCGGGTCAAAGTCTTCGGGCAGATCATCGAGCCATTCGGCCTCGCGTGCCTTTTCTTCGGTCTCGTAGGTTTCAGTTTTCCAAATCTGGAAAGTGTCACCAGCGGCAATAAAGAATGCCTCGCCTTCAAGGTCGATTTTCTTGCGCAATTTCATCGGCAAAACCAGCCGTCCGGTTTCATCCACAACGGTTGGAAACGACAGGCCGTGGAACAGACGCTGCAACATTTTGCGTTCCTTTGATCCACGCGGCAACGCATCAATTTTGCGGTCGACCTCCTCAATGGCTTCGATTGTATAACATTCCAGGTAGTTGCGGCGGTGGTCACCGTAGACGATCACCAGTTCGGGCGTTTCGCCCGATTTCCAGCTCGGATCACCGGCTTCCAGCACACGCCGAAAAGAGGCTGGGATTGACACCCGCCCCTTCGCATCGACCTTGTGATGGCTTTCGCCTCTGAACCTGCGGTTCACTACCTAATCCTTTGTCTGCCCGTAATCTCTTGTCACTTGTGTTTTGGGGATGCCGCCTGTTTCCCAGTCCTGAAATGAAAACGACGGGCTGATCTGCTGCCACTGATCAACCCGCCGCCCTCGTCCCGCAGTTTGCGGGAAAGTCCAGCTGCGCGCGCCACCTGGGGGGATGTCTGCTCGCCCACGCGCCGGAGCCTTATGCCTGATGAAAACGAGGTGCCTGTATGAAACCTATTTCGTTTATTAAGTCTTTGGGGTCGTTTGGTGCCCCTGCCTTGCCCTCATCGGGTAGGACAGTGATGCCACGGGAAATCATGGGACGCAAACAAAATCTGAGCAAGATTCACGATGTGTGGGTGCGCAATTTCAAATA
>JBAUHN010000255.1:0-6629 GCA_049680295.1 Sulfitobacter sp.
CCGACACGCAGTTGACGTTGCGACGGACCAGCGCCGTCATGATGTTTGTTTCTACCCATATGCCTCATCTAAGGCGTTGCAGCCCCTTTGCCAAGCGGCCCTGCGCGGGTTACACCGATCTGGCAAAAATGACCGCAAAGAGTGACAAGATGACAAAACAAATGGGCGTAGTCGTAACAGGCGCATCGGGCCGCATGGGGCAGATGCTGATCCAGACCATCGTTGACAGTGATCGCGCAGATTTGACCGCAGCGATTGAACGTCCGGGCCATGACTGGCTGGGCCGCGATGTGGGCGTGGCGATGGGCGGGCCGAATTTGGGTGTCACCGTGACGGATGATGTGGCGGCGGCGTTTGCACAGGCCGATGTTGTGATTGATTTTACCGCCCCCGCCGCGACGCTTGCCTTTGCAGCACAAGCCGCAGCTTCCGGCGTGGCCCATGTGATCGGGACCACGGGGATGAATGACGACGAAATCACCGCCCTTGCGCCCTTTGCCGAAAAAACCGCAATCGTGCGCGCCGGCAACATGAGCCTTGGCGTCAACTTGCTGACCCAGCTTACAAAACGCGTGGCGGCGGCGCTGGACGATGACTACGACATTGAAGTGATCGAGGCGCATCACAATAAAAAAGTCGACGCGCCATCAGGGACAGCACTGATGCTGGGTCAGGCGGCAGCGGATGGGCGTGGGGTTAACCTTGCCGAGGTGTCTGACAGCGGGCGCGACGGGATCACGGGCGCGCGCAAACGCGGCGATATTGGATTTGCGGCCATTCGTGGTGGCGATATCGTCGGGGAACATGACGTGATGTTCGCAGCAGCAGGCGAGCGGATTATCCTGCGTCACATCGCGTCAGACCGTGCAGTCTTTGCCCGCGGTGCGCTCAAAGCGGCACTTTGGGTGCGTGGACGCGCGCCGGGGGCTTATGATATGCTGGATGTCTTAGGGCTGAACGACTGATTACAGCGGCCAGATTATCGGGATCAGCGCCGAGACGATGACCGCCATGCTCAGGTTCAGCGGAATGCCGATGCGCATAAAATCGGTGAACCTGTATCCGCCCGGCCCATAGACCAGCGTGTTTGTCTGATAGCCGATCGGTGTGGCAAAGGCGGTCGATGCGGCGATCATCACCGCAACTACCAACGGGCGCGCGTCCAGACCCAAGGCCGCAGCAAGGCCAATCGCCAGTGGCGTCATGATCACGGCAACCGCATTATTTGACACGATCTCGGTCAGGGTCGAGGTCAGCACAAACATCACAAACACCACCAATGCGGGTGGCAACGTCATCAGACCCGGCGCAATTCCGTCCACCACCAGTTTGATCGCGCCAGAGTTTTGCAGGGCCGCCCCGACAGTCAGCATCGAAAAAATCAACGCCAGCAAGCGCCCGTCGATAAACGAAAACGCCTCATCCGCGTCGATGCAACGGGTGACCAACACCAGCGCCACTGCCAGAACAGCCAGCAAAAGGATAGGTGCCACATTCAGCGCCGCCAAGACGACAATACCCGCCAGCGCGCCGATGGCAATTGGCGCATGACTGCGACGAAACGCCCGGGCAGACGGCTGACCGACGTCAACCATATCCATATCCGTTGCCAGTCGCTGGATATCTTCTGGCGCGCCTTCCAGCAAAAGCGTGTCGCCAATTTTGACGACCAGTTCGTCCAGCTGTCGGCCGATGTTCTGATTGCGCCGGTGAACCGCCAGGGTGTAAACGCCGTAGCGCCGCCGCAACCGCATCGCACCCAGACTGCGCCCCACCATCCTGCACCCCGGCGTAATCAGTACTTCAACCGTCGAGGTTTCAACCGCCGACACCTGATCGACGCGTTTCAGTTCCTTGTTGGCTTGCAGGCTCAGCAATTCGGTCATTTCGGTACGCAACACAACCCGGTCGCCAACGGCCAGTTGAACATCCTTCAGATTGCGCCTGAGGGACCGATCACCGCGCACAACATCGATCAACCGCACACCTTCGCGTTTAAACAGCTGAACACCTGTCACATCGCGCCCGATCAAATTGCTGTCCGGAGGCACCACGGCCTCGGTAAAGAATTTCATCTTGGATCGGTCAGATAAAAGGTTCGCCATACTGTCGCGATCAGGCAGCAGTTTTGGCCCGAAAATGATCATATACGTCAGCCCCCACAGGCAAACGATCAGACCGATGGGCATAATCTCGAATATGCCAAAGGGGGCCAGTCCTTCGGCGCGGGCCACACCATCTACCAACAGGTTGGTCGATGTGCCGATCAAGGTCAGCGACCCGCCCATGATCGCGGCATAACTTAGCGGGATCAGCAGTTTCGACGCTTTTACGCCCATTGTCTTGGACAGTTGCACAAACACCGGGATCATCACCACCACCACCGGCGTGTTGTTCATGATTGCCGATCCGCCCATCACCATAACGATCACACCGGCTAGGGCGGCACGCGGATGGGTTTTGCCATAGCGTTCGGCAAGCCGTGTCAAGACATCCAGCGCGCCCGTCCGCACCAACGCGCCCATGACAATAAACATCGCCGCAATTGTCCAGGGCGCCGGGTTCGACAAAACGCGCAGCGCATCATCATAGGGCAACACCCCCAGGCCCAGCATCAGTGCAGCCCCGGCGATGGCCACAACTTCGGTCGGAAACGTCTCGCGGACAAACAGGGTGAACATGATGACAACGACCGTCAACGTCAGTATCGCACTGGCAGTCGTCGACATCTCAAACATCAGCATTGGACAATGTCCTGTCTTGGTTGTCTGCGCTTAGGGTCCTGACCCTAATCAGTTTCGCTGATCGGAGTGGTCTCGGCAAGCACAGCTTTTGGTCGCGGCTGCACAAGAAACATTCCGGTGAACATCAATGCCAGCGCCAGCCAGATCGACGGCGGATAGGCCTCGTCCAAAATCAGTTTGGACCACAAAACCCCGAATCCTGTCACCATATAGCTGACTTGAACGGCAAACACAGACCCCGCACGCGTCACCAGCCAAACATAGCCTGAATAGACCAGAACATGGATCATGCTGGCTGCAATCAACGATAATTCGGGTGCCGCGTAAACCCGAATAGGGTCAATCCATTGGCCAGTCAGAATGGTAGCTGGCAGCACCGCAATGACGCCAACCAGTGACGCGCCAAAAAGCACCTGAAACGGGTTCAGCCCCAAGGTGCCCCATTTTGCAACGATATTGCCCTCAATTGCATAACAAAGCCCCGCCAACAAGGCCAAGCCGACCCAGAAGGCAGGGATGCTGCCCTCCAGCGATTGACCAGAAACCACGATCAGCATCACGCCAGTCAGACCCGCCAGCAACCCAAAAAAGCGACGCAGCAGGAACCGGTCCAAGCCCATGATCAGCGCGATTGGAAACGCCCACATCGGCACCATCGACAGCAGGATTGACGCAACACCTGCCGGCAGATGTACCGCTGCCTGATAGGACGCTGTGTTGGGCAAGATTGTCCCAATTACGGCCAGCAAAAGGTAAAGCCGGACATGGCGCGCTGAGAATGGCAAGCCGAACCCGCGCGATTTACAGATCAACGCCATCAGCGACGCACCGATCACCAATTGCCAGAACACCAGCCCAAAATGTTTGTGTCCGGTGCTGACAACGATCTTGGTCAGCGGCAACGTGATGCCCCAACCGGCCCCCAAAAGTACCAGAAAACCACTATATATCAAAATCTCGCGCCGGGTCATGGCAGTGTCATGGGGCTGCGCGTTCCAGCAGTCCGCCATCACGCACCATCGCGATCCGCGTGGCTTTGCCGCTGCGATCATCGGTTTCGACATAAACGCCCGACAGCGTCGCGTCGCCATTGGCCGGAGTGAACCGATCTTTAGGCATGCCGGTGATAAACCGCCGCATCGGTTCGGTTTTTTCCATGCCGATGACACTGTTGTAATCGCCGCACATGCCAGCATCGCTTTGGTACCCGGTCCCACCCGGCAGGATCATTGTGTCGGCCGTCGGCACATGGGTATGGGTGCCAACCACAAGGCTTGCGCGACCGTCGCAAAAGTGGCCTGTTGCCATCTTCTCGGACGTTGCCTCGCAGTGAATGTCGACGATAATCGCGCTGGCCATGCCGCCCAAAGGGTGGGTTTTCAACACCGGATCAAGGGCCGAGAACGGATCGTCATAGGGCCGCTTCATAAACACCTGGCCCAGGGCCTGAGCGATCAGAACCTTGCGGCCGTTTTGCGCTGTGAACAGCCGCGCCCCTTTACCCGGCGCCGATTTTGAGAAATTCAGCGGACGGATCACACGTGGCTCATGCTCGATGAATTGCAGCATGTCTTTTTGGTCAAACGCATGATCGCCCAAGGTCAGACAATCGGCACCTGCATCCAGCAACGTCCTGGCATGCGCACCACTAAGCCCCATACCGCCGGTGGCATTTTCGCCGTTGACCACGACGAAATCCAGCCGCCAGTCCTTGCGCAAACGCGCCAGGTTTTCGGTTATCGCACGGCGCCCGGACCGGCCCATGACATCGCCAAGAAAGAGTATTTTCATAATCCAACGGCGTAAGACGGACGGCCGCCCAGAGCAAGGGGCGGATTTGATATTCTGCGCCGGTGGGGCGCCAGCACCCACAGCCATTGACGTCAGGTCAGCCGGATCAGCATGGAACCATACCGCATAATTGTGTAAACTAGGCCAGCAAATCAGACCGGAGGCGGGGCATGGAATTGACGGTAAACGGAACCTCGCACACGCTGGATGTCGAAGACGACATGCCTTTGTTATGGGTATTGCGCGACGTTCTTGGCATCACCGGCCCTAAATACGGATGCGGCATCGCGCAATGTGGCGCCTGTACTGTTCACGTTGACGGGATTGCGGTGCGATCGTGTCAATTAGCCGCAGCCGATGTGGACGGCGAGGTCACAACCATCGAAGGGCTGGGAGAACCCAGTGCACTGCATGAGGTTCAAGCCGCATGGATCGACCATCAGGTTGCGCAATGCGGATATTGTCAGTCCGGCCAGATCATGGCCGCGGCCTCGTTTTTGGACCTGAACCCCGACCCGTCTGACGCAGAAATAGATGCCGCGATGAGCGCGAACCTTTGCCGTTGCGGCACCTACCCCCGCATTCGCGAAGCCATAAAAACCGCCGCCAAAAAACTGAACGGGGTGTAACGCGATGACCCGCTTGAAGAAAATTGCCCGTCGGACGTTTCTGGTTGGCTCGGCGGCGATCGCGGGCGGCGTGGCGTTCGGGGTCTATACGGTGCGTAAACCCCATCCCAATCCATTGCTGGAAACGGCATCCACAGGTGACGCGGTGTTCAACCCTTGGGTCAAGATCGACGCTGAGGGCATCACATTGATCACGCCGCATGCGGATCTGGGGCAAGGCGCGCAGTCGCTGCAAGCCGCCTTGATTGCCGAAGAAATGGACATCGAATTTGACCAGTTTACGGCCAGCTACGGCGTGCCAAGCCCGGCATACTACAACACGGCCACTGCGGATGATATCGTGCCGTTTCTGTCCACCGACCGCAGCCGCACCGCCAATGCCGCGCGTGGTGTGGTGGGCGCAGTGGTCAAGGTTATGGGCGCGCAGCTGACCGGTGGATCCAGCACCGTTCCCGACAGTTTTGACAAATTGCGCAAAGCCGGGGCTGTCGCACGCGAGACGTTGAAATTGGCAGCCTCGCTGGAAACTGGTGTGCCCGTTGCCGACCTGCGCAGCGCAAATGCTACCGTGCAGCTGCCAGACGGGCGGGCCATTCCCTACACTGACCTGGCAGCCATAGCGGGCGATATTGAGCCCGTTCAAGACGTGACCTTGCGCGACCCCGCCCAGTGGCGCCTGATCGGAAAGCCGATGCAGCGCCTTGATATCGTAGCGAAATCTACCGGAACGCTGGATTACGGGATTGATCTGAAGATTGACGGCATGCTGCATGCTTCGGTCACCTGCAATCCACGCAAAGGCGGCGCGATGAATGAGTTTGATGCAAGTGCTGCCGAAGGCATGCGCGGTGTGAAAAAGATCGTCCCTGTCAAAAATGGTGTGGCCGTGGTCGCCGATAACACCTGGCGCGCGTTTCAGGCGGCCGAGAAAATAGTCTTTGACTGGGGGCCAGCACCCTATCCCGCAGAACAGGCAGCGCATTGGGATGAGGTGGGAAAATCCTTTACCGATGACCGCCTGGACAAGGAATGGCGCAACGACGGAGATGTGGAAGCCGCCTTGGCAGCAACCGACGTCATCGCGTCCGAATACCGCGCGCCTTATGTGGCCCATCAACCGCTTGAACCCTTGTCTGCAATCGTAAAAGTGACCGACAAACAGGCCGATATCTGGGCGGCACATCAACTGCCGCGTTTCGTGGAACAACGTGTCGCGGATATGACCGGGCTGGATGTGGACAATGTCCATCTGCACAACCAATTCGTCGGCGGCAGTTTTGGCCACCGGCTGGAGTTTGAAAACATCGACAAAGCCACCGAAGTAGCAATGCAGATGAAGGACACGCCGATCAAGCTGACCTTTCGCCGAGAAGAGGATTTCGCGCAGGATTTCACCCGTCAGATTGGGATGAGCCGGGCACGTGGCAGTGTCAAAAACGGGCAGGTATCAGCCTATGATCTAAAC
>JBAUHN010000256.1:0-2367 GCA_049680295.1 Sulfitobacter sp.
GTGTTGGGATGATGACCGAGGTCTATGCTGAACGCGCCGAAAATGCTGAGATCTGGGATATCGAAGGCAATCGCTATATTGATTTTGCCGCTGGCATTGCTGTGGTGAACACGGGCCATCGCCATCCCAAGGTAATGGAAGCCGTCAAAGCGCAACTCGATAAGTTCACCCATACGTGTCATCAGGTGATGCCCTACGAGAACTACGTGCGGCTTGCCGAGCGGCTCAATCAGTTGACGCCGGGCGATTTTGCAAAAAAGACGATCTTTGTCTCTACAGGCGCCGAAGCTGTTGAAAATGCCGTCAAAGTGGCCCGCGCCGCAACAGGGCGGTCTGCTGTCGTGGCGTTTTCAGGTGCCTTTCACGGCCGTACGTTCATGGGCATGTCGCTGACCGGCAAGGTGTTTCCCTACAAGGCGGGGTTTGGCGCAATGCCCGGCGATGTGTTCCATGCACCCTTCCCAATCAGTTTGCACGGCATCACGGATGAAGACGCCTTTGCAGCACTTGATAAGCTGTTCAAAGCGGACGTCGATCCGGGCCGGGTGGCCGCGATTATCATCGAACCTGTGCAGGGCGAGGGTGGTTTCTATGAGGCACCCACCAGCTTTATGCAGAAACTGCGCGCGATCTGCGATGAACATGGTATCCTTTTGATTGCAGACGAAGTGCAGACTGGATTTGCCCGCACCGGCAAATTGTTCGCGATGGAGCGTTATGGCGTTGTCGCTGATATCGTCACAATGGCGAAAGGGCTGGCAGGTGGTTTCCCATTGGCCGCTGTCACCGGCCGGGCAGAGATTATGGACGGACCCAACGTCGGAGGGCTGGGCGGAACGTATGGCGGAAACCCGATTGGGGTTGCCGCTGCAAATGCCGTGCTTGATGTGATCGAAGAAGAAGAACTCTGTGACCGCGCGATGCAGCTGGGTGGGCGGCTCAAGCAGCGGCTTGCATCCCTACGTGACAGTGTCCCCCAGATTTCAGACATTCGCGGTCCGGGTTTCATGAACGCGGTGGAATTCAAACGCGTGTCTGATGGCACCCCAAATGCTGAGTTCGCAAATTACGTAAAGGATCTTGCGTTTGAGCGGGGGCTGATCCTGCTGACTTGCGGTGTCTACGGCAATGTCATTCGCTTTTTGTCGCCGATAACGGTTCAGGACGACGTCTTTGGCGAAGGGTTGGACATTCTGGAGGCTTGTTTGCTGGAAGCCGGGGCAAAGCTGGGCTGACCGGATCATTGATCGCCTGAACGATAGGGGAGACGTAAAACCATGTGCGACGGATCAAATTCCGGCACGGCCACACCCACGGTCCTGATTGATAATAAACGCACCCGCGTGACGGAATGGCGGTTTGCGGCGCGCGGGGACAACACGGGCTGGCATCGCCATGACTATGATTATGTCGTGGTGCCGGTTCAGGACGGCATTCTGGAAATCACCGACAATCACGGTAACCTGACCAAAGCGGATCTGAAAACGGGCGTGCCGTATTACCGCGATCTGGGTGTGGAACATGATGTTGCAAACGGAAACGACTTTGAATTCGCATTCATCGAGTTGGAATTTCTGGAGGATGCCACGGCGTAAAACCGCATAAATCGGGTATCTGCAATCCAAACGTTTATGCGCATTTCACCAAGCATTCGGCTGGCGTCCGGATAATACTACAGTCTGGGCGGCCTTCGATTCAATCGGGGATATGCCCAAAATGGGGGAAATATGTACTTTTCGACGGCTCAATGTGATGAGATCAACAAGAATGAACTTTGGGCTCGGACCCTGTCCAAGACCTATTTTCCGTTGTCCGCTGAATGTCATAATGAAGCCGAGTTCGAAGGCACGCTAAAATCGTGGTCGCTGGGCATTCTTGGCCTGTCGGAGATGGAATGTGACGGGGTTCTATACCACCGCAGGCGCACCCATTTTGCCAATGAAAAAGACAGCAGCCTGCTGATCACCATTCCGCACAAAGGTGATGTGCATTTCAAACAATCCTCACGCGACACCAAATGCCCGCCCGGTGGTTTTCTGGTTGAACGGGGCGATATGCCCTATGAATTCTGGCATGGCAAACGCAACAAGCTTTGGGTGCTTAAGGTGCCAACCGCAAGTGTGCGCTCGCGGTTGGGTGCCACAGATCGGCTGGGTGCGCTGACCTTTGATGCGACCGAAGGGGTGGGGTCGTTCTTTGTGGGTGCCGTGCGCAATACAATCCACTGTGTCGACCAAATCAACGATGTGGCCCGCGATGTGGCGGGTCAGCAACTGCTTGATCTGCTTTGTCTGGCAATGCGCAGCGATGATCGCATTCTTGACAGCGCGTCGTCGACCATCCGCGCAGCGCATTTACAACGGGCAG
>JBAUHN010000257.1:0-2139 GCA_049680295.1 Sulfitobacter sp.
GGTGACTATCTAAACGCAGCAGGGTCAGAACTAAACTGGATGGCTGGGGCGATGCTCGATATTCTCGGCGTTCTCATGCTCTCGATCCTTGGCGGACTCGCTGCATTCATTCTGGTTGCTTCCCGCCTGATGATCGCCCTGCTAATAGGCATGGCCCCCATCATGATCTTTCTGACGCTCTTTGAGGTCACCAAAGACTATTTCGCCCGCTGGCTATCTGCACTCATTTCGTTTGCATTGTATCCTATCGTTGTTGCGGGCGTCTTTGCGACGATAACGGGTGTGTCACGTGCGCTCTTGGGCGAGCTGGGTGATCCCGAAGGTGCATCGAATATCGGCGCACTAATCCCCTTTTTCATGATGGTCCTGATGGCGAAGGGATTCATTATTGCCACGCCATTTATCGTTCGTGCAATCTCAGGGAACATCGTCATGCCCGCGCTTACAAGCGGCATGGGCGGAGCTTATGCCTTTGGACGGGCATTGGGTGGTAGCCAACAGGCATACAGCCGGATGGGTGTCGGTACCGCGAGCGGAGCCGAGGTGATCGCAATTCGAACTCGACAAGCGATGGGGATAAACCGTCCAGCTGAGACAACAAGTCGGCACCAATCAGCCAATATGAAACCAACTGCACCACCGCCACAAACAACCGGCACCGGCCAGCAAATGCAGCGGATGCTGGCGCGGTCTGATCGGTTGAAAGGCAAATAGACCATACGGGAGCATCCAGTTGATCTACACGTTGCCTTTGAAGAACAAGAAAAGGCACGCCTATCAGCGGGCCTTCTTCTGTCTTTCGAGGATACTCACGCTGTAGCGTAAGTTTTCTGGACCCCCTGCCCTTCTTCGACAATTACCGCCTCTAATTCGGCCAGCTCGTTTGTAGCCGCATCAAGCGCTCCAAGATCAGCATCTGAGACAACCGCCGGATCGGGAATATCGAGCCGCTGTTGCACAGATAAATTGAACTTGCCTTGACGGTCCTCAAAGTCACGTGTCACCTGAACAACAGCCTTCGCCTTGCGCTTTCGCGCCGAGGTTTTAACCGTAGCCCGATGAGGCTGGTTGCTGGTAAGGGCCACGGACGCATCCCTGTCTGTGATGGTCCTATCGGCCTTTTTCGCCACCTCGGACCCTGCCCCGTCTTCGGGCATCGGAGCGGGCGCGGATGGAGCCTCTAGCCCAGTCTCGGCCACGTCCGGTGCTGTATCAGTCGTGAGTGTCGTTTCGGGAAACGGCAGCCCACCTGTTTGCGCCTCGCTGATCAACTTGAAAAACGGATCGTCATAATACTTGATGCGCTTCGCCCGGATCGGCATTTGTGCATCCACAACGATAATAACATCATCGAGCGGCAACCTCCTTGCTTCATCCTCCGGCAGCAACGACGTTTCTTCCGTTCGTTCGGACATGCTGCGGCCTACAAATGGGTTTCTCCCGATGGAGCGAGACCGTGTGACAACCCGCTTGGTGGTCTTGCCAACAGCTTTGCTCAGTTCTTCGACTGTCTTTTCATCAGATGGGGTCAAATACAGCTTCACACCTGCGTTGCCCTGCAAGGCACGGCGGGTGTTTTCGCCGTAGATCTCATCTAGGGCCGGGATCGTTTGGGTGACAATTGCCAGATGGGCTTTATAGGAGCGCAGCGTTTCAATGCTGTCTGTAACAATCGGCATTTTTCCAAGACGGTTGAACTCGTCCAGCATGATCATGACTGGCCAAGGTTCGTCCGGACCAGGTTCTTTGTCCTGCAAAGATGAAATCAAGTCAGAGAAAAACAGCCGGATCAGAGGCGCCAGTGGCTTCACCATGTTGGGCGAGACCACAAGGAAAACGGAAAAAGGTTTCTTGCGGATGGTTCTGAAATCGAAATCCGAAACCTGCGTGGCCTTGTCGATCGCTGGATTGCTCCATTGATCCAGGCCGGAAGTCATCAACAACGACACATAGGAAGTCAGCGTATCGTTGTTGGTTGATGCCAGCCGCTCAAAGATCAGCTTCGCGGCACGATTCTGCACCTCATCTCGGCGTTTCATGAACTCTTTTTGTTTGTTGCCACCGCTCGCGCTGATTTGGTAAATCTCGCCCAGAGTTGGCCGGCCGCGCTCGAACGCCAACAGACCGGCAGCGACAAAG
>JBAUHN010000258.1:0-29817 GCA_049680295.1 Sulfitobacter sp.
CTTCACATAAGGCCCGTATTTGCCTTCCATTATGTTGACCGGGCCACCGTCGTCGGGGTGCTCGCCCATTTCGCGAACCGGTTTGGCCGCGGCACCGCGCCCCCCGCGACTGGCCAGTTTTTGCGCCAATAGTTCAACCGCGCGGTTCATGCCGACGGTGAATACCTCTTCGAGACCATCGAGATTGGCGTTGGTTCCACCGCGTTCAGACGTGCTGGCGGCGTGTTTGATATAGGGACCATAGCGCCCGATATTGGCCCAGACCATTACGCCATCCTCGGGGTGCGGGCCGATTTCGCGCGGCAGAGACAGCAACCGCAGCGCTTGCGCCAGATCAGTGTCTTCGGGGGGCCATTCCTTGGGGATCGACTGACGGGGTGGCTTTTTATTCTCTTCCGTCACAGCACCGCGCTGGACGTAGGGACCAAAGCGGCCCTTGAAGACGCGTATTTCGTCGCCCTGATCTTCGCCCAGCAATTTGCCATCGGGGGGGATGGCGCTGGCTTCGGCCTCGGGGTCGGGCGGGCCGAAGGGGCGGGTATAGCGACACTCAGGATAGTTTGAGCAGCCGATAAAAGCGCCACCAGACCGGGCGGTGCGCATCGACAACCGTCCCAATCCGCAATTCGGACACAGCCGGGGGTCGCCGCCATCTTCTGTTGGCGGAAACAGATGCGGTTCCAACACTTCGTTGATTTTTTCCAGAACTTCGGTGATCCGCAGCTCTGACGTCTCGGCGATGGCTGCTGAAAAATCCCGCCAGAACCGCCCCAGCACGTCCTTGTAATCCGCTTCACCGGCGCTGACAGTGTCTAGCTGGTCTTCCAGATCGGCAGTGAAATCATAGCCGATATATTTGCGGAAATAGTTAGTCAGAAAGGCTGTAACCAACCGCCCCTTATCTTCCGGAATCAGACGGTTTTTGTCTTTGCGGACGTATTCGCGGTCCTGAATGGTCGTGACCACAGATGCATATGTTGATGGGCGGCCAATGCCCAATTCTTCCATGCGTTTCACAAGCGTCGCTTCGGTGTAACGCGGGGGCGGTTGGGTGAAATGCTGTTCAGGCGTGACGCTGCGCTTGTCCATCCTGTCGCCCTGATCGACCTGCGGCAGGAGTTTATCATCATCATCCACGACCACATCATCGCGGCCTTCTTCGTAGACTTTCAAGAATCCGTCAAACAGCACAACCTGGCCGGTGGCACGCAATTCGACCTGACCATCGGCGCTGGCGATATCTACGGTGGTCCGTTCCATCCGCGCGCCTTCCATTTGGCACGCAAGCGTGCGTTTCCAGATCAGATCATAAAGTTTGCGTTGATCGGCATCCGTGGTTTTCAATCCGTCCGCCTTGGTCAGCATTTCCGTCGGGCGGACACATTCGTGGGCTTCCTGGGCGTTTTTGGCTTTGTTTTTATAGATACGCGGGCTGGCGGGCACGTATTCCTTGCCGTAAAGCGTCTCGATCGCATCGCGCGCGGCGGTTACGGCCTCGGGCGCCATGTCGATGCCGTCGGTCCGCATATAGGTGATGTAGCCCGCTTCATACAGCCGTTGCGCCGTGCTCATGGTCTGGCGCGCACCCATGCCAAACTTGCGGCTGGCCTCTTGTTGCAGGGTCGATGTCATGAACGGCGCCGACGGGTTGCGGTTCGCGGGCTTGGCCTCGACCGATTTCACACTCAGATCGCTGCTGTTGATCGCCTGAACGGCCAATTCGGCCTGCGTGTCGTTCTCGATATCGAACTTATCAAGCTTTTTGCCTGCAAGTACCGTCAGACGTGCCTCAAACTCCTGACCGCGTGGACTGGCCAGCAGGGCCTTCACGCTCCAGTATTCGCGGTTGCGAAAGGCTTCGATCTCCATCTCACGCTCGACGATCAGGCGCAGCGTGACCGATTGCACACGGCCTGCGGATTTGGCACCTGGCAATTTGCGCCACAAAACCGGCGACAGGTTAAAACCTACCAGATAGTCCAGCGCACGACGGGCAAGATAGGCCTCAACCAATGGCATGTCGACCTGGCGTGGGTTCGCCATCGCTTCGGTCACGGCTTTCTTGGTGATCTGGTTGAACACCACGCGGCTGACGGGGGTGTCTTTCTTGATAGATTTACGTTTGGTCAACGCCTCTTGCAGGTGCCAGCTGATTGCTTCGCCCTCGCGATCAGGGTCGGTTGCGAGGATCAGTTCATTGTCGCTTTTAAGCGCATCGGCAATCGCTTTGACATGCTTTTTGCTGTCTGAACCGACTTCCCAAAGCATGTCAAACCCGTTGTCGGTATCGACAGATCCATCTTTGGGGGGCAAGTCACGCACATGTCCGTAGGATGCCAGAACGGTGTAGTTGCTCCCCAGATAACTGTTAATCGTCTTGGCTTTGGCCGGGGATTCTACAACGACGACGGGCATAAATAATGTGACCTTTGGCAAACGAATATTGCGTGTCTATGGCGTTGCCAGATGTGGTGTGCAAGCAAAGATTGTCAATGTGCAAGATATTGGCGGTTCCGAAGCCGGGCTTTCCACGGGCCATTATTTTGGGTTTTGATTGATGCGCGACGCCTAACCAGACCGCGCCAAAAGACTGCCGGCACTGCGCACAATCTGACCGTCCAGTTCAAGATCGACCAAGGCGGGTGCCGCGTCCGCGGGGGTGATTTGCAAATCCCGGATCAACTGGTCCTCGGCCACCGGTGAAGGGCCAAGCCGGGACAGGATTTTCATATGTAGTGCAGCCGTTTCGCGCAATGTCCGTTTTGGTGTCAGGGCAGTCCGGGAGGTCCGCTGTTCAGAATTTCGGGGTGGGTTTGGGGTGTCGGCTGGGGGTGTCAGCATTTCGATAATGTCGCCCGCATTACGTACCAAACCGGCACCATCACGGATCAACATGTTGCAGCCTGCGGCGCGCGCATCAAACGGATGGCCGGGAACCGCCAGAACTTCGCGGCCCTGATCCAGCGCGTCGCGTGCGGTGATCAGGCTGCCCGATTTTGCCGCCGCCTCAACCACCACTGTGGCGCGCGTCAGGCCGGAAATGATTCGATTGCGGGTCGGGAAATGTCGCGCGATGGGTTGCAGGCCCATGGGTTGTTCTGACAGGCGCAGGCCCGCGCCCGCGATTTTCAATGCAAGTTCGGTGTTTTCGGCCGGGTACATTACGTCTATGCCGCCTGCCTGCACGGCGACGGTGCCGGTATCCAGCGCTGCCAGATGCGCCGCAGCATCGACGCCGCGTGCCAGACCAGACACAATAACATAGCCCGCCCCACCCAATTCCCGCGCCAGGGCTTTGGCCATACGCGTGCCCAAAGATGAGGCGTTGCGCGCGCCGACCAATGCAATCATGGGCCGGTGAAGGAGGGAGATATCCCCGATTGCCCAAAGAAACGGCGGCGCGTCGCTGAGATCATTCAAGGCGTCGGGATAAGCCTTTGTGCCCTGCACCAACAATCGTGCACCCGCCGCACGTGCGGCTTTGAGTTCGGCAATCACAACGCCTTCGGGGCAGATCTGGTATTTTTCGACCCCGGCAGCACGGGCGATGTCCGGAAGGGCGGCAAGCGCATTCTGCGCGGTTCCATGCTCGTTCAACAAGCGATTGTATGTGGCAATGCCGACCCTTCTGGATCGCAAAAGACGGAGCCGAGAAAACTGTTCATCTTCCTGGGTGGGTGGGAGTGGGGGGTGAGTGGAAGAAGGATGTTGATCCTTGATTGTCATCCGCAGCTCCGTCCGTTGCAGAATCAGATATACCGGCGAAATGGTTAACAAGCGGTGAATGGGTTGTGTCGTAATCCCGAAAAAACAACTACGCGGTTCTGCCCTTAGGTTGCTGAGCCGCCCACCGTTAATCCGCCAATCATCAGCGTCGGTTGCCCAACGCCAACCGGCACCCATTGCCCGGCTTTGCCACAGTTTCCCATACCCGGATCAAGCGCCATGTCATTGCCGATGGCCCGGATCTGGCTCAGCGCCGTCGCACCGTCGCCAATCAGCGTGGCACCATTAACAGGCGCGCCGATTTTACCATTCTGGACGCGGTAAGCCTCGGTGCAGCTGAATACGAACTTGCCGTTGGTGATGTCGACCTGACCGCCGCCAAAACCAACCGCGTAAATCCCGTCCTTCAGATCCGCAACGATATCATCAGGGCGTGCATCGCCCCCCAGCATATAAGTGTTGGTCATGCGTGGCATCGGCGCATGGGCATAGCTTTGGCGGCGGCCATTGCCGGTGGGTGCCACCCCCATCAGCCGCGCGTTTTGGCGGTCCTGCATGTAGCCAACCAACACGCCATCATCAATCAGTACGTTTTTGCCTGATACAGTGCCTTCGTCATCGACCGAGAGAGATCCGCGCCGATCCGGGATCGTGCCGTCATCCAGAACGGTTACTCCCCTGGCCGCAATGCGCTGTCCCATCAGGCCCGCAAAAGCACTGCTGCCTTTTCGGTTGAAATCGCCCTCAAGCCCGTGGCCAATGGCCTCGTGCAGCAAAATGCCGGGCCAGCCGGGGCCAAGCACCACATCCATCACGCCCGCTGGGGCCGGGACTGCGTCCAGATTGACCACGGCAACTCGCAAGGCTTCACGTGCCTTTGCCTGCCAGTCTGCCCGGTCAAGCAATCCGTCCAGCCCGACACGTCCACCGCCACCTGCACTGCCTGCCTCGCGGCGCCCGTTTTGCTCAACGATGACCGAAACGTTAACCCGTGTCATCGGGCGGACATCGCGCACCGATGTGCCCTCGGGGCGCAGAATTTCGACCTCCTGGATGGACGCGGCAATGGTGGCGGATACCTGAACCACCCGCTTATCAAGCCCGCGTGCAAAAGCGTCTATTTCGCGCAGCGTTTCGATTTTTATAGGGAATTCAGCGCCCGCTATCGGGTCTTGATCGGTGTATAGCTTAATATTCGTTGGCACCGGCCCGTCGGCCCATGTGCCGCCGCCATCCCCCACGGCCAGGCGCGCCGTTTGTGCCGCACGGGTCAGGGCCGCCTGGCTGATTTCAGTCGAATGGGCGTATCCGGTGACTTCGCCACAGACGGCACGCAAACCGAATCCCTCGGACGCGTCATAGCTTGCTGTTTTCAGGCGTCCATCATCAAACACCAATGCCTCAGACCGGCGGCGTTCGAAAAAAAGTTCACCGTCGTCGGCGCCGTTTGTGGCGGCGCGCAGGATCGACAGGGCCGTATCCCGGTCCAAATTGGTGTCAAATGGCAAAAAAGGCGCGTCGGTCATGCAAAAAGGTCCCGTCGGTGAAGGTAAAATCGAATTAGCGTCCGTTTGACGCAAGCAGAAGTCTTTATCTTGAGTGCAGAATATGATTGTAAGCAGGTAGATTACAACGGGCGGCGTTGCTTTGGCGCGCAATCTTACTTTCCTTGCAGGGCAAGGACCACAGGATCAGGACGGCACATGAAAACTCTTTTCTCTCTTTCGGGCCTTATGGCAACCTTTGCAGCGGCGGGCGCGTTTGCGCAGGACAACCTTGAGATTATTGGCCGTCCGGTCGACGGCGAAATGGGCTTTCAGCCTGCCGCATCAGAATTGGCGCGCGATTTGCAATGGCTGGATGGCATGTTGCTGGTGATGTGCACGGTCATCTCATTGTTTGTAACGGCGTTGATTCTGTGGGTCGCGTACCGCTACCATGCCAAGCGGAACCACACGCCGGCGTCATTCACCCATCACACCCCGGTCGAAGTCGCTTGGACCATTATCCCGATTGTCATTCTGGTCTTTATCGGTGCGTTTTCGTTGCCAATCCTGTTCAAACAGCAAGAAATCCCTGAGGCCGACATCACAATCAAGGTCACAGGCTATCAGTGGTATTGGGATTATTCCTATGTCGACGAAGAATTCGAATTCTCCAGCTACATGATCGGTGCACCGGCCACCGGCGGGACCAATATGAAAACGCCCGAAGTGATCGCGCAGCTGGAAGCGGCCGGGTATTCCGAAGATGAATTCCTGTTGGCTACGGACACGGCTGTAGTTGTGCCTGTGAACAAGACAATCGTTATGCAGGTCACCGGAGCTGACGTGATCCACGCCTGGACCATCCCGGCATTTGGCGTGAAACAAGACGCGGTTCCGGGCCGTTTGGCAGAACTGTGGTTCAAAGCCGAAAAAGAGGGTGTTTATTTCGGTCAATGCTCAGAGCTTTGCGGGTTGAACCATGCCTATATGCCGATCACCGTGAAAGTCGTATCCGAGGCCGCCTATGCCGAATGGCTGGCAGGTGCCAAGGAAGAATATGCAGGCGTTCCGCAGTCACAGGTTGTCGCATCTAACTGAATGGGCAGGCGGGGCTGTCGTGGCGTCGCCGGTCGGGTTTTCGCATCCAAGGACATATCATGGCTGACGTAGGCTACACTTCAAAAACTGGCGATTATGATGCGCAGCTGGGCGATTATTTCGCACTGATGAAGCCGCGCGTGATGACGCTGGTGGTGTTTACCGCATTGGTCGGAATGCTGGCCGCACCGGTGCCGGTGCATCCTGTGATCGCATTTGCCTCGATTCTTTTTGTGGCTATTGGGGCCGGGGCCTCGGGTGCGCTGAACATGTGGTGGGACGCCGACATCGACGCCGTGATGCGGCGCACCGTCAAACGCCCGATCCCTGCCGGTAAAGTGCAACCCGGCGAAGCGAAAGCCTTGGGTTTGGCGCTGTCGGGTATGTCCGTGGTGATGCTGGCGCTTTCTGCGAACCTGCTGGCTGCGGGTTTACTGGCCTTCACGATCTTTTTCTATGTTGTCATCTATTCGATGTGGCTGAAACGCTCGACACCGCAGAACATTGTGATCGGCGGTGCTGCGGGTGCATTTCCGCCAGTGATCGGTTGGGTCATTGCCACAGGGTCGATGTCGGTCGAGGCATGGCTGATGTTTGCATTGATCTTTGTCTGGACGCCGCCGCATTTCTGGGCGCTGGCCCTGTTTATGAAATCCGACTACGACGACGCTGGTGTTCCGATGTTGACGGTCACCCATGGACGGCGGGCCACCCGTGTTCACATCATCGCCTATACGGTATTGTTGGCCGCATTGGCGGTTGGCACCGGTCTTACGGCCATAGGCGGGCCGATCTATCTGGCAACAGCACTGATCTTGAATGCGATGTTCCTGAAAGGTGCTGTCGATATCTGGCGTCGCAATGAGACAGATGCCGAAGCCGATGATTACCGCGTCGAGCGAAAGTTCTTTCGCCTGTCGCTGTGGTATCTGTTTGCCCATTTCGGGGCCATTCTGGCCGAGGCCGCTTTGCGTCCTTTCGGGCTTGGGGGCTGGTAGATCATGTCATTCCCGCCTGAACATGACCTGCACAAACGCCGCAAAGGCCGCAATATCGGCGTCGGCCTGTTGCTGGCCGGGTTTGTCGTGCTGGTCCTGGCGTTGACCTTTACCAAAGTCACGGGCGGGGCATTTGAAATGCCCCGCATTGAAACTGCAGGAGAAGAATAATGGCGATGTCCGGCCCGGCAAAAACAGTTACTCAAACCGTCAGTCTTGTCCTGGTGATGGGGGCGCTGGCCTGGGCGTCGGTGCCGTTTTATGACTGGTTTTGCCGTGTAACCGGCTTTGGCGGCGTGCCCGGCGTGTCTGAAACCGCATCCGAAGACGTGCTGGACCAGACCATCACCATTCGATTTGACGGCTCCCTGAACAACCAAATGCCCTGGACGTTCAAACCGTTGGTATCCGAGATGGATATCAGGATCGGTGAAACCGGATTGGCGTTCTATGAGGCCTACAATCCGACAGGTCGGCCTGTTGCCGGACAGGCCAGCTATAACGTCACGCCTTACACTGCCGGCGGGTTTTTCAACAAAATCGACTGCTTTTGCTTTACCGAACAGGTGTTGGAGCCCGGCGAGAGAGTGCAAATGCCCGTGACTGTCTACGTGGATCCGGAAATCGTTACGGATCGCGACGGGAAATATGTACATACCATCACTCTTTCCTATACGTTCTACGAAATTGATCTGCCCGAAAGCTACGCAAATGCGGGTCAGATTGCCGACCAGAAGACAAAAACAAACTAAACTAACTTTTAACTGAGGGACCCCACGCATGGCCCATGCAAAAAATCACGATTATCACATTCTGAACCCCTCAATCTGGCCGCTGATTGGCGCCTTGGGTGGTTTCGCGATGTTTTTTGGCGCAGTGCTTTGGATGCACGACGTAACGCCCTGGCTGTTTTTCGCAGGCCTGGTTGCGGTACTCTACGTCATGTTCGCATGGTGGTCCGATATTGTAACCGAAAGCCATATTGGCGATCATACGCCTGTGGTCCGCATCGGCCTGCGCTATGGCTTTATCCTGTTTATCATGTCCGAAGTGATGTTTTTTGCGGCATGGTTCTGGTCATTCTTTAAACATGCGATCTATCCGATGAACGAATATATCGGATCGGAATACGTGGCCCCTTACGTTTATCCCGTGGATGCGTTCCATCTGCCACTGATCAACACGTTGATTTTGTTGCTGTCGGGCTGTGCTGTGACTTGGGCGCACCATGCGCTGGTGCACGAAAACAACCGCAAGGATCTGATTGCGGGTCTGGCGATCTCCATCGTTCTGGGCGTGGCATTCACCGGGCTGCAGGCCTATGAATATGCGCATCTTCTGCACGAAGGTTGGGAATTTGGCGGCGACAAGTTCTATTCTAACTTCTTTATGGCCACCGGTTTTCACGGTTTTCACGTGGTCGTCGGCACGATCTTTCTGACGGTCTGTCTGATCCGTGCGATCAAAGGGCACTTTACACCCGAAAGACACGTCGGTTTTGAGGCCGCCGCCTGGTACTGGCACTTTGTCGATGTGGTGTGGTTGTTCTTGTTTTTCGCCGTCTACATCTGGGGTGTTCCGGGCTGATCCATACGGATTGCAAGTTAGGTTTCTGAACCCGATCCCTGAAAGGCGCGCCTTACCCGCGCGCCTTTTTCTCTGACCTGAGGTTTTCATGCGGCGTTTGTCATTCCTCTTGATCTTTGGCATCGGCGGCGCGGCGATTCTCATCAGCCTGTGTGTCTGGCAAATGCAGCGCCTTGCGTGGAAAGAGGCTGTGATAGCCAGAATAGAGGGTCGGATCATCGCTGATCCTGTACCGCTTCCCCCGGCGCCTGATCCAGACGCGGACGCCTATTTGCCGGTGACAGTTACCGGTACTCTTAGCGCCGATTTCATCAAGGTTCTGGTGTCCAAAAAACAGGTCGGCGCAGGCTACCGTATTGTCAGTGCGATGGATCATCCCGATGGTGCCATTCTGGTGGATCGCGGCTTTGTAGCGGTGAACGATGCAAAGGATGTGGACTTCATCGGCGACATTGACCCGGTCACTGTCACAGGCAACCTGCAATGGCCGCAGGAAACCGACGGTTTTACGCCCGCACCTGATCAGGATCAAAACATCTGGTTCGCGCGGGATGTGGACGCGATGGCGTCCTTTTTGGGAACCCGTCCGATTTTGCTGGTTCAGCGCGAAAAGTCGGGAACAAACCAAGGTTTGACGCCGATGCCGGTAGACACCGCTGCCATTCCCAACGATCACTTGCAATATGCGATCACCTGGTTTTCGCTGGCCGTCATCTGGCTGGCAATGACTGCCTTCTTCCTGCGCCGGTCTGGCGCTGCCAAACAAGACTGAAACCGATGCAATATATATCTACCCGTGGCACTGCCCCGATACTGAACTTTGAACAGGCGATGCTGACTGGTCTTGCCCGCGATGGCGGCCTCTATGTGCCTCAGACGATCCCGACACTTGGCCGGGATGAAATCGCTGCCATGGCAGGGCAGCCCTACGAAGAGGTGGCCTACCGGGTGATGCGGCCATTTGTCGGCGATGTGTTCACAGACGATGAATTTCGCGGCTGTATTGACCGCGCCTACGCCGGTTTCGGCCATGCCGCCCGCGCGCCACTGGTGCAATTGGACGCCGGACATTTTCTGCTGGAACTGTTCCACGGCCCGACGCTGGCGTTCAAAGACTTTGCGATGCAGTTGATCGGCCAGATGTTTCAGGTCGCATTGGGACGCAAAGGCGAACGCGTGACAATCGTTGGCGCGACATCTGGTGATACCGGGTCCGCTGCGATTGAGGCGTTTCGCGGGTTGGACAATGTCGATGTGTTTATTCTGTACCCGCACGGGCGCGTGTCCGAAGTCCAGCGCCGCCAGATGACGACGCCGACGGAAACAAACGTGCATGCACTGGCGATGGACGGCGATTTTGACGATTGTCAGGCGCAACTCAAAAACATGTTTAACGATTTTGAGTTCCGCGACGGGGTTCGGCTGGCGGGCGTAAATTCGATCAACTGGGGCAGGGTGCTGGCGCAGGTGGTGTACTACTTTACCGCGGCCGTATCCCTGGGCGCGCCGCACCGGCGTGTCAGCTTTACGGTACCCACGGGTAACTTTGGCGATATCTTTGCAGGCTACATTGCCAAACAAATGGGTCTGCCGATTGATCAACTGGTGGTGGCCACCAACCAAAACGACATTCTGCATCGCTGCCTGTCGGGGCAAGGCTATCACAAAGGTCAGGTGCAGGCGTCGATCAGCCCGTCGATGGATATTCAGGTCAGTTCAAATTTTGAACGCGCGCTCTTTGATGCGTTTGATCGCGATGGATCAGCGGTGGCACAGTTGATGGACGAGTTGAAACAGGGCGGCTTTGACGTAAGCCAGGGTGCGATGCAGGTCTTGCAATCGCACTATACATCTGGCCGCGCCTCGGAAGCGGAAACCAGTGCGACGATCACATCGGCCTTGAAAGCATCGGGTGAGTTGTTATGCCCGCATTCCGCAATCGGGGTGAAAGTTGCGGATGAGACCCGGAAAACCGGCACCCCGATGATCACGCTAGCCACGGCGCATCCGGCCAAATTCCCAGACGCGGTTGAAGCTGCAAGCGGCATCCGCCCGCCCTTGCCTTCGCGCATGGCTGATCTGTATGACAGGTCGGAACGCGTGACCCGCGTGGCAAATGATCTCACTGCATTAAAGACGCATATCAAAGGAAACATCGCTTCGTGACGTTGCAACAACATCGGCTGTCCAACGGCTTTCGCATTATTACGGAACATATGCCTTCGCTGGCCTCAGCCTCGATTGGTGTTTGGGTCACGGCGGGTGCGCGTCACGAAACCAGTGATCAGAACGGCATCGCGCATTTTCTTGAACATATGGCCTTTAAAGGCACCAAGACCCGCAGTGCGGTGCAGATTGCCGAGGCCGTCGAGGACGTAGGCGGTTTTATCAATGCCTATACGTCGCGAGAAGTGACGGCCTATTATGCACGCGTTTTGCAAAATGATGTGCCGCTGGCGCTAGATGTGATTTCCGATATTTTGCTGAACCCGACGTTGGACCCTTCTGAAATCGAAGTTGAACGCGGTGTGATTTTGCAAGAAATCGGCCAATCGCTGGATACGCCGGACGATGTGATTTTCGACTGGTTGCAGGATCAGGCCTATCCGGATCAACCGATGGGGCGCACGATTCTGGGTCCGGTGGAACGGGTGTCCAACTTTAGTCAGACAGATCTTTCGGGTTTTATCGGTCAGCATTATGGGCCTGAGCAAATGATCCTGTCCGCCGCAGGTGCCGTGGATCATGATGCAATTGTCAAAATGGCCGAGGCACTTTTTGGAGAAATGACGCAAAAACCTGCGTTTCAAGTGGATGCGGCACGTTTTTCTGGCGGCGAGATCCGCCATGTTAAATCACTGGAGCAGGCGCATTTTGCGCTGGCCTTTGAAAGCCCCGGATACCGCGATCCGAAAATCTATACCGCCGAGATTTACGCCTCGGCTTTGGGCGGCGGCATGTCGAGCCGCCTGTTCCGCGAAATTCGTGAAAACCGGGGTCTTTGCTATTCGATTTTCGCCCAGGCCGGTGCCTATGCCGATACTGGCATGACCACGATCTATGCGGGCACCAGTGCTGAAAAGCTGGGCGAATTGGCGCATATCACCATTGATGAGATGAAGCGCGCCGCCAGTGATATGTCCCCCGCCGAAGTGGCCCGCGCCCGCGCACAGATGAAAGCGGGTTTGTTGATGGGGCTGGAAAGCCCGTCCAACCGGGCCGAACGGTTGGCCAGGTTGACGCAAATCTGGGACCGCATCCCGCCGCTTGAGGAAACCTTGGCAATGATAGATGCCGTAACAACCGGCGACGTGCGCGAGTTTGCCGAACATATGGCAGCCTCGTCACCGGCGGCATTGGCGCTATACGGCCCTGTAGACGCCGCACCATCGCTTGCAGAATTGCAGGAGCGACGTGCCGCGTGATGCTTCTGCCAAAGCGGAAATTGCGGATCGAAACCGAGCGGATGACGCTGCGCCCGCCGATCCATGCCGATTTCCGCCCCTGGTCGGCATTGCGCGCCTCAAGCATCGAATACTTAACCCCGTGGGAGCCAAGCTGGGCGCAGGATCATTTGTCACGCAAGGCTTTTACCAACCGCGTCTACTGGGCGAACAGATCAGTGTCATCGGGCACGGCATTGCCGCTATTTATGGTCGAGCGTGATACCAAATCGCTTTTGGGGGCGATTACGCTGGACAATATTCGTCGCGGCCCGGCGCAGGCCGGAACGCTGGGCTATTGGACCGGAGAAGCCTTCGCGCGCAAAGGATACATGCGCGAGGCCATTCAGGCCGTCGTGCATCACGCATTTTCGCGGCTCGACCTCAGCCGGATTGAGGCCGCCTGCCTGCCCGAAAATGCGGCGTCGCGCGGATTGCTGGAAAAATCAGGGTTCAAATATGAAGGCGTCGCACAAAGCTATCTGCAAATCGACGGACGTTGGCGCACCCATGTTCTTTATGCAATTTTGCGCAATGATCGTCGCGGAAAGACACACGCGGGATAGCGGGTTGATCGCGCAGGCTATGGCAATCAGCAGCGACAGGTTTATGTAACGATTGTCAGGTGCGAAGACTAAGGGAACGGATGTCGGAAGTGAAAAGAATGCGCGGCTTGAACGATCTGGTCAAAGATACGTGAAACGGTTGCTGGACGCCACTTTGGGCAAATGGCTACGGCATTTTTTCTTTGTCCTGATCCGAACCTACTATGCGCTGTTCTACAATGTCAGTTGTTCCAACAAACATCTGCTACAGGATCATCCCGGCGCGCTTGTCCTGGCGACGCATGTCAGCCGCCATGACGGTCCGCTGATATCTGCGATTCTATATTCAACGATGCGCATACGCCCGACGGTGCACTACGACGAATACCACAGTTGGTCGCAGTGGTTTCCAATGTTCGTGGCCTCGGCCATCCCGATGAGTTCTCCTAAAAGCTGGCCCGAGGAAAAGCGTCAAAATCGCAAGGCGCAGACGTTGCGCGTTATCCATAAGGTGCTGGCGAATGCAAATTCGATCCTGTTGTTTCCTGCGGGCAAGGTGCGCAGGCAATCACAAGAGATCATCGAACCCTATTATTCGGGCGCACATGATATTCTGCGGGCCGAGCAGGAAACGCCGGTATTACTGCTAAAAATTGACGGCTTGGGAAAATTTCAATTCGCCAAATATGATGCTTTCTGGAGCTTTCTGGGGATCAAGAAGGGGCGCCGTCATGTGAGCGTCCAGATTGAGCCGGTGACGGAACTTGACCCGTCGATGGCACTGGCAGATTTCAACAAACATTTGGAAAGTTTGCTAAATTCCTGAACATAGGGGGCACCGACACCGGTGTACCCTGCGTTTTAGTCGTCTGGGCGAATAAGCTCAAAAACTTCCGCGATTTTTGTATAGTCACGATATCCCAGCCGCGCGAGGGGCTGGAAGGTGGTTACGTCAAACCGTCCGTTTACAATTGCATTGTCACGCATGTGGACGCCGACGACTTCGCCCAGCACCAGAAAGTTGGAGGCTCCTTTCAGCGGCACGATCTGTGTCATCTTGCATTCCAGAGATGCAGGCGCATCCGCGACACGGCTGCAAGCAATCGTTTCACAGTCAGCCATTGCGACGCCCGCGCACGCGGCTTCATCTTCGCTTTTGGACATTGTTTCCGAGCTGACGTTCATCGCGTCTTTGGCAGCGTATTCGACGATATTGACACAAAACACCCCGGTTTCGCGAATATTGGTCACGCTGTCTTTGGTGTCGCCCTGATCCTCTTTCGACCCGGTCGAGGCGAACATAACCTGCGCAGGCGTATAGGCGATGCCGTTGAAAAAGCTG
Source organism: Sulfitobacter sp. (assembly GCA_049680295.1). Taxonomy (GTDB): domain Bacteria; phylum Pseudomonadota; class Alphaproteobacteria; order Rhodobacterales; family Rhodobacteraceae; genus JBAUHN01. Next base: position 14,227 of record JBAUHN010000258.1, read on the forward strand.
TAAGGTGCCAGATTGTTTTCGCCCGCTGCACTGCGGGTTGATATCCAGCCAATGGGCCGGGGTGTCACGATTGCGTTGAAGGGGTTATGCGGCAGGCCGTGGCCATCTTCGGGTCGGTAAAACATCAAAAGCTCCTGATCAATTGCCCCAGAGGTAACGTCATGCTAGGGCCGGGACCACCTGAATTTTTTGCAATGAATTGACCGCTGAATGGCCACCATTTGTATCAGCTGACCGTGGAACGCCCAAACGACCATTGGGAGGTCGAGGCGCTTTTTGACCTGTGCTTTGCACCGGGCCGCGAAGCGTTGTCGTCGTACCGTCTGCGTGATGGTGTGGATCCGGTTGTGGGGCTAAGCCATGTCGCCCGGGATGCGAACGGCATTCTGGCAGGCGCTGTGCGCTATTGGCCTGTCTCAATTGGAAAAGCTTCTGCGCTGTTGCTTGGCCCGATTGCCGTACACCCAACCCGGCAGGGCGAAGGTTTGGGGCGGGCATTGATCGAAGCCTCGCTAAGTCTGGAGGCCGCGGCCGATTGGCAACGTGTAATGCTTGTTGGCGATGCGCCTTACTATGGACGCTCGGGCTTTGCGCGCCTAGAGGGCGTCAACATGCCGCCGCCAACCAACCCCAACAGGGTGCTTGGCCGCAGTCTTGTACCGGGGGCGTGGGACGGTGTCACAGGTGATGTGATCCAGTGGAAGAATGAGCGCTGATCTTAGATGGCGCGGGTGCATTGAAAATCCCAACCTCTGACCCAACATTGATTATCATGTCAAAGTGCGAGGTTTGGGGTTGCTGGAAATTGTAAAAACTGTCGATGTAGAGGTCGAATTAAACCGGCTCGCTGCGCGTTACACGCAAGCCGGGGGTCTTGGGATCGACGTGCTGAATATGATTGGTGGCGGGGCTGACAGTTTATTGGGGCGCTTGCCAAATCCTGTGCGCCAAGGTTTGCAGGATGCCACGATCCTTGCCCTCAATCATGCGATGAAGGCGGCCCATTCCAGCCGCGCCGTGGTCGGCGATCAAAGTGGTTGGTTGAATTCGTCCGTAAGTGCCGCAATGGGGGCTGTTGGTGGTATGGGCGGATTGCCGACGGCCTTGGCAGAAATGCCGGTGACGACGACATTGCTGTTGCGGGTCATTCAGGGTGTGGCAGTGGAGCACGGGTTTGATCCGGCGGCGGAAAACGTGCAATTTGATTGTGTGCAGGTCTTTGCATCTGCTGGACCGCTGGAAAATGACGACGGTGCGGATCTGGGATTTTTGTCGGCGCGGATGACGCTGAGCGGGGCGGCGTTGCAGAGCATTATTGCCAAAGTCGCCCCCCGATTGTCGGTTGTGTTGGGGCAGAAACTGGCGGCCCAGACGGTGCCTGTCTTGGGGGCCGTGGCAGGGGCCGCGACCAACTATGCCTACACCAGCTATTATCAGGATATGGCGCATGTGCATTTTGGCCTGCGCAAATTGGCGATAGATGCAGATGTGCCGTTAGACGCTCTGGTTGACCAGTTGCGCCGCCGCATGGGGCACAGTGAACTGGCGCTTTAGCGGCCGATGCTGCCCGGTGCGACGGTAGTGGCCTTGATAATGGCATAGCATTTCGTGCCGGGGCCAAGGTCCAGATCTGTCACTGCGCGGGCCGTGACCCGCGCCAGCAACTGATCGGTTCCGGCCTTTAGAGCAATCGCGGCCCCCGGTCCGTCGCCGGGGTGCACCGCACTGATTGTGACAGGCAGAATGTTGACCGAAGACAACCCTTTTGGCCGGGTCCGCGACAAAATGACGTCCTGTGCCAGGACCCGCAATCGCACCCTCGCGCCTATGGGCGCGTGCACGCCGGGCAGTTCCAGCGTTCCAGCACTTGATTGCAAGGTGCTTAGCCCGTCGCTGGCATGGGCGGCAACGACCGCCTCAATCACGGCACCCGCTTCGCGCACCCCCAGCAATGGCACTGCTGCGGGGTCAGACATGACATCGAAAAGCGGCCCCTTCGCCTGAATTTTTCCATCCTGGATAAGCACCAGATGATTGGCAAGACGCGCCACTTCGTCCACCGCGTGGCTGACATAGAGGATCGGCAGGTTTAGTGGGCCGTCGCGCAATGCTTCAAGATAGGGCAGAATATCTTGTTTTCGCGGCCCATCCAGATTGGCCAACGGTTCGTCCATCAACAACAGGCTTGGGTGGCTCATCAGGGCGCGACCCAGAGCAACCCGTTGCTTTTCGCCCCCCGATAGCGTCGACGGCGCGCGTTTTGTAAGATCAGACAGTCCAAGCAAATCAACAACATCGTCATAAGTCGGGCCGTTGGCGGTGTGGGGCGCGTATCTGGCACCGAACATCAGGTTGCCTTGAACCGACAGATGCGGAAAAAGCCGGGCGTCCTGAAAAACATAGCCAAGCCTGCGTTTATGGACGGGGACGTTAACGCCTTTTTCGGTGTCCAGCAGGGTTTGGCCCAAGACCGAAATACTCCCTTGATCGGGGTGCAAAAGTCCGGCAATGGCATTTACCACCGTTGTCTTGCCAGCACCGGAGCGGCCAAAAAGCGCGGTAATGCCGGCGCCGCTTTCAAAGGCGATGTTCAGATTGAAAGTGTCAAACTGATGCTTAAGGCGCACTTGAAACGTCATGATCCGGCGATCCGTTTGGCGACACGGCGGGCCAGCCATTCAGACAAGGCGACGGCGCCGATTGCGATAAGGCAAGCCCATAGCACCAACGCGATAACCTGTGCTTCACTCCCCGGCACCTGCAAAAAGGCGTAGATCGCGCTGGGCAAGGTTTGCGTTTGTCCGGGAATGTTCGCAACAAAGGTGATGGTCGCGCCAAATTCGCCCATCGCTTTGGCAAAGCCCATGATAGCGCCGGCCAGTATTCCCGGTGTGATCAGGGGCAATGTCACGCGGGCAAAAACGGCCCAACCGGGCGCGCCAAGCGATGCAGCGGCAGCTTCCAGTTTTGGATCTACAGCCTCAATCGCCAATCGCATAGCGCGCACCATCAAGGGAAACCCCATGACCACTGCGGCCAAGACGGCACCGGTCCATCGAAAGGCCAGAATAATGCCAAACCATTCCTCCAAAACGCGCCCGATTGTGCCATTGCGCCCAAAGGTCAGCAATAACAGATAGCCGGTGACGACGGGGGGCAAGACAAGCGGCAAATGCACTGCGGCGTTAAGCGCGCTTTTGCCCCAAAAGGATTTACGTGCCAGCAACCATGCGATCCAAAGCGCCAATGGCACTGCACCGATTGTCGCGGTGACAGACACCCACAATGACAGGTAAAGGGCGTCCCAACTTGCGCTATCCAGCGTCATTGCGGGTCACGCGCGGGCAAGAAGCCCTTGGAATAGAAAATTTTTCTGGCCGCGTCTGATTTTAGAAACGCGGCAAAGGCGGCCCCGGCGGATGTCACTGCCGCTGCCGGGTAGCGAATGTCGCGATGCGCAGCTTCAGGAATATTCCACACGACGTTGACGTTTCCTTCCGCCAAGGCGTCGGTGGCATAGACCACACCCAACGGGGTCTCGCCCCGCGCGACAAGTGCAAGAGCGGCGCGGACGTTTTCGGTTTCTGCCAAATGCGGCGCCATCATATCCCACGCGCCTATATGGATCAGCCATTCGCGGGCATAAATCCCGGCAGGCACGGCATCGCGTTGCCCCATGGCCAACCGGCCACCGTTGAGGGCAGACAACAGGGTTGCGCCATCCATTGATAACAAGGCGGCTGATGATTTGGCTCCGACCAGCACCAGACGGTTGGTGGCCATGTCAAATCTGGTCTCATCGAGTATCGCGTCATGATCCTCCAGCCAGTCCATCCAAATGGGATTGGCCAGAATGACCACATCCGCAGGTGCGCCTTGGGTAATCTGACGGGCGATTGTACCTGATCCACCATATGAGATTGCAACCGGGTCAGGGAACATCGCCGCAACCTCATCCAAGGCGCCGCGCAGGCTGGCGGCGGCGAAAACATTTGTCACCGGATTGGCCTGCAGGGGCGTTGCAAGCAATATACCCAAACCGGTGAGTGTCGCGATTAATGATCTGAGCTTGGACATTTGCCGCACTATCTTTCATGGTCTCGCCCGGTACAACCCTCGGGCTTTTGGACAATTCGTGTTGCGACTTGCATGCATTCAGTTTGATATCGCGATCACAAGTTGATAGGGAAGGGCCGATTACGAATTTCCGCATAATATCAGACGATATCAGATGATCATCAGACAACTTCCCATCTCTGTTCCCACGTCCCGAAAAGCTGACGTCCGAACTCAATTCGCGGCACTTTGCTATCGAATTGTGAAAGGAAAAGTGCAGGTTTTGGTGATTACATCGCGAGGTACCAAACGGTGGATTGTTCCCAAAGGCTGGCCGATGGACGGCAAAACACCGGCTGAATCTGCGCAACAGGAAGCCTGGGAAGAGGCGGGTGTGATTGGCAAGGCCAGCGATCGGTGCCTTGGTATCTATTCCTATTCCAAGTTGGCTGGGGATGATGTTGGAATGCCATGTGTGGCGATGATTTACCCGGTGAAGGTGAAATCCCTTAAGCGCGACTATCCGGAAGCGAGGCAGCGCCAACGAAAATGGGTCACCCGCAAGAGGGCGGCGAAAATGATGTCCCAGCCTGAATTGTCCCGGATATTGCTGGATTTTGATCCGCGTATCAAAAAGTAACAGCGCTTGACGGATGCGATGCAGCGTCCCATGTCATTATAGAGACCAACCAAAGGGCAAATCGGGCTGAGATGATCCAATACGCTTTGAAATGTGGGGAAGGCCATGGGTTTGACAGTTGGTTCAAATCCGCCGAAGCCTTTGAAGCCCTACAAAAAGCGGGCCATGTTGTTTGTGCGCATTGTGGAAACGCCAAGGTCGAAAAAGCAATCATGGCGCCGCGTGTGAACAAGACCAATCCCGGGATCAAGACCGGGGCGGCAAAATCTGAGGAAAATGGCGCATTGAGCATGCCTGTCTCGGACCAAGAGACTGCTTTAGCTGATCTGCGTCGCAAAATCGAAGACAATGCGCAGTACGTCGGTGGAAATTTTGCCAAAGAAGCCCGCGCCATGCATCTGGGGGATATGCCCGAACGGGCGATCTATGGCGAAGCCTTACCTGAAGAAGCAAAATCAATGATTGAGGATGGTATTCCACTGGCACCCTTGCCGTTTATACCTAAACGAAAGGCCAATTGAGTTATGAAGATTGTTATCACAGGGGCCAGTCGCGGTATCGGTGCAGGGCTGGCGAAGGCCTATCAGAGCGCGGGCCATGAGGTTTTTGGAACAAGCCGGTCTGGCGGCGGGCTGTCTAGCTTGGATGTCACAGATCCCTCCAGCCACGCCGGTTTTGCGCAAAGTTTAGAGGGCCAAGAGATTGACCTGTTGGTCTGTAATGCTGGTGTTTATCTGGACAAGGGCGCCGATCTGGAGACCGGCTATGCGGTGGATCTTTGGGCGCAGAGCTTTGCTACCAATGTGACCGGTGTCTTTTTGTCGGTCCAAAATCTGTTGCCAAACCTGCGGCGCGCGAAGTCTGCGAAAATCGCGATTATTTCGTCGACGATGGCGTCGGATACCCGCGCCCCCGGCGGCAGTTATATTTACCGAAGTTCAAAAGCGGCGGTACTAAACCTGGGGCGCAACCTGAGTACTGACTTGGCGGGCGATGGGATTGCAGTGGGGATTTATCACCCAGGATGGGTCCAGACCGATATGGGCGGAAGCGCTGCGGACATCGGTGTAGATGAGGCCGTGGCCGGGTTGATGGATCGGTTTGCCACGTTGAGCATAGAAAACACCGGGTGTTTTGAAAACTGGGACGGCCGGCCGCACGCTTACTGACGGACGTATCTGGCTGGACATTGTGCCACGCTGGTTGCTCCAAAAGAGTTTTATGTGCGCCGCACGGGCGATATTTTTACCAATTGGAAGCGGGATAGGCACAGGTCTTGCGCGGCAGGAGATTGCCGCGTAAACCCCGCCAAAGGTAAGGCGCAAGGACCAGATATGCCTATTTTGGTGATGAAATTCGGGGGCACTTCGGTTGCAACATTGGACCGTATCAAGCGTGCGGCCAAGCGCGTGGGTGTCGAAGTGGCCAAAGGCTATGATGTGATCGTCATCGTCTCGGCGATGTCTGGCAAGACCAATGAACTGGTCGGTTGGGTTGGCGATACGTCGCCGCTGTTTGATGCGCGTGAATATGATGCGGTGGTATCCTCAGGCGAAAACGTGACCGCAGGTTTGATGGCGTTGACGTTGCAGGAAATGGATGTGCCGGCACGCAGTTGGCAAGGCTGGCAAGTGCCTGTCAAAACCACCAGCGCGCATTCATCAGCCCGGATCGAGGAGATACCGTCTGAAAATATTCTGGGCCGGTTTGCTGCAGGAATGAAAGTGGCCGTGGTTGCGGGTTTTCAAGGCGTAAGCCCGGAGGGTCGGATCACAACCTTGGGCCGGGGTGGCAGCGATACGACGGCGGTGGCCTTTGCGGCAGCCTTTGCGGCGGAGCGTTGCGATATATATACGGATGTGGACGGGGTATATACAACAGACCCAAGGATCACGTCGAAGGCGCGCAAGCTGGACAAGATTGCATTTGAAGAAATGCTTGAGCTGGCAAGTCTGGGCGCAAAAGTGTTGCAGACGCGGTCCGTTGAACTGGCCATGCGATACAAGGTCAAGCTGCGGGTTCTGAGCAGTTTTGAGGAACAATCGGACACCGCTGGGACGCTGGTGTGCGACGAGGAGGATATCATGGAAAGCAATGTAGTGGCCGGTGTGGCCTATAGCCGCGACGAGGCCAAAATGACCCTGGTGTCGGTGGCGGACCGTCCGGGAATTGCGGCCAACATATTCAGCGCGCTAAGCGACGCAGGTGTGAATGTTGATATGATCGTGCAGAACATTGCTGAAGAGGGCCGCACAGATATGACCTGGAGCTGCCCCACCGATCAGGTCGCGCGCGCGCAGCAGGCTGTGGATCGGGCGAAATCAGATGGTATTATCAACTATCACGAAGTCATTGCCGATACTGATGTGGCCAAAGTATCCGTCGTGGGCATTGGCATGCGCAGCCATACCGGTGTTGCTGCCAAGATGTTTCAGGTACTGAGCGCGGAAGGCATCAACATCAAGGTTATTACGACCTCGGAAATCAAGATTTCTGTGTTGATCGACCGAAAGTACATGGAACTTGCAGTGCAAGCGCTGCATGATGCCTTCGAGCTTGAAAAAGCGGCCTGAAGTCGAAAGACTGATCAAAGGCAGTACATAGTCTGAAAAGAGGCGACAATGGCGGAACGTGTTGAGACGGAAAGCCGAAAATTACTTGGCCGGTTGCGCGATGCAATGGCGGGTGATGATGCCGGACAGGCGCGGCTGGACAAGATTACTCAGCTGATCGCCAGCAGCATGGCGTGCGAAGTGTGCTCGATCTATTTGTTTCGCGACGATGAAACGCTGGAACTCTGTGCCACAGAAGGCCTTAACAAAGACGCGGTTCATGAAACCAGAATGAAGCTGGGCGAGGGGCTGGTCGGGCGTGTGGCCAAGCGGCGCCAGGTCGTAAATACAGCGAACGCGCCACAAGCACGCGGTTTTCGCTATATGCCGGAAACCGGCGAAGAGATTTTTTCCAGCTTTTTGGGCATCCCTGTTCAGCGGATCGGTGAATCGCTGGGCGTGTTGGTGGTGCAGTCAAAGCAGGCACGCGAATTCACTGCTGACGAAGTTTATGCGCTGGAAGTTGTCGCGATGGTTCTGGCCGAGATGACAGAACTGGGGGCCTTTGTCGGTGAAGGTGCGGCAATGTCGGCCCGTCACATGCAACCTGTTTTGTTGCAGGGTACCGTAGGCCAGGAAGGTGCGGCCGAGGGCCATGTCTGGCTGCATGAGCCGCGCGTCGTTGTGACCAACCCGATTGCTGATGACCCGGAACGCGAGTTGGAACGGCTGGTGGAAGCAGTCGAGCATCTGCGCGTCGGTGTTGACAAGATGCTTGAGTTTGCCGGTACTGGTGACAAAGAGCAGATGCAGGTGTTGGAAGCTTACCGGATGTTTGCCAATTCCAAAGGTTGGATGCGCCGAATGGAGGAGGACATCAGCCGGGGACTGAGCGCCGAAGCGGCTGTTGAGAAAGAACAATCTTTGGCGCGCGCGCGTATGGGGCAGGTGTCTGACAGCTATTTACGCGAACGGCTTAGCGACCTTGATGACCTTAGCAATCGCTTGTTGCGTATTCTGACCGGCCAGGGCGCGCATACAGGGGCCGAAATGCCACCCGATCCAATTTTGGTGGCCCGAAACATCGGCCCGGCGGAACTGTTGGAATATGGCCGGTCCCTGCGCGGCATTGTGTTGGAACAGGGATCTGTTGGCAGCCATGCGGCGATTGTCGCGCGCGCGTTGGCGATACCGTTGGTGGTGCATGCAGAACGGATCACTGCCGAGGCGCTGAACGGCGATCATATCATGGTTGATGGCGAACAGGGCATCGCGCATTTGCGCCCTGATGACACAGTTGTGTCTGCCTTTCGTGACAAAATCGCTATGCTGGCGGCCGCACAGGAACGCTATGCGTCGATCCGGGATAAACCGGCTGAAACACTATGTGGCGCTGTCATCAATTTGCAGATGAATGCCGGCTTGATGGCAGATTTGCCGTCGCTGGTAAGTTCTGGCGCCGAAGGTGTGGGGCTTTTTCGCACCGAGTTGCAGTTTTTAGTGCGCAACAAAATGCCCAAACGATCTGAGTTGGTAGCGCTTTATGAGCGGGTTCTTGATGCAGCCCAGGGCAAGAAAGTGGTATTTCGGACGCTTGATATCGGGTCGGACAAAGTCCTGCCCTATATGAAGCCACATGACGAACCGAACCCGGCTTTGGGATGGCGCGCCATTCGGGTGGGGCTCGACAAACCCGGTGTGATGCGGATGCAGTTGCAGGCGTTGATCCGGGCAGCGCAAGGGCGTCCGCTAACCGTAATGTTCCCCTTTGTCGCGCAGTTTGAAGAGTTCCGCGCTGCGCGTTTGGAAATGGACAAGGCTATAATCCGCGAAACCAAGCTTGGTCATGTGTTGCCGGAAGAAATCAACATTGGTGCGATGTTGGAAACCCCGAGCCTGGCATTCGCGCCGGCGAAGTTTTTTGAAGAAGTGGAATTTCTCTCTATCGGCGGCAACGACCTAAAGCAGTTTTTCTTTGCGGCGGACCGCGAAAACGAACGGGTGCGTCGGCGATACGACACGCTGAATGTCAGTTTCCTTAGCTTTCTGGAGCAGATCGTCGAACGGTGCGACAAGTTCAATACGCCACTTTCGTTTTGTGGAGAAGATGCGGGCCGCCCGGTCGAGGCCCTGTGTCTGGCGGCCATTGGGCTTCGGACATTGTCCATGCGTCCTGCATCCATCGGACCCGTGAAAAGCCTGCTGCGGCGGTCAAATCTGCAAGAGGTGCGCAAAGTGATTGCCGATGCGCGGCACCGGGGGGAAATGACGGTGCGGCCTGCTGTGATGGAGTGGATCAAAGCGCAAGGATGACGGCGCGTGTTGGGCGTCGGCCCATGGGGCTATTCTTGCTTATATCTTGTAGTTTTTGTTGGGTTACCCACAGGGCACCGCAAGAAAATTGTTGCAATCAGCCATTGCGTGGGAAAATAGTCCAATATTATCCACAGTCGGCTTGAATGGCGCCTAAACACCCAAATACCGCGATAATTTCGCAGGATCGGCGCGCAAATCTGTGGCATTCAGTGTTTCGAGGTTCCGGCCACTTTCGATAAATGCAACCCGGTCGGCGATGGATAAAACGGCGTCAACGCGTTGTTCAACCAGGATAATCGCGACGCCTTGGGATTTCATTTGCACGATCACCTGTCGGATTTGGTCGATCATCGACGGTTGCAAACCTTCGGTCGGTTCATCGAGCAACAGCACTTCAGGCCGCAAACACAAGGCGCGGGCTGTGGCCAACATTTGTTGTTCGCCGCCAGATAGCGTTCCCGCAGGTTGGGCCAGACGTCCCCGCAAGGGGGGAAACAGATCCAGCACCCAGTCGCGGGTGTCGGGGCCTTTTTTGCGGGCCATCAGCCCGATTTCGATGTTTTCCGCCACGGTCAATTCGGGAAACAACCGGCGTCCTTGCGGGATGTAGCCAATGCCGCGTTTGGGCACCTCATGGGCAGGGATACCGGTTAAGTCGTCGCTGTTCAGGGTGATATTTCCAGCGGTCAGCGGCAATTGTCCCATGATAGACTTCAGTATTGTGCTCTTGCCCGCGCCATTGCGCCCCAACAGGCACAGGATTTCACCGGGTTGCACGTTCAAGGACACGCCAAACAGCGCTTTTGCGCGACCATATGAGGCGTGGATGTCGCGTACCTCAAGCATCTGTTTTGCCCAGATATGCCGCCTGTACGGCGGCGTTGTTGTGAATGTCTTTTGGGGTGCCTTCTGCCAGGATTTCGCCAAAGTTCAGCACAGTGATAAAGTCGGCGGTTTGCATCACCACATTCATGTTGTGTTCGATCAGCAGGATCGTGGTGTCCCCCGCCAACATCTTGATCAAGCGCACGAAATCTTGAACTTCGGCTTCGGCTAAACCTTGGGTGGGTTCGTCCAGAATGAACAGTTTCGGATCTTGCGCCAGCCCCATTGCGATCTCAAGAATACGCTGGTGCCCATAGCTCAGATCACCGGCGATCTGCTCGGCACGCTCGGCCAGACCGACGCGGGCCAAGATGGCGTCAACCTTGGCCTGCAATGCCTTGCGGTCGCTCCCAAGCTTTCGCCGCGCCGCAAGCGCCACATTTTCGCGCAAAGACAGGCCCGCAAAGACTGACGTAATCTGGAAAGTGTACGCAATCCCCAGGGCGATGCGTTTGTGGGCCGGCAGGGCGCTGATGTTCTTGCCTTCAAAAAATACGTCCCCACGGGTGGCCGCGATCCGGCCGCTGACCATCCCGACAAAGGTGGATTTTCCTGCACCATTGGGTCCGATGAGTGCGGTGATCTTGCCGCGCGCCAGTCTGAAATCCACGTTGTTATTGGCGGTAATGCCTGCATAGACTTTGGTCAGGCCACGGGTTTCAAGGATGTTTACGGCAGCCATGGCGCCACCCGTTTGCGCAATTCACCGGCCAAGCCCTGGGGTGCGAACAGCGTCAATACCAACAGTGCTAAGCCTGCAATCAACATGTAAGCCGTTGTATATCCGCTGGAAATGTCGATCAGGTAAAACATGAACACGACGCCGATCAGCGGCCCGATTGTGGTGCCCGCCCCGCCAAGCAACACCCAAAGCAGCGGAAAAATCGAATATTGCACGGTCGAAAACGTGGCGCCAACATAGCCAAAAAGCAGCGCATAGGCAGCCCCTGCCAATCCCGACACCGCGCCCGACACGACGACTGCGCGCCATTTGTGGTTCATGGTGTCATACCCCAACATTTGCGCGCGCTCTTCGTTTTCGCGGATCGCAATCAGGGTGCGCCCAAATGGCGATTGGACTAACCGGGCAAGGGACACAAAGCACAGGGCGAACAAGGCCAGCGCTGTGAAATACCGTGCCATATCCGTGCTCAGGTCGATCCCTGCGATGCGGCGCAACCCTTGCTGGATCACAAACCCTTCGTCGCCGCGGGTGTAGGTGCCGAAGTACAGGATCACCAGATAACCGGCCTGCGCAAACATCAACGTGACGATCATGAAAGCGACGCCACGGGTGCGCAGCGCCAGAAAACCGATGACACTGGCCAAGGATGTCGCCGCCAGCACGCCCACGGCCAGTGCAGGCAAAGGGGGCAATCCCATCCCATTCATGGAAAGGCCCAGCCCATACATCCCGGCGGCAAAAAACATTGCATGGCCCAGGCTTAGTAACCCTGTGTATCCAAAAAGAAAATTGTATCCCATCGCATAAATCGCCAGCACCATGATGCGCGACAGATTGCCGGTGTGATAGGTTGGCAGTACAAAAAACAGCACGGCCAGACAGGCGAGAACGGACAGATGCAGAGCAGTTGCCTTGTGCCGATTGCTCATGCGGCCCGGCGTCCCAGCAGCCCCTGCGGGCGAAACACCAGCACCATCGCGACCAGCAATGTTGCGATGATTTTGGCCAACGTCGGTGAGAAAAAGACTGAGATAATGCCATCGCTCATCCCGATCAGGATTGCGGCCAGAATGGTGCCGGGCAAGCTGCCCAGACCGCCGATGATGACCACGATGAACGATAACAGCAATGGATCCGCGCCCATCAGATAATGGGCTTGCTGGATTGGAACGACCAGAACCGCGCCGATCGCGGCTAGGCCTGCCCCCAGCCCAAAGACCCAACTGTAAACACGGCGCACAGGCACACCAAAAGCCTGCGCCATTTCGCTGTCTTGCTGCGTCGCGCGCATCAGCAAACCCGCTTTGGTGCGGGTCATCGCCGCCCAAAGCGCCAGCAGAATGACAACCGCGGCGGCGATGACAAACAGTTTGTAGCTGGTTGTGCTAAGCCCCCAGGGCCAATATAGCGCGAAACCGCCCTCGCCAAATTCGAACCAGGGCAAGGCCAGACGCGTATTGAACGGCGCTTCAACCGGGCGGGCATCTGGGCCAAACGTCATCAATGTTGTCTGTTGGATGATGTATAACAATCCGATGGTGGCGACGATGGTGCGGTCGGGATCGTAATTGATCCGTTGCAGGATCACCCGGTCCGCAAGACCCGCCAGCAACCCTACCAGCACAGGCGCAACCACAATGGCTGCGATAAATCCCAGTGCCGGGTGGGTGCCAATCAGCGATGCCACCCACCATGCAATAACCGCACCCAACATATAGAATTCGCCGTGGGCGACATTGACTACACGCATTACGCCAAAGACGATGCTTAATCCCATGGCGGTCAGTGCAAGGATCGCTGCCGTGACCGCCCCCTCAAGCGAGGCGAGTAGCAGATGGGGTCCGAATTCCATGAGCAGGGCGCCTTATTATCAGGGGGTCACGGCTGTGTTGCGGATCAGCTCAAAGGGGCTGGCTGGTATAATCGACCTCGTCCTCATACATGCCATCCTCGATCGAAGTGGTATGCGCGCGCACAAGTTTTCCGTCCGTCACCTTTGAGATATACTGGTGACCAAAGGTTTGGTGGGTCTTGCCATTGAAACGTTTGGCACCTTGCGGATGATCATCCGATTCCGGCATGTCCGACATCGCCTCAACGGCCTCGATCAGTTTGGCGCGGTCGGCAGGGCCTTGATAATCTGCGGTCTCCATGCCGGCCTTGATGATGTTCAAAGTCTCCCAACACCCAAACATGTGCGAATAGGTCGAGACATCTTTGCTGTCAGACAGCGACGCGCCATTGTCGTCCACACCTACGGCGGCCCGATATGCTTTGTCGAATTCGGTTTGGTCAGCCTGTGCGTGGCGGGGGTGGCCCTCCCAGAAATAGGTGCCTTCAAGGAATTCCAGACCGGGGCTGTTGATATCAACCGCTTCGAGACTGTCGATAAAGCCGAAAATCTCCGGGCTGCTGGGGCCGAAAAATTCGCCCAGTTCTTTGACAAAGGTCAAAACGGCAGGGCCGACCATGACGTGATAAACCACTTCGGTTTCACGCGGAATATTCGGGAAATAGCGGGTGAAGGAGGTTTCTGTCGGCGGGATTGCGATCTTTGCAACAACTTCGCCGCCTTCCGCCTCGATTGCCGCAGAAAAGAAATCGCGGTGATCATGGCCAAAGGCGAAATCGGGATAGATCATCGTGACCTTTTTGCCCAGATTGTTACCAACAAAGGGCGCCATCGCCTGCACCTGACTTTTGACATCCGTAATGCCCGGTTGCAGGGTGTAGCGGTTTAACCCGCCGCTGGCGACATGGTGCCCTTCGGAGACCACGAAATAAGGGATTTTCAACTCGCCCGCGCGCGGGGCAGATCCGATCACCACGTGGCTGAACAGCGTTCCAAATGCGACGTCACAGCCATGCTGATTGGCGAATTTTTCGACAACTTCGGCGCCGCGTTTGGGATCAGTGCCGTCGTCTTCGGTCACAATCTCAACGGGTCGGCCATTGATGCCGCCCATATCATTGATGCGTGTGACCGCTGCTTGCGTCGTGCGGTCGTACCAGCGCCCATAGGCGGCCCCGATACCGGTGGCGTGTTTCTGGAACCCGATCTTAATCGGGGACGAACTTTGCGCCTGCGCAAATCCCATCGACGACGGTAAAAGACCGGTTGCGGCCATGGTTCCAACACCCGCGCCAAGCCCTGCAAGGGCCGTTCGCCGGTTCAGAAGCTGATTCTTTGGTGTGGTGTCGGTCATGGTATTACCTCCAGATGCGCGCGATAGCGCAAGAAACGTGGGTTCAGATTGTGTGCATGCTAACAGAAAGTCTAGAACTTTCGCCATTTGACTACATGCCGCGCGGTGATGCCAGTAACCACAGCCCAAAAATCGTATAAATTATCATCAACGCCCCAATCCCGATTTGCGCACGAACGGCCATGCGTTCGGTTGGAAACAAGTTTGCCGCGACATGATGCGCCATAAGAACGGACAGGATATGCGCACTGACCACGGCGCCCGCCTGGGATAACCAAATGACGCGAACAGTGCTTTGGGTGTTAAGAAATCCGGTTGTCACCTGGCATCTGTTCAGGCCCAGATAGTTTGCACCTTGCGCGAATGGATCTGACAGAGCGCAGACCCAATATTGGATTTGCACCAGAAACGATGTCAGGTAATGCGCGATGTGGTAGCCAAAGGCGATCGGGATAAGGGTCAGCGAAAACCCTATGAATGCAGTTTTGAAGCGGATGACTGGCGCATCCTGTACGTGGTTTACCAGCACCAACCCAACCCAAACAGCGCAGGCGTAGATCACGACAAGCGCGATGTTGGCAACAATCAACCCGAGTGTGGAAGGCACAATAACCGCTGACCGACCGGGAAATTCCAATGGGTTGATCCCGATTTGGGCCAGCCACCAAAATGTCTCATGCAGGCCGTCGAAACTGCCGGAGCCAAGCATCACAAGGCAAAACACCGCGTGACCGAGGCTGTGATCATCGCGGTTCAGGCCAGACCAGCCCGGGGTTCCAAATCGAAACCGGGGGCGCAGGTTCAGGGCGGACAACCGCGCGATCAGAGTAAAAAAGACCGACAGGCATTCGAACTGAGATTGCCAGCTTTCGCGGCCAAAGAGGATCATGCCGGCGCATGTAACCGCCCAATATCCCATCGCAATTTTAGCCAGCCGGGAGGGGTCGCTGGGGGCGATATCGGCGATAATAAAGCCATAAAACGCCAAAAACACCAAAACCGCAGGCCAGACGCCGAATGTGGCAGGCAAGGTCAATGGCGGTCTGGTGTCGCCCATCGTCACATCATAAAGGCCCGACCATGGGTTCACCCAACGCCACAGGTCGCCGAAAACCCCTGTGGCGACAACAATTCCGACCCACCAGACGGTCCAGAGTGTCAGCGGCAGCAAATTGCCCTGCGGATCATTCGGCCCGGTCAGCCCGACCCAGACCAAGGCCGCAAACATGATTGTCGCACACAGGCTGGTGA
>JBAUHN010000259.1:0-18244 GCA_049680295.1 Sulfitobacter sp.
GGGCGCATCACGCCGGGATGTCCTGGGCTATACGCCGCTGAACACGAAACCGCATGGGCACGCTTGACCGCATTTGTCCACACTGAAACCGACGCCAAAATCTGTTGCCAGGTCGGCCATGCCGGGCGCAAAGGATCCACTCGCATCGGTTGGGACGGTATGGACCAGCCTTTGCCTGACGGAAACTGGCCGCTATTGTCTGCATCCGCCACGCCATGGTCCAAAGACAACGCCGTGCCAAAAGCGATGGACCGCGCTGATATGGACCGGGTGATCGCAGAATTCGTCGCAGCCACGAAAATGGCCCAGCGCGCAGGGTTTGACATGGTCGAGCTTCACGCCGCCCATGGCTATCTGATTTCGTCGTTTATCTCGCCCCTGTCCAATACGCGCACCGACGCATATGGCGGATCACTGGAAAACCGAATGCGCTATCCGCTAGAGGTCTTTGCCGCGATGCGCAATGTCTGGCCCAAAACCAAACCAATGTCGGTGCGCATTTCCGCCAGTGACTGGGCCGGCGACGCAGGTGTGACTGCGCCCGAGGCCGTGAAAATCGCCGCAATGTTCGAGGCAGCAGGCGCCGACATCATCGACGTGTCCGCAGGCCAAACCTCAGCCGACGCAAACCCTGTTTACGGCCGCATGTTTCAGACCCCCTTTAGTGACCGCATCCGCAATGAAAACGGGATAAGAACCATGGCGGTCGGCAATATTTTTGAACCCGATCACGTCAATTCGATCCTGATGGCGGGGCGTGCTGATCTGGTCTGCCTTGCAAGGCCCCATTTATCCGATCCCTATTGGACGCTTCACGCGGCAACTGCCCTTGGCGACCGGCAAGAGATCTGGCCAAAACCATATGAGGCTGGTCGCGATCAATCGTGGCGTTTGGCGGATCGCGAGGCGGAAATGGCGGGCAACTTATGACCCATATCGTCATATCAGGCGGCGGAACGGGCGTTGGGGCCAGTATTGCCCAGGGCTTTGCGGACGCAGGCGCCAATGTGACCATCATAGGCCGCACCAAAGCATCATTGGTGGCACAAGGCCTGCCCTACCAGGTCTGCGATGTAACCGATGTCGAACAGGTACAGGACGCTTTTGCCGCGGCGCGGGGCGCCCATGGACCCATCACTGCCGTCATCGCAAATGCAGGCGACGCGCGGTCCGTTCCGTTTCACAAAATGACCGCTGCGGACCTGACGGCGATGACGGACGTGAACCTTGTCGGTGTTTTTAACGTCTGGCAAGCCGCATTGCCCGACATGAAATCCTCAAGCGCCGGACGACTGATTGCTATTGCGTCAACCGCCGGATTAAAGGGCTATCCGTATGTGTCCGGCTACTGCGCTGCAAAACACGCGGTCGTTGGCCTGACCCGCGCGCTGGCGATTGAGCTTGCACAAACAGGCATCACCGTGAACGCCGTCTGCCCCGGATTTGTCGACACCCCCATGCTCGACAGATCAATCGACAATATTGTCGCCCAAACCGGCATGACGCCGGAAAAAGCCCGGTCATCGCTGGCAAAAAACAATCCGCAACGACGCTTTGTGCAACCAGATGAAATTGCCAGTGCTGTTATTTGGTTATGCTCGGACGCGGCCAAATCCGTCAATGGGCACACGCTGACCTTGTCAGGAGGCGAGATATGAACGACACGTTAGACCAAACAGGGATCAATGCCCCGTCAAAGCAGCGGCTGCGTTTGTGGCTCAGGCTGTTGAAAACCAGCCGTCTGATCGAAAACCAATTGCGCGAAAAACTGCGGTCGGAATTTGCTTCGACCCTGCCGAGGTTCGATGTTCTGGCGGCCTTGTCGCGCTACAGCGATGGCCTCAAGATGAGCCAGATTTCCGGCGTGCTGAAAGTGTCCAATGGCAATGTCACTGGCATTGTCGACCGTTTAGCTGCCGATGGTCTGTTGGTACGTGTGGCCGTTCAGGGCGACAGACGGGCGTCGCTGGTGCGTTTGACCCTAAAAGGGCGCGAGGAGTTTCAGCGCCAGGCGGATGCCCATGAGGCATGGATCAATGGTTTGCTCAGCGACTTTTCGGCCCCTGAGGCCAACGATATCGCCAGACGCCTTGAGGCGTTGGAAATAGGTCTTACAGATGAATCGGACGTGCAAAATGCGCAGTGATGTGACCCATTTTAAATGCGATATTCGGGACCGCGTTGCCACGATCGCGCTGGATCGGCCTGATCGCAAGAACCCGCTGACTTTCGACAGTTATGCCGAATTGCGCGACTGGTTTCGCGATCTTGTCTACACGGATGATGTGGACGCCGTAGTTTTTGCCTCAAACGGGGGGAATTTCAGCTCGGGTGGCGACGTGCATGACATTATCGCGCCCCTGACCGGCATGTCGATGAAAGAGCTGCTGAATTTCACGCGCATGACCGGCGATCTGGTGAAAGCCATGATAAATTGCGGCAAACCGGTGATTGCAGCCGTTGACGGTATTTGCGTCGGCGCTGGCGCGATCATTGCCATGGCATCGGACCTGCGGATTGCCACAGGCGACGCGAAATGCGCCTTTTTGTTTACCCGCGTGGGTCTTGCCGGATGCGACATGGGGGCCTGCGCCATTCTGCCCCGGATCATCGGTCAGGGACGGGCCGCTGAACTACTGTACACCGGGCGTTCGATGAGCGCTGAAGAAGGAAAAAACTGGGGGTTTTACAATCAGGTCGTCCCCGCAGCTGACCTGGAAAAAACGGCACATGATCTGGCAACCCGCATCGCCGAGGGGCCGAATTTCGCACATATGATGACCAAAACGATGCTGGCACAGGAATGGTCGATGTCCATCGAACAGGCGATTGAGGCCGAGGCGCAGGCGCAGGCCATCTGCATGCAAACGGCCGATTTTGAACGGGCCTACAAGGCCTTTGTCGCCAAAGAAAAACCAGCGTTTAAGGGCAACTGATGGCAGATCGCAGCTTTCTTGACTGGCCGTTCTTCGACGCGCACCACCCTGAATTGGCAGCGCGCGTCGAAGAATTTGCACAAACTCTGGATATTGATCACAGCGATACTGATGCCGCTTGCCGCAGCCTAGTCACCCAAATGGGGGCCGCGGGCGTGCTGGACCACACCAGCGATCCCGGCGGCGCGCTCGACGTTCGCAGCCTGTGCCTGAGCCGTGAAGTGCTGGCGCGTCATGATGGCTTGGCAGATTTCAGTTTTGCGATGCAGGGGCTTGGAACAGGTGCGGTTACGCTGTTCGGATCACCGGACCAACAACAAAAATGGTTGCCGCTGACACGGTCCGGCAAGGCCATATCGGGTTTTGCCTTGACCGAACCGCAATCGGGATCAGATGTTGCCAGTTCGACAATGACGGCCACGCGCGATGGCGATCATTACGTGCTGAACGGCGAAAAGACGTGGATTTCAAACGGCGGTATCGCGGATGTCTACACAGCTTTTTCGCGCACCGGCGAGGCACCGGGCGCGCGGGGCCTGTCTGCGTTTATTGTCACACCAGACCTGCCCGGTTTCGAAGTGGTTGAACGGCTACACGCCATTGCCCCGCATCCGTTGGCCAGATTGCGTTTTACCGACTGCCGTGTTCCGGTCAGCGCGATGATAGGCGCGCCGGGGCAAGGGTTCAAAATAGCCATGTCGGTGCTCGATGTTTTCCGACCCACAGTTGCGGCCTCTGCCTTGGGATTTGCGCGGGCTGCCTTGGATTTGGCGCTGGGGCGTGTCACATCGCGTACTTTACAAGGTGCGCCGCTCTTTGATTTGCAAATGGTGCAGGGCCATATTGCAGAAATGGCGCTGGATGTGGATGCAAGTGCGCTGCTGACCTACCGCGCCGCCTGGGCCAAAGACAGTGGTGCCGCGCGGATCACCCGCGAGGCCGCCATGGCCAAGCTGTTTTCAACCGATCAGGCACAGAAGGTCATCGACAAAGCCGTGCAATTGTTCGGCGGTGATGGCGTGCGCGCGGGCACGAAAGTCGAAACACTTTACCGCGAAATAAGAGCGTTGCGCATCTACGAAGGCGCGTCGGACGTTCAAAAGGTCATCATTGCACGGCAATCACTTGATCAATTTGAAAGGGGCAAATGATGCTTGGTCCGTCCGCCCATACTGACACTTTCGCACGCGATAGCCTGCCGCCCGCAGATCAATGGCCCGAATTTGATCTGACCGGGTTTGAATATCCTGACCTGTTGAATGCGGGATACGAATTGACCGACGCGATGGTCGAAAAAGGCTTTGGCGACCACACCGCATTGATCGGCAATGGCCGCCTGCGCACCTATAAAGAGCTGACGGATTGGACAAACCGTCTGGCGCATGTGCTGGTCGATGATCTGGGGGTTCAGCCGGGCAACCGGGTTCTGATCCGGTCGGCAAACAATCCTGCCATGGTGGCCTGCTGGCTGGCCGCCACCAAAGTTGGCGCTGTCGTTGTGAACACCATGCCGATGCTGCGTGCTGGTGAATTGACGAAACATGTCGATAAGGCCGAGATTGAGTTTGCCCTATGCGACACAAGGTTGATGGAAGACTTGGAGGCCTGCGCCAAAACCAGCGCGTACCTGAAAACCGTGATTGCCTTTGACGGCAGTTCCAACCATGACGCCGATCTTGACCGCCTGGCCTTGGAAAAACCTGTCCGTTTCGACTGCGTCGCCACCGGGCGCGATGATGTGGCACTGCTGGGATTTACCTCCGGCTCCACCGGTGAGCCTAAAGCAACCATGCATTTCCACCGCGATCTTCTGATCATTGCGGACGGTTATGCCAAAGAGGTGCTGGGTGTTGGCCCCGAAGATGTGTTTGTAGGCTCTCCCCCCTTGGCATTTACCTTTGGATTGGGCGGTCTCGCGATCTTTCCTTTGCGGTTTGGGGCCACGGCAACGCTGCTGGAACAGGCCTCGCCCGCAGGCATGATCGAGATCATCGAGAAATACCACGCAACCGTGTGTTTCACTGCACCAACTGCATATCGTGTGATGCTGCGCGCGATGGAAGATGGCGCTGATCTGTCTAGTCTCAGGGCCGCCGTGTCCGCAGGCGAGACATTGCCAAAGCCGGTCTATGACGACTGGATCGCGAAAACCGGCAAACCGATGCTGGATGGGATCGGCGCCACCGAAATGCTGCATATCTTTATCTCAAACCGGTTTGCAGATCACCGCCCGGCGTGCACCGGCAAACCCGTGACCGGCTATCAGGCCAAAGTGCTTGCCGATGATGGCACAGACGCCCCCCTGGGCGAGATCGGGCGTCTTGCGGTGCGGGGCCCCACCGGCTGCCGCTACCTGAACGATGATCGCCAGGCAGGGTATGTTGAAAACGGCTGGAACATCACCGGCGACAGTTTCTTCAAAGACAAAGACGGCTATTTCCACTTTGCCGCCCGCAACGACGATATGATCGTGTCGTCGGGCTACAACATCGCCGGACCAGAGGTAGAGGCCGCATTGCTCGGCCACCCGGCCGTGGCTGAATGCGCCGTGATCGGCGCCCCTGATCCTGAGCGCGGCCATATCGTGCAAGCCCATATCGTACTGTCAGAACCCGACACCGCATCAGACGCAATGGCCGAAAACCTTCAGAGCCATGTAAAATCCGTAATTGCGCCGTTTAAGTATCCGCGCAGCATCGTTTTTTGCGACACATTGCCCAAGACCTCGACGGGGAAAATTCAGCGTTTTCGCTTGAAAGACATCGCGCAAGACAACCAATAGTAACTACACCAAAGGGAGAAACTGAAATGAACAGATTACTGCTTGCAACTACCGCACTGGCACTGGCGGCGACAGCTGCGATGGCCGACGTGAAGGTCGGAATGATCACCACGCTATCAGGCGGCGGTGCCGGTCTTGGCATAGATGTGCGCGACGGCTTTATGCTTGCTATTGAACAATCCGGGCGCGACGACATCGAGGTTGTGATCGAAGACGATCAGCGCAAACCGGACATCGCGGTGCAACTGGCCGATAAAATGATCCAATCCGAACGCGTGGATGTTTTAACCGGCATCATCTGGTCGAACCTTGCCATGGCCGTGATCCCAAGTGCGACGGCGCAAGGGAAGTTTTATCTGTCACCCAATGCCGGACCATCGGCACTGGCGGGCAAAGGCTGCCACCAGAATTATTTCAACGTGGCCTGGCAGAACGACAACCTGCATGAAGCCGCAGGTGCCTATGCCAATGGTGCAGGTTACAAAAACAGCTTTATTCTGGCGCCGAACTATCCGGCAGGTCAGGACGCGCTGACCGGATACAAACGCTTTTACAGCGGCGAACTGGCCGGTGAGTTATTCACCGAACTGGGGCAGACCGACTATGCCGCCGAGATCGCGCAAATCCGCGCATCAGGTGCCGACAGCGTCTTTTTCTTTCTGCCCGGTGGCATGGGTATTTCGTTCCTCAAGCAGTTTGCCGACAGCGGTCTCGACCTGCCAGTTGTTGGTCCGGCCTTCAGCTTTGACCAGGGGATTTTGCAAGCCGTCGGCGACGCTGCAATGGGTGTAGTGAACACCAGCCAGTGGAACAAAGACATCGACAATCCAACCAACGCGGCTTTTGTCGAGACTTTTCAAGCTGCTTACGGACGCTTGCCATCGCTTTATGCAAGTCAGGGCTTTGATACCGCGAACCTGTTGATCTCGGCAATTGAGGCCGCTGATGTGTCAGATGCAGACGCTTTCCGCGCTGCACTGGAAGCAGCTGATTTCAACAGCACACGTGGTGATTTCACCTTTGGTCCCAACCACCACCCGGTGCAAAACATCTACGCCCGTGAAGTGGTAAAAGAGGGCGACGTCTATACCAACAAAATCATCGGTGTTGCGTTAGAAAATCATAGCGACGCCTATGCTGCTGATTGCAAAATGTAGCACTTTTGCAGCCCGCCTCTCACATTCGGGCGGGCTGCATTTTCGGAGAATTAGATGTCCACCATTCTTATTGCAGAACAAATCCTGAATGGTCTTCAGTTTGGCGTGATGCTGTTTTTGATGGCCGCAGGATTGACGCTGATCTTTGGCGTCATGGGGCTGATCAACCTCGCGCATGGCTCGCTTTACATGGTGGGTGCTTTTGCCGCCGCTGCCGTTGCCGGGTTGACGGGTTCGTTCGTATTGGCATTGATGGCAGCCCTTGCCGCGGCAGCGCTTGCGGGGGCTGTGGTGGAACTGGTGGTCATTCGCCGCCTTTATAACAGCGCCCATCTGGATCAGGTCCTGGCAACATTCGCGCTTATCTTGATATTCTCCGAAGGCACGCGCTGGATCTTCGGATCATTTCCGCTGTTTCTGGATATCCCCGACGCCTTGTCCGGGCCGATCACATTGCCTGGCGGCATCGCTTATCCGTTTTACCGGCTGGTACTGATCGGCGTCGGGCTTTTCGTTGCCGCAGGCCTTTGGGGACTGATTGAACGCACGCGCATTGGCATCCAGATCCGCGCCGGCAAAAATGACCGCGAGATGATTGCCGCCCTCGGCGTCGACATTTCGAAACTATACACAATGGTCTTCGCACTTGGTGCCGCCCTTGCGGGTCTCGCCGGTGCGCTGGTCGGCGCCATTCAATCGGTACAGGTCGGCATGGGTGAACCGGTGCTGATCCTCGCCTTTGTGGTAATCGTCATTGGCGGTATCGGCTCAATCAAGGGGGCGTTTGTCGGCGCGATCCTTGTGGGCCTGACCGACACGCTTGGCGGTGTATTTCTACCGGTCATGTTCAAGCAATTCATGGAGGCTGGTGCCGCCGCCCAATCCGGGTCTGCACTGGCGTCAATGATGATCTATATCTTGATGAGTGTCGTTCTGATCTGGCGTCCAACCGGCCTGTTTGGAGCACGCGCATGATCAAGGAAAACTGGGTCAATGCGCTGGCGCTGGCCGGGCTATTGGCTGTCGCTTTGGGCGCGTTTGTGCTGGATGAACCGTTTACCATCACGCTGGCGACGCGCGTGGCTATTCTGGCACTGGCAGCCGTGGGGCTGAACATCGCCCTGGGCATTGGCGGGTTGGTCAGTCTTGGCCATGCGGTGTTTTTCGGGATTGGCGGTTATGCTATGGGAATCCTGGCTTTTCATGCCCAAACATATGCGCCGATGACGTTTGGTCCCTTTGCCATTGAAGGCACCAAAAGCATGCCGGTTATTTGGCTGATCGCAGCGCTTGTCAGTGCCGTTGTCGCCTGCGGTATCGGGGTTTTGTCGCTGCGCACCAGCGGCGTGTACTTTATTATGATCACGTTGGCTTTTGGGCAGATGTTCTATTATTTTGCAATCTCCTGGAGCGCGTATGGCGGTGAAGACGGGCTGTCGATATATGTGCGAAACGGCTTTCCAGGTCTCAACACGCTGGCCCCTGTCCAGTTTTTCGCGATCTGTTTTGCGCTGCTTTGTATCGTGCTGTTCGTCAACGCAAAGCTTGCCGCGTCGCCCTTTGGGCTGGCCCTGAACGCAGCACGGCAAAGCCCGGTGCGCGTCGAAACCGTCGGTTTGAACCCGACGCGGATCAAACTGGTGGCCTTTATCATATCAGGTGCAATCACGGGCCTTGCCGGCGCGCTTTTTGCGGATCTTAACCGCTTTGTGTCACCGACAATGTTCAGCTGGCAACTGTCAGGGGAATTGATCGTTCTGGTGATCCTAGGCGGCGTCGGGCGTCTGACCGGCCCCCTGATTGGTGCGGCGGTCTTTGTCGGCCTTGAACATTGGCTGGGCGGTCTGACTGAATTTTGGCACATCTATTTGGGCGCGATTTTGTTGATGATTGTTCTATTCGCACGCGGCGGTATTGTCGGGATACTGACCGGCAAGGACGGTGCCCATGTCTGAACCGATCTTGCAAACCCACAATCTGCACAAAAGTTTTGGAGCCTTGCGCGCCACGGATGATGTCTCAATTTCGCTCTATCCCGGTGAAATTCACGCGATCATCGGACCCAACGGCGCCGGGAAATCGACACTTATTCAGCAGATCAGCGGCAGTCTGACACCTGACAGTGGAATGGTTTCGCTGCTGGGTCAGGATGTGACGGCGTTGCCCGTGGCGCGGCGCGCGCGCGCAGGACTGGGCCGGACCTTCCAGATTTCCGCCCTCACAATGGAGGACAGCGTTCTGGAAAATGTGGTCCTCGGCGCACTTGGGTCCACGGGAAATCCGTGGCGGTTCTGGCGCCAGGCCCTGAAAGACAAAGCTTTGGTTGGCCGCGCGCAGGACGCCCTTGCCCGTGTCGGGCTTGCAGGCAGCGCTGATACCACCTGCGCCGCGCTGAGCCACGGGATGCGGCGACAATTGGAGGTGGCTGTGGCCCTGACATTGCAGCCAAAGGTTTTTGTGATGGACGAACCGATGGCGGGTCTTGGCCTCGAAGGCTCTGCCTTGCTCACCCGGTTTCTGGACGAATTGCGCGCGCAGGCCCCGATCTTGTTGGTCGAACACGACATGGACGCAGTTTTTGCCCTGGCCGACCGGATCAGCGTGCTGGTCTACGGCAAGATCATTGCAACCGGAACCGTCGCCGAAATCCGCGCCAACCCGGACGTCCAAAGCGCCTATCTGGGAGACGCCGCATGACCCTGCTTGCGATCCGTAACCTCTCTGCCAGCTACGGCGTCGCCCAGGCCCTTTTTGACGTCTCTCTGCAAATTGACGAGGGCGAGGTTTTGGCGCTGATGGGGCGCAACGGCATGGGCAAAACCACCACTGTCAAATGTATGTGTCGTATGATGCCGTCGGCAGGTGACTTGCAGTTTTGCGGGCAAAACCTGCATCGGCTTCCCAGTTACCGCGCCGCACGTCTGGGCCTTGGTCTTGTACCTGAGGGTCGCAGATGTTTTGCCGATCTCACAGTGTCTGAAAACCTGATCGCAGCGGCCCGGCCAGGTGATTGGGACATGGCGTCGGTTGCAGAGCTTTTTCCGCGGCTTGGTGAACGGGAAAACCAACGCGCAGCGTCGCTATCGGGGGGCGAACAACAGATGTTGGCGATTGGGCGCGCGCTGATGACAAACCCGCGACTGTTGATACTGGACGAGGCGACGGAAGGTCTGGCACCCATTATCCGGCAGGAAATCTGGACGGTGATCGCAAAGTTGAAACAAGAAACCAGCATGGCAATACTGCTGATCGACAAATCACTGAAGGAACTGGCCCAAACTGCCGACCGCGCCGTAATTTTGGAACGCGGCACTAGTGTTTGGACGGGTAAAATTGGGGCGATCACGCCCGATATTTCAGAAAAGTATCTTGGTGTATGACGCATTTCTCGCAGCAGCAAAAAGTGCTTTTCAAACATTGCGATCCGGCCGGTATCGTCTTTTATCCGCGCTATTTCGAAATGATGAACGATTGCGTCGAAGCGTTCTTTGATCAGGCGCTCGGCATGCCCTTTGAAAAACTGCATACCAACGGCGGCCTGCCGACAGCGGCGATCAACACGCGTTTTGCCGCCCCTAGCCGACATGGCGACTGGCTGGACCTGCGGCTGGCTTTCACCCGAATTGGCACTACGTCGGCCACTTACAAAATGACCGCAATCTGCAAAGGTCAATTGCGGTTCGAGACTGTTGCAACACTGGTCAGTGTCGGCAAGGACGGACGCCCGAAACGCTGGGCAGATGACCTGCGCCAAAAGCTGGAAGCCTATAAGGAAAGCGATGCATGACACATAAAACAATTCACCCCGAAGGATGGCTACCCGCCAAAGGCTATGCCAATGGCATGCTTACCAAAGAGGGTGTTTTGCATATTGGCGGCCAGATTGGATGGGACGCAAATAAGGTGTTTGTAACCGGTGGGTTTATCGGCCAGATGCGCCAGGCATTGCGCAATATTGTCGATATCGTCGAAGCCGCTGGCGGGCATGCGGATGATGTGACCCGGCTGACGTGGTTCGTCACGGACAAGTCCGAATACCTGGCCCATCAAGCCGAAGTCGGCGCTGCTTACCGTGATGTTTTTGGGAAACACTTTCCCGCAATGTCGATGATTATCGTCTCGGGTCTGGTTGAAGACGAGGCGCTGATCGAAATCGAGGCGACGGCGCACTTATCTTACGATTAAAGCGCCCCGCCTTTAACCTGAGCCATTAAGCATCACTTTTCGCGTTGAGCCGCAGGCGAAGGCAGCGAACGAGTGATTCATGTTTAAGGCGGGGCGCTCTAGGCCTTATCGGTCTCGCGCATTGTTAGGCGATGACAGTGTCCCAGACATTACAGCCTCTGTCGTTTCTGGCCGATCTGCCGCGACGATAGTCGCCCGCTGTTGCAAAGAACCAGATCAGGCGACGGTCACGGTCAAGCTGCCCAACCCGTCGACAGTCATGACCATGACGTCGCCCTTTTCAACAGGACCAACACCCGATGGGGTTCCTGACAGAATGATATCGCCGGAGGCCAGTTCAAAATATTCGCTGAGGTAGGAAATCATCTCGGGCACTTTCCAGATCATCTGATTTAGATCCCCTTCTTGACGGGTGTCGCCATTCACAGTCAGCGCCAGATGGCCTGTGGCAAGATGCCCGATATCGGACACCGGATGCACGGCGCCGCAAGGCGCGGATCGCTCAAATGCTTTGCCGATCTCCCATGGGCGCCCCATCTTTTTCATTTCGCCCTGTAGGTCACGCCGCGTCATATCAAGCGACAACCCGTAGCCATAGACGTGATCCAAGGCATCCTCGACCGCGATATTCATACCGCCTGACTTTAATGCCACGAACATTTCTGCCTCGTGGTGTACATCAGAACTGTGCGGCGGATACGGAAAGATGCCTGACGGATCAAGGTTGTTGGGATTTTTCTGAAAGAAAAAAGGCGCCTCGCGATCAGGATCATGGCCCATTTCAATCGCATGAGCGGCATAATTCCGTCCGATGCAGTAGACGCGCCTCACCGGGAATAACGCATCCGACCCGGCAATAGGCAGCGCGACGATCTTGGGCGGTTCGATTACATAATTGGCCAAAATTTCCCCCGGAATTGCACAGGCGTTCAAAACGGATACTGCACACCAATTGCGAAATCAATTCAAACCAATCTATCAAAGCTACACCGTTCATGCGCCAACAAACGAACGGCATCGCAGTCGCTTAGTTCAAAAGAAAAGTATCCATTCTGCCGACGCCTTTGATCATTGCTGATTTGGCAGTGACATTGGGCGGCCTGTTTGTCAGCGCCATCAAGGTCGCCTGCGAGGTTTGAATACGGCCTCTGTCGCCAGAGCTTTCCAACCGGCTGGCAAGGTTTACCGTCTCGCCCCAGACATCATAGACAAACCGGTTTTGCCCGATTAGCCCGGCGATGACCGGCCCGGAATTTAACCCAACCCGTATCTCCAGGGGGATGTCCGCTCCGAAATCTTCTGACATCGTTTTGATCAGACCGCGGGCAAATTCCAAGGCACGGTCTGCATGGTCGTGCCGTGGTTCAGGTATCCCTGCCACGGCCATATAGGCGTCCCCGACTGTCTTGATCTTTTCGATACCAAACTGGTTGGCCAATGAATCGAACGCAGAAAACAGATCATGCAAAAGGCCGACCAGTTTGACAGGATCAGTCCGCGCGACCAGCGGAGTAAAATCAACGATATCGGCAAAAATAATCGTCGCGTTGTCATATCTGTCGGCAATGATCTTTTCACCCGCTGCCAAACGATTGATCACCATTTCCGGCAACATTGACGACAGCAGGTTATCCGCCCGCGATTTTTCGAATTCGATCTGGGCCAGGTATTTTCGTTCCCGCGCTTTCCAGCGCACCTGTTCAAGACAACTTTCAACACGGGCGAACAGCAACACCGGATCAACCGGTTTTTGCAGGAAATCCTCTGCCCCGGCGGAGATGCATTTAACGACCACCTTAATGTCTTTTAACCCGGTCACCATCACAACGGCCATATTTTGCCAGCGAGGACTTTCCTTAAGCCGGGCCAAAAGATCAATACCGTTCATATCTGGCATCAGGATATCGACAAGCGCCACCTCAAAGTCATGGCTCTGCAATAAATCAAGCGCTTCGCGGGCTGACCTTGCGATGGTTGCAAAGTGCCCTCTGTTTTCCAGATTGCGCCGCATCAATTCGCAATTCGCCGCGATGTCGTCGATAATAAGAATGCGCCCGCCCAGGCTGCCCGATGACACAGGCGTATGCGACAGGGTATGCGCCAGCGCCGCTGCGATGTCGGTGTCCGATTGATCCACATCTAATGCATCAATATCCCCATGGACAAATTCAACCAGCCTGTCCAACTGATCCAGAACACGTCCGCATTCTTTGACGACGATACCAATATCGGCCTCGGTGGCCGGATCAAGCTGGACCGCCGCTTCTTCCAGTATCAACTCTGAATAGCCCAAAATCGCATTGATCGGAGTACGAAGATCATGGCGCAAAGTTGCGTCATCGGATTGTGCGACCGTCGTCTGCCCGTCGGCGGACAACAGATTTGTAATCATTTTTTCGAGGGATTGTGCGGCCTTAAGCACGGTTCGCGCATCATCGAGCACTTCGGTTTTACCATCTCGTTGAAGGCTGGAAACAATCAATGTCTGAAAGCCAAGGATCGTCTCGGCAGGTCCGGCAAGGCGCTGTATTATTCGGGTCAACAGCGCAAGTTTGTTGGTCTGATCGACGTCTGTCATACGGACAACTTGGGTATCAGTTGATTGATTTGATCCAGCAGCCCTGGAAGGTCTATGGGCTTAGTGTGAAACGCATCACAGCCAGCGTCCAGTGCGTTCTTACGGTCAGAATCCATTGCGTGTGCTGTCAAGGCGATCACAGGTATCACAGTCGTGACGGCGTCACTTTTTATGGCACGCGTCGCTTGCCAGCCGTCCAGAACCGGTAGGCTCATATCCATCAAGATGATGTCAGGCAATTCAGACTTGGCCTGATCTACACCCGCCTGACCATCGCGCGCCGAGATGATCTCAAAACCTTTCCGGAGCAACCTGCGCGACAGCATATCGAGGTTCATGTCGTTATCCTCGACGATCAATATCTTTGTCATGGTCTGAGAGGTCCTTTTTCGTCTGAGCCCGCAAGGTTGCGCCGAATTGCCGCCATTAGATCACTGCGCCCGTTTTGCCCCTTGATCACAACATCCCGAGCGTTGGCTTGCAGCCAGTCCATTTCTTCACGGGTCAGATCTTTCGAGGTTGCAATGACAACCGGCAAATCCTTGAATTCTGGACGGTTTCGCACAGCTTTTAGCGTTTCAAAGCCATCAAGGTTTGGCATCATAAGGTCAAGCACCATGATCGTCGGGCATTTGATTTCCAACTGCGCCAGCGCCCGCACGCCGTCCGATGCTTCGCGCACCGCCCAGCCTTCGCGCACCAGAATGCGCCGGAAAAGCGCACGGCTTGCGGGATCATCATCAACGACCAGTACTTCGCGGTCTGACCCGCCTGCGAAGGCTGCCAGCGTATCGACCAGACGTTGCGCGTCGATGGGTTTGGTCAGATGATCGACTGCACCAAAGGCCAATCCCATGTCGCGATCCCCCAGCACCGTGGCCAGAATGACAGGTATCTCGCACAGCGCCGGGTCCGCTTTTAACGCGCTCAGAACCGACCACCCGTCACGCCCCGGCATGATGATATCAAGGACAATCGCATCGGGGCGGTGTTTTGTGGCCAGTTCCAAGCCTGTATTCGCGTCATGGGCCAAAATCGAAGCATAGCCTTCGGCGTCCAGAAGGTCTGTCATGGCTTGCCGGGCTTTTGGATCATCATCTATGACCAAGATACAGCCGCGCATGCCGGAATTGTCTGCGACCGCCGCATCTTTGTCTGTGGCGGGCAGGCTTTTGGGAAACCGGAGTGTGAACGATGATCCTTTGCCCGGTGCGGTTTCAACATCCACAGTACCGCCGACCATTTCAGTGAACTGTTTCACAATCGCAAGGCCAAGCCCGGTGCCGCCATAGTTGCGTGTGGTGGAACTGTCTGCCTGCATAAAGGCTTTGAACAGGCGGCTTTTTTGTTCCTGGGTCATGCCAATGCCGTCGTCACGGATCGTGAAATCAATCGTATCGCCGCCGTCGTCCACAATAAGATTAATTGTGCCCGCCTTGGTGAACTTGGCTGCGTTCGACAAAAGGTTGAACAGGTTCTGACGCAGTTTGGTTTTGTCGGTGTCCATTTCGGCGACAGATGTGTTGACCTGCGTGACCAACGTATTCTCGTTCTTTTCAATAATGGGGCGAATTGTGCTGGCAACATCCTCAATCAACGGCGCAATTTCAAAACGCTCAATGTAAACTTCCATTTTGCCAGCTTCGATTTTCGACAAATCCAGGATGTCATTGATCAGCGCCAGCAGGTGCTGGCCGGAACCTTTGATCCGTTCCAAATCCTCAATCGGGGTGTCGTCGCCTGCATCTTGCGCATCGTCGATCAGCATCTCGCTGTAACCGATGATCGCATTCAAGGGCGTGCGCAATTCGTGGCTCATCGAGGCCAGAAAACGGCTTTTTGCCTCATTGGCCGTGTCGGCCCCTTCGCGCGCGACCTCAAGTTCTGCCTGTTTTTCGATCAGGCTGGAAATATCGCTGTATACGGCAACCGTGCCTCCACTGGGCGTTTTGCTTTTTGTGACCTGTACCCAGGCGCCGCTGATCCGCACTTCGCTACGCCGGGTGTTTGGTTTTTGATGATTACGCAACCTGTCTTGCGCCCACTGCTCGGGCGTCTGATCGCCGTGGACTTCCGAGTCTGCCGAAGCCTGTGCAAAAAGAATGTCACGCAGCGGCGTTCCGGGTTCCAGCAAATGCGAGATGCCAGAGAACATGCCGCGGTACCGCTCATTCGTCAGCAATAGTCGGTCATCCGCATCAAACAAAGCAAAGCCGTCAGGGATGGTTTCGATAGCCGTCAATATCGTCATCCGCTGATTTTCGGCTTCGACCTCCAACTGTCTTCTGTAGGCCTGACTTTCTTGCAGAGCCCTGACAGCGCTGGACATGCGACCCAATTCATCCGCACCTTCCGGTGGCAAATCCACGTCTTCGGCGCCTGCGTTCAATTCGGAAATCGCGCGATTGATCCCGTTCAGCGGTGTCAGGATTGACCGCAGAACCCGCCACGTCAAAAGCGTCCCCGCAATCAGGATAAAGATGCAGGCAATGACGGCACGCATCATTGAGTACCGCGCAGCCGTATTGGCGCTTTGTTCACTTGCCGCAGCCTCATTGGCCAGATCACTCACCAATTTTTTCAGCGTTGCATCAACGGTGTCACTGCCAAGCCGGGCTTGCGCAGACAGGGTATTTCCAATCACGCGTCTGTCTTCGGTATAGGCATCAGC
The DNA here is from genome assembly GCA_049680295.1 of Sulfitobacter sp. Classification (GTDB taxonomy): domain Bacteria; phylum Pseudomonadota; class Alphaproteobacteria; order Rhodobacterales; family Rhodobacteraceae; genus JBAUHN01. Next base: position 16,310 of record JBAUHN010000259.1, read on the forward strand.
AGCCAAAAGTGCGGCCTGGGCATAGCTGTCGACGCCCTGCCTGATCTGCTGCGCGGCTTCTGGCGCAAAGGCTTCGACTTCATCAAGTTGCGCTTCAAGATTAACCCGCGCAGCCTCGGCGCGGCGCTCTGACAGGGTCAGCAGACTGACGGATAAATCGGTCAACCAATACCGCATCTCGCCAAAGTCTCTGTCAGCTTCGGCTGCATGTTCCAAAAAGCGAAACCGCTGAGAGGATTCAGCGACCCGTTTCTGGTTTTGCCACAGATCCCAAGCCATCACTGCCGTGCTGATCACAAGAGCTGCCAGCAGCGCCGCCGAAAGCGAGCCTATTTTCAACGTGATGCTGTTGCGCGCAAAATTTGCGAATAGGTTTTTGCGCGGAAGGTCTGTCATCTTTTGAGAGTAATACTGATGGCACCCGCAAGATCGCCCGTTGCACCACCTTCCTTGGGAAAGCCCGTGACATCCACTTCGCCTTTGGGACCGCCGTGGCATGACAGACAGGATTCACCATAATATTCGGGGATAAGCATGCGAAAGTTTTTGACGCCATCAGTGGTCACTTCTTCGTAGAATGCTGCGCCCTCTGTCCAGTCTGGGTTGTCAAATTTCTCTTTTATAACAGCAACCTCCCAATCATCCGGCCGCGCCTTGCGGTTGCGGACAAGATGCGGTGGTGCCGTGACTTTCACCTTGGCAATGGCCCCCTGTTTTGCAGAGAACCGTTCGTTGACCAGCCGTGCAAAGACCGCGGGAATGAACCCCTTAAAGCCAATATCCCTGGTGTTTATCAGCTCTTGGTTTTCCTCGATGATTTCAGCCATGGAAGCCAACTGCGCCTCGGTAAGACGCTGCTGTACAGGGGTCAGGCCAGCCTCGAGGGGCAAAGCGCCGGTGATTTCAAGGTATTTGTCTTCGACCAATTTCATAAACGTAGCGCTGTCCAGACCTTTATTCCCGACCGATGGATCATTGATCAGGTCTTGATTGCTGGAGACGACGCCGCGACCAACCCGCAAAAGCGACGCCAGTCGTTGTCCTTCGTCGGCCAAGGCCGTCAGGCTTTCCTGCGCGGCCAGTTTTTGAGGAATAATTGCAACAAATACTGGTAAACAAAAGACAACTACGAGCCAAAATCGGGTCATGAAAATATGCCTTAATGAGGACTGTAAATTACCAATCATCATGCGGTCTTAGGCATCATCAGTAAAGCACAGAGTATTTGAGGCGTCGACAATTCAATGGTCCGGACCATTTTGATAGCCCTGCTGCATGTCATAGGTGTGTCCGGCATTGCGGTTCGCGCCAGGGCTGAGACTGTTTGGGAGTCATTGAAACTGCGCTGACATTTCCGGCATGGATTTGACCCCGCATAGCGCCGTTTTGATACCGTTTAACCTGCAGGCGCTAAGCGGTCAGGAAATCGCGCAAGATCGCGTTGAAAATCAACGCCCTCTCAAGATGCACGGCATGGGCGCAACCGGGAACCACCCCAAGACTTGCCTGTTCGATCTCTGTCCATAGCAATTGTGGTTGTTCCCACGCATAGGTACGATCCCGGTCACCCCACAGCACCAGCGTCTCGGCTGTCAGGTTTTTCAGGGCCGCTGTGCCGTTCCATGCCTCCATTGCATCCAGCCCGGCAAGCATTGCGTCGACGCCAGCCTGCTCAGCGATGTTGGCGCAAGCTTCATAGCCGGGCGCGGCTTCGCCTTGCAGAAACCATGTGCCAGCAATCCGGCGCGCGGTGGTATTAGCCCCGTCTGAAATCGCACGGGCCTTGCTTTGTGCAATCGTCTCAAACCGCCCCGGTAACACGCCAATGGCACCGGTTGCATAAAGGACCAGTTGTTCGACCCGCCCGGCATCACGAACGGCTATTTCCTGCGCGATCATACCGCCCATCGAATGCCCCAGCAGATGGTATTGTTC
>JBAUHN010000260.1:0-13289 GCA_049680295.1 Sulfitobacter sp.
CGGCAAGGATCTGCTGGGTCGGGCTGGGACTGCGCGATAAGCTGGGGCTGGCCTTCAACGAAATGGTGCGCACAGGAGAGTTGAGCGCGCCGGTAGTCATCGGGCGCGACCATTTGGATTCAGGCTCCGTCGCCTCGCCCAATCGCGAGACAGAGGCGATGAAAGACGGATCAGACGCCGTATCGGACTGGCCGCTCTTGAACGCGATGCTGAATGTGGCGGGCGGTGCGACATGGGTGTCGTTGCACCATGGCGGCGGCGTCGGCATGGGCTTTTCCCAGCATTCCGGCATGGTGATTTGCTGTGATGGTACCGAGGATGCAGACCGTCGTATCAAAAACGTACTTTGGAATGATCCAGCGACTGGCGTTATGCGCCACGCGGATGCAGGCTACGAAGACGCGTTGGAGTGCGCCCGTGAAAAGGGTCTTAACTTGCCCGGTATCTTAGGAAAGTAATCTGATGTTTCTCAAAAATGCTTGGTATGTCGCCGCTTGGGATCACGAGATCACGCGTGAATTGCAGCAGATCGTGGTCCTGGGCGAAAAGATTTGCGCGTTCCGGTCAGAGGCTGGTGAGCTTGTGGCACTCGAGGATGCCTGCCCACATCGCAAATTGCCCCTGTCCCATGGCCGCATCAAGGGCGACACGGTAGAGTGTGGCTATCACGGATTGACGTTCAACTGCGTCGGCCAATGTGTCTGGGCGCCCGGTGCAAGCGGCATTCCGTCCAGCGCAAAGGTTCACGCCTATCCCTTGCATGAGAAGTACGGGCTGGTCTGGATCTGGATGGGGAACCCCGCGCTCGCCGACCCAACAGACATCTTTGAAATCGAGAATTACGACAATCCGGCCTGGGGCATCAATCGCGGTGACGCGATGGAGTTGGACTGCAACTACCTGCTGATGTGTGACAACTTGCTCGACCCGACCCATGTCGCATGGGTTCATCAAAGCAGCTTTGCCACAGATGCAACAAAGGACACGCCACTGCGGATAGAAAAGACCGACGACGGCGTGATCGTACACCGATGGATGATGGATCACGAACCTGCACCGTTTTATAAAAAGGTCATCGAATTCGAAGGCAATTGCGATCGGTTGCAACATTATGAGGTTCGCTATCCATCTCATGCCCTGATCAAAGCCGTCTTTACGCCGGCTGGTTCAGGCGGCCCTGATGGTCCGTTGCACGAAAAGACGTTCATCATGGACAGCTACAACTTTATGACGCCGACGACCGAAGGGCAGACGCGGTATTACTGGTTCCAACTGCGCAACATCCGCCCCAAGGACGAGGCGCTGTCAAAAATGATGACCGAGGATGTGCAACACGCATTCGAGGAGGATCGCGCGGTTCTGAATGCGGTTCAAATCGGAATGAGCAACAAATCCTCGCCGCATATTGACCTGCCGATCGACGGCGGGCAACTGCGGTTCCGGCGGCAATTGCAGGCGATGATCAATGAAGAACAGCAGGTCGATAAACAGATGGCAGAATAACTGATGCGTCGATGTCCAGAAAAACGCACAATAGAGATGAGCAGACAACAATCACTGAAGTAGGATCAATGGATCGATTTGATCTTGGAGAGCACAAAAGAGAAGTCTCGACCAAATCCGCAAAGGCGCAGCGGTGGTTTAACTTGGGGCTGAACTGGTGCTTTGGCTTCAATCACGAAGAAGGTGTAAAGTGTTTCCAGCGCGCCTTGGGGCATGATCCGGAATGTGTAATGGCGCATTGGGGCATCGCCTTTGGATCGGGTCCGTTTTACAATAATGTCTGGCGTCAATTCAGCCCCGCCGAGGCGGATAGCGCCACAAAGTTAGGTCGTTTCCACATCGGTCAGGCCCGCTGCTTTGCCGGTACTGCAACCAATGTAGAAAACGCGTTGGTCGAAGCTATGTCACAGCGGTTCCAAGAACCCAACGGCGTGGATGGCGCGACATTTGATCGCTGGGATGATGCCTATGCCGAAGCTATGAGCAGGCTTTATGCCAAATATCCAGATGATCACGACATCGCCGCGATTTTTGCCGAAAGCATGATAACCCGCACCGCGTGGCGGTTGTGGGACGTAAAGCGGGGTGTGCCTGCGGCTGGGTCGGATGTGCTTGAGGCGCTGGCTGTGATCGAACGCTCGATTGCACTCAGCGACGCGGCTGGTGTGCGGCAGCATCCAGCGATCCTGCATCTCCACATTCACGCAACAGAGATGTCGGATGAACCCGAGCGCGCGATGCGGTCCGCCGACATTCTGGGTACGCTGTGTCCTGACGCGGGCCATATGAACCACATGCCGGGGCATACCTATGTTCTTTGCGGTGCGTACGAGAAGGCCAAGACCGCCAGTGAAAAGGCGATCCGCGCAGACGATATATACGCCGATTATGCGGGTCCATTCAATTTCTACACAACAGCGCGGTGTCATGATCTGCATCTGATGATGTATGCCTGCATGTTTCTGGGGCAATTCAAACCCGCAATGGCCGCCGCCGAACAGATGTGCGCCACGCTGTCCAAAGAGGTGCTGAGCGTCAAAGGTCGCCCACAGATGGCAATCACCATGGAGGGGTATTACGCCATGAAAATGCATGTGCTGGTGCGCTTTGGCCGCTGGCAAGAGATTGTGGATACGCCCCTGCCCGACGATCCGGTTCTTTATTGCGTGTCTACAGCGATGCATCACTACGCCAAGGGCGTGGCGCAGGCGGCCTTGAAAAACATTGATGCAGCAGAACAGGAGCGCCACAATTTCTACGCCGCCATTAACCGCATTCCTGACAACCGCAAGTTCTTTAACAACACGGCGCGTTCGACGCTTTCGGTCGGGGAAATGATGTTGAACGGAGAACTAGAATACCACAAAGGCAACTACGATCTGGCGTTTGAACACTTGCGGACAAGCGTGCGCCGCGATGACAACCTTGAATACACCGAGCCGTGGGCCTGGATGCATCCACCGCGTCATGCGTTAGCCGCGCTTTTAGCGGAACAAGGGCACTTTAACGAAGCGGAAGATGTGTACCGCACCGATCTGGGCTTGAACGGAAAACTACAGCGCTGCGCGCAACATCCCCGCAACGTCTGGGCACTGCATGGTTTGGTCGAATGCCTGCGCCAACGCAGCGATACGAATGAGTTGCCCACCTACGAGGCGCAGCTGCAAGAAGCACTTGCCAAAACGGATGTGCCCATAACCTCGTCGTGTTTGTGCCGCGCCGACGCTGCTTTACCTGCCTGTTGTGACGACGAATAGGAAAGATGTGACATGATTGCCAATCTGATGATGTACCAACGGCCCCAATTGGTTGAGGCCCACGCACGCTTTTGGGCGCTGATCCGAAAAAACTTGGCCGACGCAGGCATGAATAGCCCCGAAATACTGTCACAGGACGCCGAGGAATTCTTTGTTTGGAAGCACCCCGATCTGGTTCTAAGTCAGACATGCGGGATGCCGTACCGCACATGGTTGCACGACAAGGTCCTGCTTGTCGGCACCCCTGATTACGGCTTGGCGGACTGTCCACCGGGATATTATCGCAGTGCCATTATTGTGCGCGCGGATGATGTTCGAACGCAGATACCGGCGTTCAGGGAGGCGACCTTTGCGTACAACCAGACTTTTTCGCAATCGGGGTTTGCGGCCCCGTATTGGCATCTGAAAGCCCAAGGATTTTGGTTCGAAAACCGCCTGCACGTCGAACAACACCTTGAATCCGCGCGGGCCGTTGCAACAGGGGGTGCCGACATCGCGTCCCTTGATGCCGTGACATGGCGCAACATTCAAAAATACGAGCCTTTTGCAACCGGATTGCGTGTTCTGGAATGGACCGAACCCACGCCTGGTCTGCCTCTCATTACGGCTTTGGGCAATGATACGGGCCTCATTCTCACGGCCGTCAGAGGCGCGATTGAAGAGTTGGAAGAGCATAGCAAATCGCAACTTGGGATTCGGGGCATCGTCCAGATACCAAAGGAAGATTACCTGAAAGTGCCCAATCCTGATTAATCAAGCTTTAGCCGCTGGCATCCGGACCTCATTTCACAGCGATTGCACAAGTTCCAGCTGTACAAAATATGCGCGGCATCCGCCTTTTAAGGCTGCAGTGATGGACGCCTCTGTTCTGAAAAACGCTATGGTTGAGAGCATCAGTTCTGCGGTTTGCTTCGTGCCTAAGAGAACTGAACCAAAGAGCGGTTATTGGCACAGCCGCCTGCACAAAGCTGAAAACCAAGCTGCCTGAGTTCGACCTGGACGGCCCGAAGGGGACATTCACCAACCAGACTGGCGCTGTGGCCTAAGGTCAGAACCCTAGCTTTCAAGTTGCAGGCATTGATTTGTCGTGCTGCTTTTGTCGCTCAATCGTCGGGCAGCAAGTCCAAAGGCCAACAACACCGTCAGCCTGCGCCGATTTAACTCAGCCCCATAAAGGCAATTGACGTTGACTGTCTTCCGCAAACTCAGCGTCTAGGTTTTGAAGGATGCCAATTGGAGGGATGCAGCGTTCAGACGGCTATTCCTCTGACTTGCAGATCCGCCACCCGATCCTCAACAAATGCATAGGACTCTGTGTTGATATCTCCGCTCCAACGCCAGAGCGCGAGGAATCCCTCAGGTCCGGACTTGAAGGCATGGGGCATTTGGCTGGGGTGATGGATCATGTCGCCTGCCCCCCGCATCCGGATATTGTCACCGGCCGTCCAAAGGGCCTGACCTGCAACAATGACATAGGTCTCGTCGGCATCATGAAGATGCAGCGGATAATAGCATTCTGGCCGCACATAGACCAACCCCAGCCTCACATCCGGCGCAGGGATCGGCCCTTCCGGCCCCATCAGTGTGGCCACACTGATCATCTCGGCAATTATCTGTTCGGTCTGCCCCTCAACAGGGTTTGAACCCCAAGGCAACAGGTCCTGTGCGTCAAGAGCCGCGCGCGCCAGGGGGTGATCGCTCCCAGCTAGGACCGAACGAATGCCTGCGTCAAAAACACACGGCGGCACCGGATCAAAGCCCGTTGGCGATGGCGTCGCCATGAGTGTCTTGGCCGTATGGGGCCCCTGTGGATCAACTTCAGCCTCATAAACCCGCGAGATTGCCTCAAGCAGGTCTTGAAAAAGATTGTTCTGAACCATTGCCATTCACTCCAAAGAACACATCAATCTAGGGCGATTTACGTGCTCTAGTCTGCGAGAAATGCGACGGAGCAAGGTCGCAATCAAGCTGTCAGGAACGATCGCGTTATGCACCTTTGGGTGCCAAGCGCCTTATCGGTGCGTGAAATGAAAAATTGTCCAAGACCTAAGGCCCCCTGACGATACTTCCAAAACACCGCGTTACCGGGAAAGGACTGTCCGGTCCGAAGGAGACATTGCCCACCGCCGATCCTTGCCAACGTATGCTGCAAACGCGCCAGCAGTCAGGTCAGCGTTCAAAGCAAACACCGCGACAAATGCACGGATCAGGCAGATCAGGAAAAGCCGCGTTGTTGCCCATTATTGAGTATTGAGTATTGAGTATTGAGTATTGAGTATTGAGTATTGAGTATTGAAGGACGACCGACGCGCCATGGTTTTTCAAACCTTTTCCGTTAATCGCCGCGCTCTGGTGACTTCTTCAATGTTCGAAAGAGCAGTGCAAGCCCAGCCACGATTACAACGGAACTGCATGTGCCGTACGTGCAAACGCCGAGCCAAAAAGAAAAGGGGTCGTCGGCCCGATCCACAATGCCAACTCGTTCATGCGAATGGCCGTCCAAAATTGCCAAATAGACTTTCTCATAAAAGATATATGCACCAAATACGGTCAGCAATGTACCTAGGACTGCGCAGAACAAACGAATTGCAATTTTATCAGCCAAGTCAGCCTCCTTAATCGTTTTCACTACTCGACTTAAGTCTTGACCAAGTTTGAAGCTTCAGGTGGCGTGGCGGTATCGAAAGCACCCGGTCTATCCGAAAGCTCGGCGAACAGTCATTTTCCGGTCAGCCCGTCCTTGTACACTCGGTTGAACTACGGCTCATGATGCGGCCGGTCTGGGGATTGGGTATATCCTGGTTGTGATATAAAACGCGATTGTCTGGGCCGAGGAAACCAATGTATCCAAACGGCGAAATGCCACTTGGTCCGCTTCTTTGCCCTCTGGCATTGAACAACGGCCCTCTTGATCCATTTTCGATAAACCAGCGGCCTTGAGCCTGAAAAGGCTGGTTGCCCATGATGCTCTGTTCTTGTCCTTCGGCATAGAAACTTCCATCGGACTGAATTACAGTTCCAAAGACCATGGTGAATCCTGAGGATCTTTTTCCGCTGTTGTTGTATTCAGTATAACTGAATTCGCAGTACCATTGACCGAGGAATTGTTGCTGCGCATGTGCTTCAATACCTGGCAGAAACGTAGATGCGATAGCCAAAGCGCTGCGTTTGAGAAAGGTTCCGACGTCGATGCGCATTATTCATGAACTCCTCTTTCTTAGCGCCCTGTGAAAAGGCGTTTTTTATGCGCCCCAATCGAAAGAAATTGCACCCGCCCAACACCTTGCACCTTCGCATTGGCGTGTCAGGCCGTCACGGCCCGACAAGCGCGTCCACAATGGTACGCGGTTGCTGATTGAGGGTTTCACACCCGAAATGGCGGCACCAATTGGTCGGCTTTTGCGCCGTACCGATGGCAGGTTTTGAGCGGCCTTGGACCGCCTAGATCACACGTAATCTTTCAATTGCCGATCGGTTTTGAGTATGTTGGCTGTTGCTTATTGCCGAGGATCATGGCGACAAGCGTTTTTTCTTCGGGCACCAGCAACTGCGCTATCGGTTGCTTTACGTCTGAGGCATGACAAATGCCAATTGCGCTCCAATAGTCGGCCACCGTACATTCTTGAAACCAACCATCAAAGCAGATCGTTGATCCGTGTTCGTAATATACACCCTGGTACAGACACGCAGCCGAAGCTGGGGCTGCCGCTAGGCCGGTAAAAAACATTGCTGCTGTGATTGTCTTTCTCATCTTTGTGTCTCCTTGGTTTAATGTGTCGAGATTTCGTGCAGTATCCTTTTCTTGGGTGGTGCAACTTGGTCTTTTTGGTGGGACATCCGCCTTTGTCTGAATTGTGGCCATCATCGGTTCTGGTTCGAGGTCGGCATGGCTATGACGGCATGTGATTGAGATGGAGGCGGCCGTTTCCACCGCCACCGTTGTATCCTCTGTAAACATAACTGAAGTGAGTTTGATCCGTTGCGGTCGCTGTACCTTCGCCAATTTCCGTGTTGTTTTGCATTATTTTGTAGGCGAAACCGCCAGTTTGCGGGTTCATGAGCAGTAGCATGGTCAGAAGGCCCTGCGGGCTTTGCGCCTGCATGCCAATAATCCCTGTATTTTGGTCACTGTGCGCGGCTGAGTAGTTCCAGAGCAACCCATTGTCATCCGCAAGAAAGAAACTCTGCTGTTGGAAAGGTTGCGGCTTTGGTTGAGGTTGTGGTTGAGGTTGTGGTTGAGGCTGCGGTTGGGGTTGAGGCTGCGGTTGGGGTTGAGGTTGAGGCTGCGGTTGGGGTTCTGGTTGAGGCTGGGGTTCTGGCTGCGGCTTTTGTGGGGGCGTATCATCTCCGCCGAAGGCCAAGAATGCGACAACCGCCATTGCACCAAGACCAAGCCACATCATCGGTCCCTGTTTTAGTTTTGCCATCCAATCTGTCGCGGCTTGCTGGGTTTTCGCAGTATTGCCTGTCTCTTGCGTCGAAGCACGCTGCGAATTCACAGCCTCGGAGAGACCGACCCAGTCATCCTCACCATCCGATGAGACTGCCTGCGGCGGCTCCGACGTTTGCTTTTGAGCGGCAGACGTCTTGCTAATTGAACGCACCTGAGAGGACGGCAGATCTGACAAGTCCATGCTGTAGGCAATCGCCATCACAGCGCTGCGCGAGATGTCACCACGGATGCCACGGTTCGCTTCCAGCTTTTCGCAAATCCGATTGATTGCGATGTCCATGCTTTGCGGATCAGTACTGCTCAGCTCGGCTGGCACTCCGTCTTCAATAGCCGAAATCACGATGTTGATCTCGTTCACCTTATCAAAAAGGTGATCGGCCAGCAGCCCCTTCAAGCGGCGGGTATTGCGAAATGTGTCATCCCCAAAGCGACGTTGCGCTTCTTTCAAGAGGCTTGCAATTGTATCGTATTGGTTCGTTTCCATCAAAGCCGTTCCTCTTTGTCACCAAACTATGGCGCTGTCATCGTGTTGCAATTGATTGGCCTCCAGCGCCAAACTTTCGGTCCTTTTCGGGGCGTTTGTTGGCGATGAGGTTGCCTTGACTGGAGCTGTGGTAGCCCATTTGATATACCGCACCAGTTCCGGCGCATTGCGCGCCTGCAAGGGCGCAATGCCCGAATTCTCTCGATCGACAAAACTTTCAAGGGTTTCGATATCCGCTGTATCGCCAATGGCAATGGCAAGCCGGGTCGCGTGTGCCGCAGCCGGGTTCTCCAGAAACGCGGCAAAAGCCGAGCCAAAATCATCGGTGGCGAACCCATCCGTTACCAACAAAACGACGGGGGGCAACTGCCGACCCGAGAACCGTTCGCTGTTGAACATGCCGGCAACCAGCGCCAGCGCCTGACCCATCGCCGTTTCGCCGCCCGCCGAAATGTCTTCCCATTCGATTTCGTCCACTGGCGTTGGTTCCTCAATATGCCAGGTGGCTTCGTCTGCGAAACGGACCGCACTCAACCGCATGTCTACTTCGGGATTTTCCGAGGCGACCTGACGCAGTTCCGACAACGCCGAGCGGATTGCATAATTCAGAGAAGCGATCTTTTCTCCGGCCATTGAACCGGAAGAATCCAAAAGGAGAACCATCTGAAGCTGACGCCGCGCGACATGCGCTTCCGGCAACGGCATGCGGTCTGTTTCATCCGACACAGTCAAACCACCTCCACCGTTGCGATCGGTCCGGCACCAAAGTCGATCTGAACCCCGGCGGCCAGGCGGATGTTGCGCCCGGTTTCCAGCTCCATACGTTTTCCATCGCGAAGGATGGCAGTCCATTTGCGCGCGCCGGTGTTTTTCAGCCCAATGACATCGGCACGGGTAGGGTGGCGCGTCACCTCAGCTGATAGATCAGATGGTTGTTGGCCTTGATCCGCCAGTGGTCCGAAATCCACTGCTTCGCCAGCAAAGGCCCGCACCCGAGCATCGCCCATCACAAGGAATGCGCCGGGTTGCGGGCCTGCTTGGTTCCCGACCACGGCTGAAGTTGGGGCAGATGTCAGAGGCAACAACTGGGACGTTGGGCGATCCCCCGGCATGATCACAATCGACCCATAATCATTGCGTGTCGCGCCAACAGTTGTGCTGATCTGGCGCGCCTTCAACAGGCAGGCAACCAGCAAAACTGTCGTCGCACCGACAGACGCAATTCCAAAAAGTGGCACAAATGACTGACTGTTCCACATCGCATGCAGGCCCGAGACCACAATCCAGGCATATAGCATGTATTTCCAGGTTGATGGCCGCAGAACCCACAAACCGATAAAGTAACCCAGGATACCAGCCCAGCCCATGTGCCCGACCATCCCCGAAATTGTTCGAGGCAGCAGGAGCATCAAACCGCTTAACAGGTTTTCAGCGGTGGCCTGTTGCGCAAACTGTTTTGGAAAATACTGGAATCCGGTTTCAACAAAGATGAACATTGCCCCGCCAACGACGCCCATCAACAAACCATCCAATGGTCCGCGGATCGCGAGAATATCAAACACCCCTGCATTGTTCTGACGAAGGCTTGCGTATTTCACGAACAAGACTGCGCCCAAAAGCGTCGTTGTGTTCTTCATCAATTCTTCCATCAAGCCGGCGGCAAAAAACATGTAGATGAAATGCGACATGAACGAATTGCCATTCACCCATTGTGGGTCCAGCCATCCGCGGAAAATGGTAAAATAGGGCGCCCCCAATGGGGTCATCAAAGCCGCATAGACAAAAACAGCGGGCACAATAAAATGCCAGAATGGCCGGTCCGTCCGCGCATAGACATAGATAAGGGCGAGAATGGTCAGCAGAATATAGCCAATAGTGACCAGACCAAAGAACAAGAACGTCTTGAGGTCGCCGCCTGTACTGAAGAATTCGCCAAATGAGTTGTAGAGGACCAGGATCATGACACCCGTGCCCCCGATCACCCACAACAGCGGGCTTTTGAGAACATTGATCTGTGTCGACCGGAACGGGACCAATTCACTGAATGTCGCTTCTTCGTAATCGCGTGGCGTTGGGGCCTCTCTGCGGGGGTCGGGATTGGACATTATTCGTCTCCTGTCGCTGTCTGCCTGACGGCAATTACCATGCTGGCATCATCGCCAGATCCGCGGACTGTTAGGTTTTCAAGCCATTCGGGCAAAGCCTGAATGGTCTGTGCAAAGACATCCGCACCTGAGCCGCAGCGGGCGCGGTATTGCGCGGCAAGGTCCATAAATGCGTCTTCGGAAACGAGGCTCTTTGAAACCCCGTCTGTTGCCATCAACACGAAATCAGGAAGCTCTTCATCCCAGTTGCGATGTGCGAACCACGTATCGATGTATTGTTCTGATTTCTCCTGACAGAGCGAATAGGTCTGCTCTCCCACCAATCCCTCAGCGGCGGGGATCGGACGGGTGATGCGTCCGTCTGCATATCCCAAAAGGATGTCACCATCCCCCAACTGCACTAGACAAACCTGTTCCCGATCAGCCAGCATCGCCAGTATGGTCGCGCCGTAAGGGTGTACCGGATGCGCGACTTTCTGTTCGAATGGGAACCGCTGAATATCTTCAGCGACCTTTTGCCGCCACCCTTCGGCCAGGGTGAGACTAAGGTCAGCCAGATCAATTTCTTCGGAATCATCTGTACCCCACTCTAATGCAGAAATCGCAGATTGAACCGCCATCTGCGCCCCACGGTCAGATCGGAAATGTGCCGCCGCGCCATGACCATCAGACACCGCACCAACCACAACAGGAGCCCAAGCCAGATTGCCAGGTTGCACCAAAACAGCATCTTGGTTCGGCATATTGCGCCGGATATGCGCAGGCCCAATCACCGAAGCAGAACCCACAATCCACTGATCACCCGACATCTGCCACCTCCGCTTCCGAAGGCTTGAGGCTGCTCAGACCACCCGGGGCATGAACCCTGCCGCGGCGCTGGCCAATCTCGATCTGCAGTTTGTCCGCCAACAACACCGTCTTGCCGGGTGACACCAATGTCACTGTTCCATCCGCACTTTCAACGCGCCATGGATCTGCTGTGGTATTGCGCAGCCCCAATACATCGGGTTTCGTGGGATGCGCTACAACGACAGCAACGCTCTCCCAGCGGTTTGCATTTGGGTTGCCCAGGTCGGTCTGCGCGATAACGCTGTCAATTGTCAGCGCGATGCATTTGTTGCCAAACCTGAACGTTGCGGGAACATTGATCTGCTCACTGCAATAGGCGCAGGCGAATTGAGCCCTTTTACCGAATTCAGGCGCGAACACATGTTCGAACCGACAATCTTGGCAATGGAAGACCGCTCTTTGGCAGGCATCAAATGCTTTCAACCAATCTTTCTCGATCACTCTTTCGTTGGGGTTGTGCAGGCCCTTTCCAAACGCCCGTTGAAACAAGTCCCTCAGCGTAGCCGGTAATGTGTTCCACCTGCACACCAGCATGTCATGCAAAGGTGAAACTGGCCCGTTCGCGTCATCGTCAACATCGAAAATGAACAACGGATCCGTGCCGTAAAGTGCCTGTTCAATATCCGGGGTCAAAATCTGGGCGTTCGCCTCGCGTTTGCCGTCAAGCGGGTGCCATCCGATTAAGACATAGAAAAACAAGACCGCCATCGAGTATAAGTCGGTCCGGCTGTTGGGCGTTGCTTCGCGCCTGACGACTTCGGGGGCCATGAATTTCCGCGTGCCGTAAACGCTGGCCTCGCCACCATCAACATTTACGTTGTCATTGTCACAGATCATCACCTGACCTGTTGACGGGTGGATAAAGAAGTTACCGAAATTGATGTCCTGATAGCAAAAGCCATTTGCATGCATGCTCAAAAAGCTGTCCGCAATTTGCCAGCAAACAAAGAAACGTTTTTCAAGGCTCAGGTCGATCCGATTTGGCGGCGGTGCCAAAAGTTCGCGTATGCTTCGAAATTCGTTTGGACGAAGACCCATTACGTAGCCGTAGCTCATTGGGTGCTCCGGCTGAAAGACCAACTCCAACGGCCATAAGAACCGATGATCCGGTGCGCCCCGGGCGATTGCGCGCTCCAGTCGGTCTTTGAGATTAGCGTCTATTTCGATGTAGTGGTTGTGATACCACTTGATCGCATAAACACCGGTCCCGAAATTAGCTCTGAAAACCGCGCCTTGTCCGCCCTGGCCCAGCATCTCCCCGACAATTCCACGCCTTTGACCGTTAAGGGATGCAAATTGATCCCCGTGCTTCAGGCTTGGTTTGATGGTGTCGTTGACCACCCTACCAAGTCCTAAGTTTCATTTTCAGAAAGCCGCAACTATAGACCTTCGTTTGTTGAACAAGCATGCAATTCGTCTTCATATTAATTCACACGTTACGTTGACGTCATTTCAGACAATCAGTCCTTCGGTGTTGGTTTTCAGCTAGTTACACACAAATGAGACAAGCACACTTCGAACCCAATCAAGTTGCTCCGCTCATGATTTCGAAAGATACTGGCAGCCAAAAAAATTAAGTAAGAACAACACGGGCATATGCCGTCTGACAAACAAAAAACGTGAAATTTTCGATCCGCAAAACAACTCATAGTAGTCGGTTTTCGAATATATCGAGTTATTTTAGCGCATTAGACAGAAAATTTTCCAATATTTTTGCAAGCAAGTCATGGATTTTTTCGGATTGAAAATTTCAACTTTGCTTTAGTTTTCATCGGATTTGACTTTGGACGAAGGAACCGGCTGCCTTCATTGAGCAATTTCGCGGTCTACTGAAACCAACCCTCTGTCCAAGACCAAGTGTTGGAAGCGGAAATTCCGGTTGATTATTTCTACAAATGGTAGGATTTGCCGAACACCCCAAGCCTCGGTAATTGCTCTTGGCAAGGTATTTCGAATTCCGGGGTTGTCTAGGGGCAGGATATTGTTGGCCAATACTCCTAGCAATTGGGCCAATACGCCTGCCAAAATTTCACTTCATGGGCGTAATTTCAACAAATCGCTTGTCAGATGATAACTTCGCAGGCCAGTCTTCCACGAGATTTACAGGTCAATATTGAGGCTAGGGCAGTGTCAGAAGA
>JBAUHN010000261.1:0-1573 GCA_049680295.1 Sulfitobacter sp.
CTCTGGCTAGGCCATGAATCGATTGAGACGACGCAGGTTTATATCCATGCCGATATCGAACTGAAGGAACGTGCGATGGCGCTGACAAAGCCGATCGACAGCACAGGCGGACGCTATCGACCAGGAGATGAACTGCTCGCCTTCCTGGAAGCGCTCTGAATTATGCCGACTTGCCGCGCCGCTCTTCCCGCTGAACAATAGGTCATGAGGATCGGCGCGGCATAATCCAAACATCGGCATTATGGACAAGCTCATGGCCTTGCACGCCGTAGTATCGCGCCGCCTCGTGAAAGGTCTCAATCGGTGGCATGTGTATCTTGTCCCGCGTGATATTGTAGTAGGCGCGCGGCTCGGCGCTGGTCTCGATCTTTGCGCCCGTGGCCACAAAGAAGGCATCAAGGTCGGGATCAGCTTTTGTACCGAGATCGCGTGGCGGTTCGGGTTTGACATAAAAAGCCGCGTCAAGTCCTTCGATCTGGTCGGCGTTGAACACACGGTAGGCACGGCAGTATCCGATCTTTTTACCTTCCGTCGGTGACGTGTTTGGATCGGTTGGACCATTGGGGTTGTTTTTGGCACTGTCAAAGGTGCCATATTTGACCACCGTTGCGGATTTTTGGCCTTTAGTAACTTGCCCACCCAAATCTTGGGCCTGCCGATAAGTCAGCCACCGGTTGGACGCAAACCCGCGCTCGGCGGCCACAGCCCAGAGCATTAGGATATTAATGCCGCGATAGCTTTCGCCGTTCCAGCGCAACGGCATGGCCGCACCTGCCGCGCCACCGGTCCACGGCTTGCGCCAAGGCGGAGTTCCGTCTGCAATTTGGGTGACAATTTGATCCGTGACGTGGTCGTAGACATCAAATTTTGACTTAGCCATTTGTGGCCTCCTTAAAAAATCAGGTTGGTTTTGAGCAGAGCCCGCAAGGGCGCCGGCTCCAAAACCTGCTCCCGGCGAGGGTGGGGGGTGCAACTGCAATGCAAATCGACGGGGAGTGGTGCGGCCCGCAGGCGCCAGCCGAGGACCCGGCCCCGTCTATTTGCTTTGCGGGCGCGGGGGGCGAAGCCCCCAAGGCCTTGAAAGCTGAAAGGCCTTTATGCAGGCAGGTTGGTGCGATCTGATGCGACCAGATCACCAAAGAAACAGCTCACTGGGGCCGATGGATAAAGCATCGCCATATCCGCGAGGCATTTCTCGACCTCGGGGCGGTTCATGTCGTCGAACTCATGCAGGGTGAGGATTTCACCCCCCGCAACCGCCATCGTTTTGACGATAAGGTCGTAAAATTCTGGCTCCTCGCGGCCCTGCACCAAACGCGCGCCGTCATCGCAGTAAATCATGCCAAAAGCCTGCACTTCCAAACCTGTGGCTTCGTCAACTTCCAACAGAGATGTGCTTGTCTCGCAGACTTCGCAGGCTTTCTCGTCATAGATGGAATGAAGAATCCACTCACCTGTGTCTGCGTCCCAAGATGCGTAAGCATCTGCACGGACATTTTCTGAGCCACAGGTCGCGCAAATGACATGGGTTCGGCTGACAGCGCTGTTCTCTACTGCTGTTTCAATCGATGTG
>JBAUHN010000262.1:0-4362 GCA_049680295.1 Sulfitobacter sp.
GCACTGACCATCACCATCATGCCCACGGCACTAAGGGCAACGAGCAAAGGATATTCAAACCGCAACAACCCGCGTTTGGTCATGTAACTTTCGCTCATCACCAGAACGGCCGCCGCAGACAGCAAAATAATAACCTTGGCAAAGCGCGCAAAACCGTCGCTGACAAACATGCCATTGAAGGCGGTTATCGTGCTTTCAGCGCCGGTGCTGACAATAACGGCGACCACAGCCAGCACCGCAGCCGTCAGCCACAACAGCATCCGTGCCAACCTGTCCTGTCCGAAATAGGCGCCGACTAAAAGCGCCAGCATCGCGAAGACCGAAATCAGAATTTCCGGCAAAATCAGGTATATATCGTTCGACATTGCTCGGACCCTTTAGTTGGCGGCGTGCTGTGTTGCGGTCTCAGCCGCGGACAGCGCCGTATCATAATTTCCCACCAATGCGGCAACCGACGGCCCAATGATGTCCAGCACCAGCGCCGGGTAGACCCCCAGCAGCAGCGTCATCACCACCAGCGGCGCAAAGATCGCGCGCTCGCGTCCCGTCATGTCAGTGATCGTGCGCAGGCTTTCCTTGATCAGATCGCCCATCACCACGCGACGGTAGAGCCACAAAGCATAAGCCGCAGACAGGATCACACCCGATGTGGCCACGGCCGCCACCCAGGTGTTGACCTGGAATATGCCGACAAGCGTCAGGAATTCGCCGACGAAACCAGAGGTGCCAGGCAGACCGACATTGGCCATGGTAAACAGCATAAAGATCATCGCATAGGCTGGCATCCTGTTGACCAGCCCACCATAGGCGTCAATCTCGCGTGTGTGCATCCGGTCATAGATCACACCGACGCATAGGAACAACGCGCCCGAGATAAAGCCGTGGCTGATCATCTGGAAAATCGCGCCATCCACACCTTGTTGGTTGGCCGCGAAAATCCCCATGGTGACAAAGCCCATGTGGGCGACGGACGAATAGGCAATCAGCTTTTTCATGTCGTCCTGCACAAGTGCTACCAGCGACGTATAGACAATCGCAATCGCTGACATCCACAAGACCAGCGGCGTCATCACCTCTGCGCCCACCGGGAACATCGGCAATGAAAATCGCAGGAATCCATACCCCCCCATTTTCAAAAGGATCGCGGCCAGAACCACAGACCCGGCAGTGGGCGCCTGCACGTGGGCATCAGGCAACCAGGTGTGCACCGGCCACATCGGCATTTTAACGGCGAAACTGGCAAAGAACGCCAAAAACAGCAGCGTTTGCAATCCGCCGACAATCTGAATGCCCAGGATGCTGAAGGTCTCAAACGCAAATTCATGTTTCAGCAGGGCTTCAATATCGGTGGTGCCGGCATCGGCAAACATGCCCACCATCGCCACCAGCATCAGAACCGAGCCGAGGAAGGTATAAAGGAAAAACTTAAAGCTGGCGTAGATGCGATTGGCGCCGCCCCAGATGCCGATAATCAGAAACATCGGGATCAGACCTGCCTCAAAGAACAGATAGAACAGCACCAGATCCAGCGCCATGAACACACCCAGCATCAGCGTTTCCAGCATCAGGAAGGCGATCATGTATTCCTTGACGCGGGTGTTCACATTCCAGCTGGCCGCAATCACCAAAGGCATCATGAAGGTGGTCAGCATCACGAACAAAACGCTGATGCCGTCGACGCCCATTTTATACTGAAGCCCCATCAGCCATACCGCTTCTTCTTTCAGCTGAAGCTCGGTATTTGCGGGGTCAAATTCAGACAGGATAAACAGGGATATCAGAAACGTCGCAGTTGTCGCGATCATCGCCAGCCATTTGGCATTGCGGTTGGCTGCCTCATCATCGCCGCGCAGAAAGATCACCAGAATCAGGGCTGCTGCCGCTGGGATAAAGGTCACGATTGAAAGAAGATTGTCCATCAGTGGCCTCCTCCGCTCATCGTCATCCAGGTTACAAAGACCGCAATACCGATTACCATCGCGAAGGCATAGGTAAAGATGTAGCCGGACTGTGCGCGCCCCGCGAGGCGGGTAAAGAAGGGAATGATGCCCATCGCCACACCGTTCAGGCTGCCGTCGATGACATTGCCATCGCCGCGTTTCCACAAGAAGCGTCCGATACCCTTGGCCGGGCCAACAAAGATCACGTTGTACAGCTCATCAAAGTACCACTTGTTCTTGAAAAACAGATAGAGCGGTCGCTGGTTTTCGGCCAGTCGCCCCGGCAGGCTCGGGTTTTTGATGTAGAACCAATAGGCCATCAGGAACCCTGCCAGCATCGCGATAAAGGGGCTGAGCTTGACCCAGTTTGGCACGCCATGTGCGTCATCCAGCACGGTATTGTCCGGCGCCATATAGATCGCACCCTGTCCCGGCGCGCCGCCAAAGGCTGCGTGATGTTCGCCTTCGGTCGCATGGGTGTCGTCCGCATGACCTTCATCCGCGGGGGCGGCTTCGGCATCAGCACCATGCCCGGCCTCGGCCTGCACTTCACCTTGCAAAGGAATGCCGTAAAATTCTGCCACCTCGTCCGTATGGCCAAAGAAATTGCTGAACCAGACCATGCCCGCCAGAACCGCACCCAGGCTCAGAACCCCCAAGGGGATCAGCATTGTCATCGGGCTTTCATGGGCATGCTCGTGCGTGTGCTTGTCACCGCGTGGCGTGCCATAAAACGTCAGGAACATCAGCCGCCAGCTGTAAAACGACGTCATCGCAGCCGCCACAACCAGCGCCCAGAATGCATAGGCCGTCCCACCTGCAAAGGCGCTTTCGATGATTGCGTCCTTGCTGAGGAACCCGGCGAACCCGATATGGGTCAGTGGAATGCCGACACCGGTGATGGCCAGCGTACCGATCATCATCGCCGCAAAGGTATAGGGGATCTTTTTGCGCAGGCCGCCGTAGTTGGTCATGTCCTGTTCGTGGTGCATCGCATGAATGACAGAGCCTGCACCAAGAAACAGCAACGCTTTGAAAAATGCATGCGTCAGCAAATGGAACATCGCAGCCGAATACATGCCAACACCCGCTGCCACGAACATATAGCCCAGCTGGCTACAGGTCGAATAGGCGATCACCCGTTTGATATCGGTCTGTACCAGACCCACAGTCGCAGCAAAAAACGCGGTTGTGGCGCCGATAAAGGTGACAAATGCCATCGCCTCCGGGGCGAATTCCATCAACGGCGACATGCGGCAGACCAGAAAGACGCCCGCTGTTACCATGGTCGCCGCATGGATCAGCGCCGACACCGGCGTCGGGCCTTCCATCGCGTCGGGCAACCAAGTGTGCAAGAACAATTGCGCCGACTTACCCGCCGCACCGATAAACAGCAAAAACGCGATCAGATTGGCGGCGTTCCAGTCGGTCCACAAAAACGTCAACTGCGTTTCCGCCAGATCTGGAACCGCGGCAAAAATGTCGTCAAACCGAATGCTGTCGGTCAGGTAGAACAGCGCGAATATCCCCAGCGCAAAGCCGAAATCACCGACCCGGTTGACCACAAACGCCTTGATTGCCGCCGCATTGGCGGAAGGCTTGCGATAGTAAAACCCGATCAACAGGTATGAGGCCACGCCGACGCCTTCCCAGCCAAAGAACATCTGCACAAGGTTGTCAGACGTCACCAGCATCAGCATCGCAAAGGTGAAAAACGAAAGGTATGCGAAAAAGCGGGGCTTATAGCTCTCGGTCTCTTTCCACTGTGGATCTTTGTCCATGTAGCCGAACGAATAAAGATGCACGAGGCTGGAAACCGTGGTGATCACAATCAGCATGATTGCCGTCAGCCGGTCCATGCGGATGCCCCAATCGGTGGAAAGCGTGCCACTTTCGATCCAGCGCAGAACCTGAATATGTTCGGTCACCCCATCAAAGCCAAGGAAGGTCAGCCAAGACAGGATGGCCGAGACAAACAGCAAACCGGTGGCGACCCACATCGCGGCCGCTTCGCCGATGAATTTCCAGCCAAAGCCACAAATCAGCGCGCCAACCAGAGGGGCAAATAGGAGGATGGTTTCCATGTGTTCAGCCCTTCATCACATTGACGTCTTCAACAGCAATGGTGCCGCGATTACGGAAGAAACAAACCAGAATGGCCAGACCAATCGCCGCTTCTGCGGCGGCAACCGTCAGCACGAAAAGGGTAAACACCTGCCCCACGAGGTCACCAAGGAAACTTGAGAACGCCACCAGATTGATATTCACTGCCAGAAGCATCAATTCGATGCTCATCAACAGGATGATGATATTCTTACGGTTCAGGAAAAGCCCGAAGATGCCAATGACAAACAGCGTCGCCGCCACTGTCAGATAATGTTCAAGTCCGATCATGTCGTCCCTCGGTTCCTCTGCCTCTTTC
>JBAUHN010000263.1:0-3394 GCA_049680295.1 Sulfitobacter sp.
CGCCAAGCTGTGCAAGTGCTGGTTGCGCGACAGATACAAGCATGATGTAGAGCGCGGTTGTAGGAATACCCGCCCCCATGAGGATACCGGCGATCGCAATGAAGACGAGCGAGATGAACAGTTGCAAGTCTTGCACTGTAAACCACTCAACGATGCCGCCAAGCGACAAGAAACCAAACAAGTCAGAGGCAAGATTACCAGCCCCTTGAGTAACCATAAACCCGATACGAAAACCGACCCCGGTTGTATTGATGACGCCAACAACGATGCCCACAGCGGCGGAAGCTGCCCCAACAGCAAGCGCATATTTGACAGCAAGCTCAACCGAGGCTGCCATTTCGGGAATTTTCGTACGCTCTTGCGGGTTGAGCGTGGCAATAGAAGCAATGATGCAAAGGGTCATCGCCATAGGTAACTCGAACCCACCTCCCAAATACTTCCAAACAACAAATGCAATGAACGCGATTGCATAGACTAAGGTAGGCGGCTCTTTGAGGCGCGACATACCTGCAATGATCGCTAGTGAAATGCCACAAAAGGCCGACATGTAGGGCGTGTAGCCAGCGAACAATACAACAAGCAATCCGATGAGAGGGACAATGTTGGCCCAGCCCTCACGCCAGACCGCTTTCAGCTTGGGAAGCTGTTCTTTTGTCAGGCCTTTGAGGCTTAGCTTACGTGCCATCAGATGAACGACGGTAAACACGCCTACATAGTGCAGCAACGCAGGAAAAATTGCTGCAATTATGATGGTCGTGTAGGGCAACTCCAGAAACTCTGCCATAATGAAGGCGGCAGCCCCCATGATCGGCGGCGTGATTTGACCGCCAGCTGAGGAGGCCGCTTCTACCCCTCCTGCAAAGTGGCCGGGATACCCCAAACGCTTCATGTTTGGGATCGTAAGTGCACCAGTAGAGACGGTGTTGGCCACTGAGGAGCCAGAAATAGTGCCGAAGAAAGCCGATGAGATGACAGAAACCTTGGCAGGCCCGCCTGTATATCGACCAGCCAGAATGGTTGCGTTATCAATGAATAACTGTCCAAGACCGGTACGCTGCGCAATGACCCCAAACAGAACGAAATGAAACACTATTGTTGAGACAACCCAGAGGGTGACGCCAAAGATACCTTCTTGAGGAAAGTACATCGAGGAGACGAAAGTGCGGAAATTGACGCCAGGGTGCTTCAACAGACCTGGGAAATATTGGCCCAACAAAGCATAACAAATGAAAATACTGATGATCAGTGGCAGGACCCATCCCAGGGTACGTCGCGCAATGTCGAGGACCAGTAAGATAATAACGACACCAAAGAACAGGTCATAGCTGTTGGGGTTTCCCATTCTGAACGTCTGCTCTTCGATCCCGAGCATGGGCACGCCACGCCATGCGAAACCCACATAAAGAGCCGACATGACGCCGAGGATCATAAAGACCAGATCGTAGAGAGGAATGTTGCCAATTCGGAACGCACTCGCCTTTTGTGCGAATAGGCTTTTCGCCCCAATAACTGGAAAGAACGCGTAAGTGAGGATGAAAAGGCCGGACAGATGCCAACCCATATGCCAATGATCGGCTGGCAAGCCAAAACCAGCTGTTAAGAAGTGATAAATCGCAAAAACAAGGGCAATTGCGCGCAAAATTTGTCCGGTCGTCGGGCCAACCGCACGGGTAGCCGACCCTTCATCAAACTTCTCTTCAATCGCGGCCAGTTCTTCGGCTGTCAATTCATGGTTGTCAGTTCGATTGGTTTCAGACATGCGAAAGGTCCCTTTGGCTTACGCTACGCGCATTTAGAAATTGCGGTGCCCCCAATTGGAGGCACGCGCTGTTTTCCTAGACCTACAAAAAGGCAATTATTACTTCAGAAGACCCGCTTCTTTGTAGAATTTTTCTGCGCCAGGATGCAGTGGCACACCCATGGCCTCAACACCGTCAAGTGCGGTTTCGATCGTGATCTGCTTGCCTTTTGCGTGACCGTTGTCGAGCAGCTTGCGCGTATTGTCGTTCCACAACGCTTTCGTCAATTCGTAGACCAGATCTTCGGACAAATCTGACGATACGACCAACATGGCAGAAACCGCTGGGGTCAACGTATCAGTGTCGATACCCTCGTACACGCCACCCGGAATTTTGGACGGGATGTAAGTTGGAACAATCTCGTTGATCTTAGTAAGGTCTTCTTCAGTGAATGAATGCAGATTCATGCCTTTGGTCGACGACAGCTGTACCATCGCAGCAACGGGCCAGCCCGCTGCATAAAAATATGCATCGATCTGGCCATCGGCGAGGCGTTCAGCGGACTGGCTGTTATTCAGCTCGGCCTCTTCCATGTTGTCACGGTTCACGCCCCAAGCCTCGAGCATTTGCAAAACGGCTACTTGCGTACCCGAACCAGCCTGCGCGATACCAACACGCTTACCAGCCAGATCGCTCAAGTCGTTGATTGATGCACCTTTCGGCAGGACCAGATGCAAATCTTCTGGAAAGAGGTTCGCGACAATGCGCAGTTTCGGGTGGGGTTTACCTTCAAACTTACCGGTGCCAAGATACATGTCACGGGTGGAATACGCCCCTGCCAGGCCGGCCTCAAGTTCGCCATTCTGAACCGCAGCATTGTTGAAAACGGATGCCGTTGTCGATTGTGCAATCGCGATCAGCCCGGGTACGCCACATTGACCACCCTTGTCGCAGGCCCGCGAACCGGGAGGAGAGGAGATACCGTTGGCGATTGTACCGCCGATCGGGAAGTAGGTTCCGCCGGCACCGCCGGTGCCAATCCGGAAAAATGTTGGATCTTGAGCCATCGCTGGCAAGGCGAGCGAGCTGGCGAGTGCGATGCCGGCAAGTGTTTTTGTAAATTTCATGAGAGTCTCCCAGTTGATGAAAACGAGATTCGGTTAATCCGAATTTTCCACGTCTCAGGGTACGTATTTTTCACATTAAGACAAATTTATTATCTTTCACTATTCAATAGTTTTCCTTATGGATGAAGTCATGAATGTTATGCAACTCACCGTATTTCGCGAGGTCATGGAAACAGGCTCGATTTCTCAAGCCGCCAGACAGCTGGGCCGCACCCAGCCCGCGATCAGTTTGGCGATCAAGAATTTGGAAAAAGCCCTTGATCTAACACTATTCGAGCGCCGCGGTCGCCGTCTTATCCCAGTTCAAGAAGCACAGTATCTGTTAGTTGAAGCACAAGGCATCCTTGATAGGATGAACACAGTTTCGAAGACAATGAAAAGCCTCCAGTCGGCAGAGGCGGGCAGCTTGAACATTGCCGCCATGCCTGGGCCGTCTACCTTTCTCTTTCCAAAGTTCGTCAGCGAAAACGTCGAAACGCACGCCAATTTTCAAACCACTATAACCTCTCGCAGCTCACCACAGATCCG